>NZ_JBIUAG010000047.1:13721-65866 GCF_044547355.1 Kutzneria sp. NPDC052558
CGGGGGGGGGGGGGCCACCCCCCCCGGGGCAAACACCCCCTCCGGGGCCCCGGGGTTGGGGGGGGGGGGGGGGGTGGCGGGGCGGGCACCCCCCCCCGCCCGTCTTAGCGGAGGACCGCCCCGCCGTCGGCGCAGAGGACCTGCCCGGTCAGGGCCGCGCCGCCGGTCGAGGCCAGGAAGGCGACCGCGGCCGCCGTGTCGTCCGGCGTGAGCCGCCGGTTGAGGGCCTGCCGGGCGACCACCGCGTCGAACTGCTCCTCGGTGTTGACGGTGCGCGAGCCCGGCGTGTCGGTGAGGCCGGGCGCGACGGCGGTCACCGCGATGCCGTCCGGCCCGAGCGCGTGGGCCAGGGATCGCATGATCCCGATCAACGCGCCCTTGCTCGCCACGTACGGCAGCAGCACCGGGGTAGGCGGATCCCAGAGCGTGTCCGACGTGATGAACACGATGCGACCGACCCCGCGCTCGGCCATACCGGGTGTGAAGGCCTGCGCCAGCCACAACGCCGACTCGACGTTGACGGCCTGGACGCGCCGCCAGGTCTCGGCGGTGAGATCGGCCAGCGCGGCCACGTCGAACGCGCCCGCGCAGTGCACGAACACGTCGCAGCGGCCGTGCCGGTCGAGGACCTCCGCCGCCGCCCGCCGGGTGGACTGCTCGTCCGCGAGATCGACCGCAACGTCACCGTCGCGGTCGAGCACGACGGTGCGATGCCTGGTCGTCCGCAGCGCCTGCACGATCGCCGATCCGATCGCGCCGGCGCCGCCGGTGACCACCGCCACCCGTTCGGCGGTCATGGCTTCAGCACGAGCTTTCCTGTCGTGGCGCCGGTTTCCAGCAGCCGGTGCGCCTGCGTGGCCTCGCTCAGCGGCAGCGCCTGCACTGCGGGCGTGGCGACGTCGCCGCCGGCCACCCAGCGGACCAGCCGCTCCAGCGATGCCCCCACCTCGGGCAGCCGGTGTTCGAACCACACGCCCAGGTTGAAGCCGGTGAGGACCTGGCTGGGCGCGGGGTCGTAGAGTAGCGGCTCGAGCGACTTGGGGTCGAAGCCCTCGACGGAGCCGGAGACCGAGCCGTAGACGACGAGCCGGGCGAACGGCGCCAGGATCGTCAGCGTCTCGGCCAGGCTGGCCGGGCCGCGCATCTCCAGCGCCACGTCGACACCGCGGCCGCCGGTGAGCTCGCGGACCTCGTCGGTCCAGCCCGGCTTGGTGTAGTCCACGGCGTGGTCGGCGCCGAGCTTGAGCGCGATCTCGCGCTTCTCGGCCGTGCTGGCCCCGGCGATGACCGTGCCCGCGCCGAGCAGCTTGGCGATCTGCACGGCGTAGCTGCCGAGCCCGCCGGCCGCCGCCGGCACGAACACCGTCTCGCCCGGGGCGAGCTTGGCGGCGTCGCCGAGCATCACCGTGGCGGCCAGGCCGGTGACGATGATGCCGGCGGCGACGTCCAGGTCGAGCCCGGCCGGGACCGGGATCAGGCCGTTGGCGTAGGCGAGGGCGAGCTCCGCGTAGCCGCCGGAGGCGTCGGCGCCGACCATGCCGAACACCCGCGTGCCGAGTTCGAGGTCGACCCCCTCGCCGACCGCGGCGATGGTGCCGGCCACCTCGGCGCCGGGCACGAACGGCGGCGTCGTCGGGACCGGGTAGACGTCGCCGCGGCGACGCATCACGTCCGAGAAGTTGACCGCGGCCGCCGCCACTCGGATCACCACCTGTCCCGGTCCGGGAACCGGGTCGGGCAGGTCCACCAGCCGCAACACCTCGGCCGGGCCCTGCTCCGTCAACTGGATCGCTTTCACGTGACACTCCTTGAGGCAAATAACTGTCTCGGACAGCTAACTCAGCCGAGGCTACCACGCGCCCGGTTGACATGTCTTCGCCTGCGTCGAATACTCGACACATGAGAAGATAGACCCGGAGGCAAGCCATGACGGACCCGTATCGCTGGGCAGAGTCCCTGTTCGAGTTCGTGGACCGGTTTGACGCCGACGGCGTGGCCGCGCGGATGGCGCCGGACGGCGTGCTGGTCAGCGTCAACGACAACCCGGCGGCCGGCCGGGACGGCGTCCGTGCCGCGGTGCGCTGGTTCGAGCAGGCGATCGCCGGCATCGGCCACGAGGTCCTGCGGGCCTGGCGGGTCGGCGACACCGTCCTCGTCGAGCTGCGGGTCACCTACACCCGGCACGACGGCGGCCAGCTGGTGCTGCCCTGCGCGAACATCTTCGACCTGACCGACGACGGCCTGATCGCCAGGTACCAGATCTTCATGGACATGACGCCGGTCTTCGCCTGAGCACAACGGAGCGCACGATGGCGGAATTCGCAGGAACCTTCGCCCGGCGGGGCGACGCCCGCTACGAGGAGCTGCGCGTCGGGCACGTGTTCAACCGACGCCTGAGCAGCCGGATGCCCGCCGCGGTGCTGCGGCCGGCCGACGAGGACGACGTGGTTGCCGGAGTGAAGCTGGCCGCTGCGGAAGGCTGGCCGGTGTCCGTCCGCGCCGGCGGCCACTCCTGGGCGAGCTGGGGTGTCCGCGACGACGCGCTGCTCATCGACTTCGGCGCGATGAAGGACATGGCGTTCGACCCGGCGACGAACATCGTCACGGCGACGCCGGCCGTGGCCGGCGCGACCGAGTTGGACCCGTTCCTGGCCGAGCGGGGGCGGTTCTTCCCGGTGGGGCACTGTGAATCCGTGGGGCTCGGCGGTTTCCTGTTGCAGGGCGGGATGGGCTGGCAGACCCGGCACTACGGGTGGTCCTGCGAAAGCATCGAGGCCATCGACGTCGTGCTCGCCGACGGTCGCAAGGTCCGGGCCAGCGCGCACGAGAACGCGGACCTGCTGTGGGCCGCCCGCGGCGCCGGACCGGGTTTTCCCGGTGTCATCACGCGATTCCACCTCCGCACGTTCGCGCGGCCGGCCTTCGCACAGGACACGAGGACGTTCCGTCTCGCGGATCTCGACGAGCTTCTGGCCTGGCTGCAACGGATCCTGCCCGCGCTCGACCGTCGGGTGGAGCCCATCCTGATCGCCACCCGACAGCCCGAGGTTCCGCTCGACGCCGGCGTCTCCCGGCCCGAGGGCACCATCGTGATCATGCACACCACCGCCATCGGAGACTCCGAGGCCGAGATCGCGCCGCTGCTGGCTGCCTTCGACGCGTGCCCGGTCCGCCACCTCGGTCGCGTGCGTGGCGGGACCAGCATTCCTGAGCAGAACGCGCTGCTCTCCCCGCAGAACCCCGAGGGTTTCCGCTGGCGCGTCGACTGCACCTGGACCGACGCCCCGGCCGCGACGCTCGCACCCCGGCTGCGGGAGTTCTGGGCCACCTTGCCCACCGAGCGTTCCTGGTCCATGTGGTACGGCTGGTCGCCGTCGGGGGAGCTGCCTGACATGGCCTTCTCCGTCGAGGGAACCGGTCTGGTCTCCACCTACGTCTGCTACGACGACCCCACCCTGGACGAGCCCCTGGCCGACTTCGTGCACGGCGCCACCGCCGAACTCGCCGCCGACTTCGGCAAGGGCGTCTATCTCGGCGACACCGACTTCACCCGGCGCGGCGACCGCTTCGTCGCCGACGACAACTTCGAGCGCCTGCGGGAGATCCGCCTCGCCCGGGACCCGAGCCGCCGGTTCTGCGGCTACCTGATCGACGACGAGGCGAAGCTCAACCTCCACTGACCACCAAGAACTTGAGCGCGCAAGCAAGCATTGCTGGTCTGTCGAGTGCGGGGCGCGTGGATCACCGCCGACGGTGAATACGCAGAAGTGCGTAGTGCTCGGCGACTGCGACCGGCAGTTTCACACTGCAGTCTTGATCGGAAGACCGTTGTCCGGTAAGGACTCTTGCGATGTCACGCCGTCATCCAACGATCCCGTCATTCACGCCGCGTTCGTCGAGCAGGCGAACCAGCTTGCCGGTGCGCGGATTGGTGCGCAGGTCCGTCGTCCGGACCCACTCGACGGCCAGCGGCTGGATCAGGCCCCGCCGGACGTGGTCGGCGAACATCGGCCGTGCCTGGGAAAGCCGCGTGGCGATGGAGTCGCCGCATCCGCTGCCGGCCAGCCGCAGCACGAGCTGGTCCTTGGCGTCCTGCCGGCGAAGCACCACCTGCATGCCGCTGACGGGCCCGACGGCCTGCTCGACGATGGACCGAAGATCGTCCAGGTACAGGGTGACGGGCCCGACGCGGGCGCCCTCGTCCGAGCGACCGAGCAGCCGGAACGTGCCCGCCGCGGGATCGACCCACTCGGCGAGGTCGCCGACGGGGTAACGGATGACGGGTTGGAGCCGCCGCACCAGGTCGGTGACGACAACCCGGCCTGCCTGGCCGGGGGTGGTGACGGGTTCGCCGGTCTCGAGGTCGAGGATCTCCAACAGCCGGGACGGCGCGAACGCCTGGTGCACACGGGAATCAGGCTCGCCGTCGACTGGCGCGGCGAGGATGCCGCCGTCGACGCTGGCGTAGCCGATGGACCGCACGGAGGAGTTGGGGAACGCCGAGGCCAGCAGGGCCCGCTGGTCGCCGTAGAAGGCTTCGCCGCTGAACAGCACGACCCGGACGTCCGGCAGCGAGCCCACGGTGTCGCGAACGTGTTGGGCCAGTTGGCAGAGCGAGGTCGGCGGGGCGGCGAGCACGGTGGCGCTGAACTCGGTCAGCGCCCGCACGACGAACTCGGGGTCCGCCCCGCCGGCGATGGGCAGCTGCACGGTGTCGACCGGCGCGACCTGGAACAGGTTGAGGGTGAAGACGAAGCTGGAGTACAGCTCGCCGGCGTAGAACAGGTTCGCCACGCGGTCGCCGGCGCGCACGCCGGCGGCGGGCAGCCCGCTCGCGAACGTGGTGGCCATCTCCCGCCACTCCGGCCTGGTGTAGACCGAGATCCGCGGCGCGCTGGTGGTGCCGCCGGTCTTGAACACGATGCCGTCGGTGTGCGGGCCGGTCCGCAAGGTGTTGTCGTGCACGGTGTTCGCGGCCCAGAATGCGGCGTGGTCGATCAACGGCAGGTCGGTCAGGGCCACCTTGGCCGGCAGCCCGGCATAGAGGTCCCGGTAGAACGGGGAGTTCTCGCGCGCGAACGCGACCAGCTCAGACAGCATCACGTGTTCCTCGTTCGGGTGTCGACGACCGCGCGCAGCTTGCCGCTGCCGGCGGCGTGGTCGAACTCGGTGACCGGCAACAGTTCCACGTCCACCGACACCAGATCGGTCAGCTTCAGCATGGTCCGCAGGTCCTCGTAGCCGGCGAAGAAGCGCTCGGCGGCGTCCTCGGGCGCGCACCCCCGCTCCAGCCGGATGGTCAGGCTCTCCCGGTCGCCGCTCTCGCCGAGCACGATCTGGAGCGCGCCGGTGTGGCCGAAGTCCTCGGCCACGGCGACAAAACGGCGGTAGTTCAGGAAGTTGGGGCCGATGCGGAACACGTCGCCGGTGCGGCCGAGCAGCTCGAACCGGGGCGTGCGCCGCCCGCACGGACAGGGTTCGGCCAGCCAGCGGCCGAGGTCGCCGATCTCGTAGCGGTCCAGGCGCTGCCCGCGCCGGGTGTGCGCGGTGAACACCAGCCGCCCGGTCTGCCCGGGCCCGACCGGCTCGTCCCGCTCGGCGTCGATGATCTCCAGCGTGTGCACGCCGGTGAACAGGTGGTGCACGCGGTTGGGGGAGTGCTCGCACTGGTAGCCCAGCGGACCGCCGTCGACACTGCCGTAGACCGCGGAGCGGATCACCTCGACGCCGAACCGCTCGGTCAGGATATCGCGCTGCCGCTGGGAGAAGTGCTCGCCGCCGTAGAAGATCTTGCGCACGCCCCGGTAGGCGCCCAGGATCTCGGCCCCCTCGGTGAACAGCGAGAACAGGTTGCTGGGCATGCCGACCAGTGTGTCCACCTCGTGGTCCACAATGGACTGCGCGACCTCCAGCTGGGCCGCCGGCTGCGCGCCCATCGGGAACTGCTTGGCCCCCATGACTTCCAGTGTGGAGAAGAAGCTGGTGAACCCGCCGTAGAGGTGCCCGGCGTAGAACAGGTTCATCACGCGGTCGGTGCTCGGGTCGAGGCCGGCGGCCAGCAGTCCCTCGGCCCCGAAGCGCATGTGCTCGTGGTAGTCGTCCCAGCTGAACGCCGACAGCTTGGGCTTGCCGGAGCTGCCGCCGCTGTGGAAGAACACGTCGGCCCGGCTCAGATCGCCTTGCAGCTGCTCGAACTCGCCCTTGCCGGTGATCGCCACGCGCGGGGCCGGCAGCTCACGGGACCCGATGAGGTCGTCGAGGCAGGCGTCCGTGCGGAACCGCTTGTCCAGCTGGACGTCGACTCGGCGGCTGTAGCGCTGCAACGCGTACACGCCGTCGTGCGGCTCGCCGTGGTAGCTGGACAGCATCTCGCCCGGCATCGTGATCCGCTGCGCGCCGATGCCGACGAACAACCGGGCCAGGGCCGCGGTGTCCGGACGATCCGCCGCGAGGCCGACCGTCTGGAGGTAGCGCCGCATCGGGCGCAGCACCGCCGCGATCTCGTTGCGTGGCAACGGCTTCACCCACACCGTTCGGTACAGCGGCGAGGCCCGCAGCGCCGACCTGGTGTCGGCCAGCACCCGCCAGCCGCCGTCCGGGTCCTCGATCACCTTGGTCAGCCCCAGATGCTGTTCGAGGCCGGTCACCAGCACGGTGTTGGTGATCTCCGCCCACTCCTGCTGGCTGGGCTCCCGCGGCTGCGTCCGCGCGCCGACCTCGGCCAGCACCGGCGCGAACCGCTCGGCGAAGGCGAAAACCTCGGCCTTGTCGGCGGTGTCCAGGTAGATGACCTGCGGACTTGAGCACGCCTGCTGGTCCAGCCGGCACACGTCGGCGGCCACGGCGGCCAGCGTCGGGCCGTCGGTCCAGGTGTCGGCGGTCAGGTAGGCGAACGAGAGCTTCGGGCCCCAGTCGATCAGCCGGCAGCCGGCGGGCAGCAGTTCGGCCACGGCGGCAAGGGCTTCCTCGCCGCCCCACGCGGCGGCGGCGTCGGCCGGCTCGCACATCCGCACCAGCCAGTCCCGCCGGCTCGACGGGCAGCGCAGCACGATCAGCCGCTCGGCCAGCGTGCCGCTCACGTCCTGCTCGGCCAGCGCCGCCAGCAGTTCGGCGGTGAACGACGAGTCGTCGCCACTGGTCTTGACCACGTTGAGATTGCCGGCCAGCAGGCCCTCCAACGCGCTCAGCGCGCCGGCGGCCGGGGCGTTGCCCGGCGCGAAGTGCACCAGCAGGCCGACCGGCACCCACGCCTCGAACACCGGCTCACGCAGGTCGAACCGCGCCAACCGGGCCGGGTCCAGATCGCCCAGCTCGCGCAACACCTTGCGCTCCAAGGCTTCCCGGTCCAGTGCGGACGCGAGGTCGGTGAAGGTGCGCTGCACCTCGTCCTCGGGCAGGTCCCACTCGCGCAGCCGCGCGACCAGCCGCTCCCGCACCGGCGAGGCCGGGTCGAGCAGTTCGCGTCCGAGCCGGTCGCAGGCGTTCAGCACGACCAGTGGGCCGGGCGGCGGACCGGCCAGCACCCGCTGCGCGCAGTCGGCCAGCGTGTCCAGCCGCTTGTCGGCCGCCGCGTCGTCGACCCATTCCCCTTGCCAGTAATGCATCACGACCGTCCCTTGAGCATCTCGGCCGCGGCGATCGCGCAGCTGCGGTTGCGGCTGACCCCGGCCCGCCCGTGCACCGTGAACCACGGCGTGGACAGACCGCAGCCGCACTCCTCGGCCGGGTGCAGCGAAGCCAGGTCACCCATCAGCACGCTCTGCGCCGGGGCTGAGGTGATGTAGGGGGAGAGGAACTGGAGGTAGCCCTTTTCGCCGTACGGCAACGGTTCCAGGGTCCGCACCGACCGGATCAGCACCCGCGACCAGCTCGGCACGTGCATGCTGTGGCCACTGCATTCGAAGTAGGGCACGGAGTGCTCGACGGAGCCGAAGCTGTCGCGGATCCGGTCCTCGGCGATGCCCAGCTGCTCGTGAATCCGTCGGTACAGCTCGGGCTTGCCGATCTGCTTGTCCGCGTTGCCCTTCCAGCCGCCGCCCAGCATGACCAGCGAGTCCTGGGGCAGCTCGATCGTCGGCACGCCGGTGGCCAGCATCCGGTCCAGGGTGAAGGCCAGGAACGACGGGAAGCCGAAGATCCGCACCGGCCGGCCGTCGGCGGCGAAGCGCAGCAGCGCCCGGATCGCGCCGAACGGGTCGAACTCGTGGCCGGCGCCGGTGTTGGGCAGGCCGTACTCGGTGGCGTTGGCCGGTGCGAACTGGCAGGTCAGCTGCCCGGTCGCGGCGGTGCCCAGCTGGAGGCCGGGCTGCGGCTGGTAGTAGTAGAGCAGGTAGTTCACCGGGTCGTCGCTGATCCAGCCGTTGTGCTCGAACAGTCGCGCGACCATGCGCCGGCCCGCGCCCAGCGTCCAGTCGTCGAAGTGCATCTGCGACTTCTGGCCGGTAGTGCCCGAAGAAGTCATGTGGGCCCGGACGTCCTTCTCGGGCACTGAGACGACCTGGTGCATCTTGAAGAAGTTGGCGTGCACGAACGGTTGCTCGGACAGCTCGCCGATCGGCCCGCGGTCGCCGTAGAGCGAGGCGAACAACGGCGAACGCTCGGCGTGCCAGGCGTTGGACTCGTTCATGGCCCGCAGGAACAGGTCGTCGTCGTGGGTGTAGCCCTCGGCCACGTCGCACAGTCGCTGCACGTCGGCCAGGGCGGTCGGATCGGGCACGGTCACCGGCCCGAGGAAGCGGTTCACCGGAAGACTCCGTGGGTGTTGAGGTACTGCTGTTTCCAGAGGTCGATGTACTGCTCGGTGAACGGCCGGAAGGCGTTGTCGATGGCCAGACCGCGCAAGTCCAGCGGCTGCATGGTCCGCGCCATCACCACGTAGTCGCGGAACAGCTCGCCGTCCCGGCGCATCGCCGGATAGGCCGCCACCGGCAGGAAGCCGTTGCCCAGCAACGCGGTCAGCTCCTCGAACGCGTCCATCGGCACCAGCGACTCGACGTAGTAGGCGCCGAAGTTGTTCAGCTGCGTGATGATCCGGTCCAGGTGGTCGGCCACCGCCATCGGCGTCGGGGCCGCGCCGACCAGCGTGCAGTAGCCGTCGCCCGGGCTGAGGTGGGCGTAGAGCTCGTAGCCGGCCTCGGTGTCGGTGAGCATCACGTTGGGCGTGTGGAACGGGTAGAACCGGCGCACCGGGTCGGTGACCATCTCGTCGAACCGCTTGAGCACGAACCGAGGCGCGTCCACGAGCTCCACAGTGGACGGAGTCGGCGCGGGGACCGGCCTCGCCGTGGGCGCGGCGGCGATCTCCGGCCGGCGCCGCCACGGGATCTGCTGCTCGACGGCGTCGATCAGGCCGGCCAGCTCGGCCGGGACCCGGGCGACCGGGTGCCGCTGGTCGAGCACGCCCTCGCGGTAGCGGGTCAGCAGCACCATGGTCTCGTGCCGGTCGGCCTTGCGCAGGTTGGGGAAGATGCCCATGGCGTGGAAGCCGTTGCGCTGGCAGATCCGTTGCGGCGCGGTCGACGTCGTGCGGGCGGTGCCGTACACCGAATCGGCCAGTCCCTGCGCCAGCACCATGTCGGCGAGCGTGCCGACCGCGTCGTGGGCGATGCCGCCGCGCCGGTGCTCGGGGTCGACGACCAGGCCCTGGAGCTTGCCCATGCGGTCGGCGGGATCGACGGTGGCCATGATCGAGGCCAGCAGCCGGTGGGTCGCCGGATCCCGGGCCACCAGCCAGATCGTGCGGTCCGAGGCGATCTCCGCCGCCATCACCTCGGGGTCGGTGCCCAGCGGCAGCGCGTAGCTGGTCCCGTACACCCGGCGGTACAGTTGGAGCAGATCCCCGATATCAGCCAGCTCGGCCCGTGCGAACACGCGTCACCTCGATCGCCTTTCCCTCGATTTGCCCATGAAGAGCCCCGAGAGAATGTACCAGCGGCCACGTGTGAATTTCCCTAGTAGTCGTTGTCGCGGCAATCGTTGAAATCTCCGACATCGCCGCGATCGATTGTATTTGTGACCTGGGCGACAGGCGGGTGCACGTTGTTACCGGCGCGGGTTTCCCGAATGTACCCGGAATGTGCGCCGCGTCGCTGTGTCGGACGTTACGTTCCGAATTCGCGATTACCGGAATCGTCGCCGGCGCATGGGCAAGGGTTGCAATTCCCGGTCGCCGTCGATCCGGCGGTGTCATAGGCGCGCGCCGGTGCCCACCCCGTGCGAACGGCGATGTCCACATGGCGGGAGCACTGGCCGCGCGGCGTGCGGCAAGACCGGGCGGCGAGATTCCCACATGGCGGTCGGCCGGCCCGGGCGGGGCCGGGATCGGCTGTAATCGGGGGATGACGGCATCGCTCGATCTCGAACACCTGCGCACGCTGGTCGCGATCGCGGAGTGCGGCGGCTTCAACCGGGCCGCCGCGGTGCGGCGCATCAGCCAGCCCGCGCTGAGCCAGCATGTGCGGCTGCTGGAACGGGGCCTCAAGCGCAAGCTGTTCGAGCGGGACGGGCGGAACATGCGCCTGACCTCGGCCGGCGAGCAGGTGCTGGCCGAGGCGCGGCGCATCATCGAGGTCCACGACGCCGCGCTGCGGCGGCTGGCCGCCGAGCAGGGCCGGACGATCGTGGTCGGCTCCACCGAGCACAGCGCCGGGCAGATCCTGCCGGAGATGATCCGCGCGCTGCGGGCGGCGTTTCCCGACTGCGCGACGCGATTCGAGATCGGCCGGTCCACGCAGCTGGCCGAGGCGGTCGGCAAGGGCACGGTCGACTTCGCGTTCGTGCTCGACCCCGGCGGTCGGGGCGCGGGGCATCTTGTCGGCGAACTGCCGCTGGTCTGGTACGCGGCCGCCGGCTGGCAGCCGCCCGCCCCGGGCCGGCCGTGGCCGCTGATCGCGTTCGAGGAACCGTGCGGACTGCGCGAGCGAGCCCATTCGCTCCTCGGCGACGAAGGACACGGCATCGAGGTCGTCGCCCAGTCCACCACGCTCGAAGGGGTGCTGGCCGGGGTCCGGGCCGGTCTCGGCGTCGCGTTGCTGCCCAACGCCGGCGGTCGCCCGTCGGGCCTGACCGTGCGCGGCGAGCTGCCCGACGCCGGCACGGTGCACCTGCGGATGGTCGCCCGGCGAGGGCTGGCCGCCGACGTGGAGCAGGCGGCGCTCGCGGCCGGCGTGCAGTTCTTCCAGCAGCGGCCCCATCTTCGCCTCGTGCCCGCGGGCGCGTGATCCGATAAGGCGGGGCTATCGGAACTCATCGCGCACTTGTCTTGGACGGCCCGCCCGCCGCCGACCTACGGTGCGAGAGCGGCCCACAGCACGGCAGACAAGGGGATCGGAACCGCCATGACCAGCGCGCCTTCCTTCGACCAGGCGATTCCGGCGACCGCTGCCCGGAAGGTCGAGTTCATCAGCCTGTCGCACCTCAACCCCTCGACGGAGCTGAACCCGATCCCCACCCGGGGCATCGACCTGAAGTACTTCCGCACCTACGTCCGGGCGCTGGAGGACGGCGGTTTCGACTACACGCTGCTGCCCTACGGCGCGGCCGGCGCGGACTCCTTCGTCGTCGCCTCGGCGGTCGGCCAGCTCACCGAGCGGATCAGGCCGATCGTGGCGCTCCGGCCCAACACCACGTTTCCGCTGGTGGGCGCGCAGAAGCTAGCCACCCTGGACCAGCTCACCGAGGGCCGCGCGGTGGTGCACCTGATCTCCGGCGGCAGCGACGCCGAGCAGGCCCGCCAGGGCGACTACCTGCCCAAGGACCGCCGCTACGCCCGCACCTCGGAGTACATCGACCTGCTGCGCCGGGCCTGGACCGAGCCGGCCCCGTTCAGCCACGCCGGGGAGTTCTACCGGTTCGACGACTTCGGGCCCGGGTTCGCCCCGTACGAGCGGCCGATCCCGATCTCCATCGGCGGCCAGTCCGACGAGGCGTTCCAGGTCGGCGGCGAGAAGGCGGACATCTTCAGCTTCTGGGGCGAGCCGCTGGCCGACCTGCGCGGCGAGATCGACCGGGTGCATGCGATCGCCCGGGCCGCCGGGCGGACCACGCTGCCCCGGATCTGGGTGACGTTCCGGCCGATCGTCGCCGAGACCGACGAACTGGCCTGGCGCAAGGCCCACGAGTACGTGGCCCGGATCGCCGACACCTTCGGCAAGGCCGCCTACGGCAAGCAGCGTTTCCAGTCGGGTTCGCCGCAGAACGTCGGATCCCAGCGGGCTTTGGCGTTCGCCGAACGAGCCGAGCTGTACGACCGCGCGCTGTGGACGCGGACGGCCGCCGTCACCAACGCCGCCGGGGCGTCGACGGCGCTGGTGGGCTCGCCGGAGACCGTGGCGGCCGCGATCCTCGACTACGTCGACCGCGGCGCGGACCTGGTGAGCATCCGCGGCTACGACACGCTGGCCGACGCCGTCGACTACGGGCGGCACATTCTTCCCCTGGTACGGCAGGAATTGGCCCACCGGGAGGCGACCGGCCGGCGGGGCACCCTGCAGGCCGAGCATCTCGGCAACTACACCGAGGAATACCGGCGGCACGCGACGGCGGGCCAGGCGTGACGCGGATCGTTCCCGCCCTGGATCTCAGCGACGAGGCCCTCGCGGCCGTGACGGCTCAACTCGCGGAGACGGCGGCGGAGTACGACCAGAGCGGAGCCATTCCGGTCCGTGGACTGGAAGTTGTCCACCGAGCCGGGCTTCTGACCGCCACTGTCGGAAGTCAGTACGGCGGCGCCGGGGCCGGCCCGCGCGAGACGGCGCGCATCCTCACCGCGCTCGGCGAGGGCGACCCGTCGGTTGCCTTGATCGCGGCGAACACGTTGATGGCGCACGCTTCCCAAGCCGCCAACGCCCACTGGCCCGTCGGCCTCTACGAGGAAGCGCTGGCCCGCTCGGCGGTCGAACCCTCGCCGATCAACGCCATCCGGGCCGAGCCGGAACTCGGCGCGCCGGCCCGTGGCGGCCTGCCCAGGACGACTGCCCTGCGCACCTCCTCGGGCTGGATCGTCAACGGGCACAAGGCTTACGCCACCGGCGGGCCGGCGCTGGCCTACCACGTGGTGTGGGTGGTGGCCGACGAGCCGGGCGGCGACCCGGACTCGCCGCGCGTCGGGCACGTGATCGTGCCGGGGGACCGGGCCGGCATCACGTGGATCGACACCTGGGACCACCTCGGGCTGCGTGCCTCCAACACGCATGATGTCGTGTACGACGGGGTTCTGGTGCCCGAGGACGCGTTCGTGGAGATTCCCCGTGGCGCGGACGGGGTTTACCGGGACCCGGCCGCTGCCGCCGGCCCCAACAGCTTCGGGCATCCGGCTCTGTACCTCGGTGTGGCCCGGGCCGCGCGGCGGGCGTTCGCCGACTTCGCCCGGTCCCGGGTGCCGGCGGCGCTGGGGCGGCCCATCGCCACCACGGAGCGGATCCAGGCGGTGGCCGGCGAGATCGATCTCCAGATCGCCCAGGCGGAAACCCTGCTGCACGGGGCGTTGCTGCTCATCGAGGCCGGCGATCAGACGGTGCTGCCGCAGCTGTCGGTGATCAAGGTGGCGATCGCCCGCGCGGTTGTCGCGGCCGTGCAGACCGCGGTTGCGGCGCTGGGGAATCCGGGGCTGTCGCGGCGGAACTCCTTGGAGCGGCACCTGCGTGACGTGCTGTGCGTGCGGGTCCATCCGCCGCAGGAGGACGCCGCGTTGGCGGCGGCCGGCCGCCGGGTGCTCGGCTAGAGTCCCTAGAACACCTTGCCCGGGTTGAGGATTCCGTGCGGATCGAACAGGCGCTTGACGTCCCGCTGCACCGCGATCCCGGTGGCGCCGAGTTCGTCGGCCAGCCAGCGCCGCTTGAGCAGTCCGACGCCGTGTTCCCCGGTGAGCGTGCCGCCGAGGCGCAGCGCGAGGCGGAAGACCTCCTCCGCCGCGGTCCACACGACGTCCGGCACGGCCGGTTCGGCGCGGTCGACGACGAAGATGGGGTGGAGGTTGCCGTCCCCGGCATGGGCGAGGGTCGCCACCGTGACGCCGTGCCGGGCGGCGATCTCCCCGACGGCCACGACGGCGTCGGCGAGGCGGGAGCGGGGCACGGCGATGTCCTCGATCAGCACCCGCCCCAGCTTTTCCAGTGACGGCAGCACAAGCCGCCGCGCGGACACGAGCTCGTCGGCCACCGTCGGGTCATCGGTCGCGGTGACGTCGACCGCGTGCGGTGAGACGGCGGCGACCACCGCGTCGGCTTCGGCGCGGGCGCCGTAGCCATCGACCTGCACGAGCAGCAGGGCCGCGCCGCGGTCCTGGAGCCCGAGGGCCGACAGCGTGACGGAATCCAGCAGCTCGGCCACGGACGGCTGGATGCCGGCCGTCCCGATGGCGATGCTGGCCGCGGCGGCAGCCGCCACCGAGTCGAAGTAGGCGGCGACGGTCGCGGTCGCCGGGGGCGTCGGCCGCAGCCGGACGGTCGCCCCGACCACAACGCCGAGCGTGCCCTCGGAGCCGACGAACAGGCTGGTCAGGTCGTATCCGGTGACACCCTTGACGGTCCGCCGGCCGGTGCTGAGCAGCGTGCCGTCGGCGAGCACGACATCCAGTCCCAGCACGGAATCCCCGGTCACGCCGTACTTGGCGCAGCGCAGGCCGCCGGCGTTGGTGGCGATGTTGCCGCCGATGGTCGAGATCTCGACGCTGCCGGGATCGGGGGCGTACCGCAGGCCGTGCGCGATGGCGGCGCGGTCGAGGTCGGCGGTGATCACGCCGGGTTGCACGGCGGCGGTCTGGTCGACCGGCGACAGGTCGGTGATCGCGTCCAATCCCTTGGTGGACAACACGATCTCGCCGTCGACGGCGGTGGCCGAGCCGGACAGCCCGGTGCCGGCCCCGCGCACGACCACCGGTGTCCGGTGCTCGTGGGCGATCCGCAGCGTCGTCTGCACGTCGGCGACATCCCGGGCCAGCACGACCGCCGACGGCCGACCGGGCGGCTCCCAGCCCGAGCGGTCGTGCCGGTAGTCGTCGAGCGAGTCGACCAGCACCCGGTCGCCGAGCGCCGCCCGCAGCGCGGTCACGCTCATCCGAGGGCCTTCGTCAGGTCGGCGTTGACCTCGTCGGTCCAGAACGACGCCGTGTCTATCTTGCGCGGCAACACCTTCAAATCGGTGAACACGTCGGCGACGGCCTGCTGGGAGGCGATCGCGGCGGCGCTGGTCGGCACGAGCCTGCTGGGGCGCTGGGCTTCGCCGTCGTGGAACTGGCTGAGCGCGTCGGCCAGGGTCTGGTGGGTGGCGTCGGCGGTCTTCTGCGCGAAGGCCTGCTCGTGGCCGTCGCGGATGTACGCGTACGCCTTGTCGATCCGGGCCAGCAGATCGGCGGCGGCCTGTCGTTTGGCCGGGTCGGCGATGGTCTCGGTGGACGCCTCCCACGGGAAGTTGCCGGACAGGATGTCCTTGCCGCTGCCGATGGTCCGGCCGCCGTCCCGGTGCACGGTGATGATCGAGTTGCCGTAGCTGGCCAGCGCGTCGATCGCGCCGCTGTGCAGCGCGGTCACGCCGTCGTTGGGGCTCAGCGGCGCGGCCGTGATGTCCGACCAGTGCAGACCGTTCTGTTCCAACAGCTTGTCCAGGAAGTACTGGGCGGTGGTGTTCTGCACGTAGCCGACCTTGCGGCCCTTGAGCTGCGCGATGACGGTGATCGGCGAGCCCGGCCCGACCACGACCTCCTGGAGCAGGGTGTTGGCCTGCTGCACGGCGACCACCTTGAACTTGGGGCTGCCGCCGGCCGCGGCGAAGATCGGCGGGATCTCGCTGGTCTCGGTGACGTCCAGCGCGCCGGCCTGCAACGCCTGCAACTGCTTGTCGCCGCCGGAGAACACCGACCACTCCACCTTGTACGGGGTCTGGTCGAGCCCGGCGACCGCCAGCGCGGCCTGCGCCTGCGTCCAGCCGGTGGCCCCGACCCGGAGCGTCACCGACGAACCGGTGTCGGTGGAAGCCGCGGTGGCGCCGCAGGCCGAGACGAGGACCGCGAGCGCGAGGACGGCGGCGACGGTTCTGGCGCGCATGTCAGCTCCCCTGGTAGACGGTGCTGTCGGCGACCGAGGCGACCTTGACGTCCACCGGCAGCGAGCCGATCTGGTGCATCAGGTCGGACACGGCCTGCACCTTGGACACGACGTCCGGCGACACCGGCCCGAGCCGGGTGCTGCCGTGGGCGACGACCTTGGCGGCGATCGGCGCGGCCACGCCGTTGGTCTTGGCGTAGATGGCCGCGTACTGGTCCTGGTGGCTGCTGGCCCAGTCCTCGGCCTTGGCCAGCCGGGTCAGGAAGTCGGCGATGGCCGCCTTCTTGGCCGGATTGTCCAAAGAGGACTGCGCGGCCGAGATGAAGCCGATGCCGCTGACCCGGCCGTCCTGCCCGTCCACCAGCACCCGCCCGCCGGAGGCCACGCCGATCGAGCCGTACGGGTCGAAGGTCGCCCAGATCTGGGTCTGCCCGGAGTTGAACGCCGCCTGCGCGGCGGTCGGCAGCACGAACTGCACGGTGACGTCCGAGTACTTCAGGCCGGCCTGTTGCAGCGCGGTGGCCAGCAGGTACTCGGCGATGCTGCCCCGGGCCGATGAGACGACGACGGTCTTGCCCTTGAGGTCCGCGACCGTGTGGACCGGGGATTCGTCCCGCACCAGGATGACCGTGCCGGCTCCGCCGCTGCGCAGGGCGGCCACCAGCTTGATCGGCAGCTTGCCGCTGATCGCGGCCAGGGTGGGCAGGTCGGCCGCCGTGCCGGTGTCCACGCTGCCGCTCTGCATGGCCTGGAACAGCGGGGCCGCGCCCTGGAACTCGGCCCATTTCACCTGGTACGGCGCGCCGTCGAGGGTGCCGGCCGCCTTGAGCAGCGTCTGCAACCCATTGGCCTGGTCACCTAGTGTCAGGGTGACCTGGCCGGACTCGGCGCCCTGCGAGCTCGCGCAGCCGGCGGCCAGCAGGGCGGCGGCGACCACGGCCAGAATCCTTGTGCTGAACATGGTTCTCCCTGAAGATCAGACCGGGGCGGTCACGCCGAGCCGGCCGAGCAGTTCGGCCCGCAGGCCGACAAGATGGGGGTGGCCGATGTCGCGGGGCCGGTCCAGGTCCACGGCGACCTCGTGGGCGATCACCCCGCCGTCCATCACCAGCACGCGGTCGGCGAGCAGCAGCGCTTCCTCGACGTCGTGCGTCACCAGCAGCACCGCGCAGCCGTGCCGCTGCCAGAGCTGGGCGACCAGCTGCTGGGCCTTGACCCGGGTCAGCGCGTCCAACGCGCCGAAAGGCTCGTCCAGCAACAACAGATCCGGCTCGCGGACCAGCGCCCGGGCCAGCGACACGCGCTGCGCCTCGCCGCCGGACAGCGTCTTGGGCCAGACGGTGGTCTTGGCCGACAGCCCGACCTCGTCCAGGTACCGCTGCGCGAGCGCCCGGTCCGGGCGGCCCGGCAGGCCGAGAACCACGTTGTGCCACACGCGTTTCCACGGCATGAGCCGGGGCGCCTGGAAGGCGACGGCGTGCCGGCGCGGCACCGTCACCTCGCCGTCGATCTCCCGGTCCAGGCCGGCCAGGATGCGCAACAGCGTGCTCTTGCCGCAGCCGCTGCGGCCAAGCAGGGCCACGAACTCGCCCGGCCGGACGTCGAGGTCGAGCCGGTCGAGCACGGCCCGGTCGCCGAAGGTCTTGGTCAGGCCCCGAATGCGCACGGCGGTCATGTCAGGCCCCTTCGAAGGACGAGCGCCAGGCCAGCAGGTACTTGCCGCCGAGCCGGACGACCAGGTCGCAGAGCAGGCCCAGCACGGCGTAGGTGACCAGGCAGACCACGATCACGTCGGTCTGGAAGAACTGCTGGGCGTTGTTCATCAGGTAGCCGATGCCCTGCGAGGCGTTGACCTGCTCGGCCCACACCAGCGCCAGCCAGGCCGTGCCGAGCGCGTAGCGCAGGCCGACCAGGGCGCTGGGCACCGTGCCGGGCAGCACCACGTGCCGGACCAGGCCCCAGCGGGTCAGGCCCAGCACCCGGCCGGCCTCCACCAGCTGCGCGTCCACGCCGCGGATGCCGGCGTACACATTGAAGTAGATGGGAAAGGACACGCCAAGCGCGACGAGCGCGATCTTGGGCTCCTCGTTGATGCCGAACCAGATGATGAACAGCGGGATCAGGCCGACCCACGGCAGCGTGCGGAACATGCCGACGGTGGCGTCGACGAGGTCCTC
Organism: Kutzneria sp. NPDC052558; assembly: GCF_044547355.1. Classification (NCBI taxonomy): domain Bacteria; kingdom Bacillati; phylum Actinomycetota; class Actinomycetes; order Pseudonocardiales; family Pseudonocardiaceae; genus Kutzneria; species Kutzneria sp. NPDC052558. The sequence continues at coordinate 31,939 of NZ_JBIUAG010000047.1, forward strand.
GCCGAGCCGGAACAGGCCGGCGGCCAGCGCCAGGGCGAGGCCGGCGGCCGCGCCGATCAGGAAGCCGAACAGAACCCGTTGCGCGGACACGGCTATCGCGGTCGGCAGCTCGCCGTCGGCGATCATGCTCAGCGCCTTGCCGAACACCACGCCGGGCCCGGCCAGCACGTCCGGCGCCAGCACTCCGGTGGCGCTGAGCACGTACCAGAGCAGCAGGGTGGCGACCGGTCCGGCGGCGCGGCGCAGCGGACGCGGCGGGCTCCACCGGCGGCGGGCGTGCTCCGGTTCGATCGTCACGAGGTCGAGGGCCGGGGCCGGCGGTCGGGTGGACGACACGGTGCTCATTCGCCGACCTCCACCGGTCGCGACGGGTCGTTGGACCATGCCGACCACGAGCCCGGATACAGCGCCGCCGGTATGCCGGCCACCGCCAGCGCGGCGATCTCGTGCGCGGCGGTGACGCCGGAACCGCAGTAGACGCCGACTTCGCCGTCGAACGCGGCGAACCGGCGGCGCAGCTCCTCGGTGGTCCGGAAAGTGCCGTCGGCGGCGAGGTTTCCGGCGGTCGGCACGGAGATCGCGCCGGGTATGTGACCGGCACGCGGGTCCACTGGCTCGACCTCGCCGCGATACCGCTCGGCGGCCCGGGCATCCAGCAGCACCGGCACGCTCGCGGCCTGATCGGCGGTGAGCGTGGGCAGATTGCCGGCGGTGAGCACGATATCGCCGGCCTGGGGATGAACGTCCACAGTGGACCTCTTGCGCCGCCAGGCGTCGAGCCCGCCGTCCAGCAGGCGGACGTCCTCGACACCGGCCCACTTGAGCAGCCACCAGGCCCGGGCGGCGGCGGTTCCGCCGCTGTTGTCGTAGGCCACCACGGCTTTCCCGGTGGTCACGCCCCATCGGCGCGCGGCGGCCTGGAGGGCGGCGATGTCCGGCAGCGGATGCCGTCCGTCGGCGGGCTCGCCGTGGCCGGCGAGCTCGGTGTCCAGGTCGACGTAGACCGCGCCGGGGATGTGCCCGTCGAGGTAGTGCCGGTGGCCGTCGGGATCGCCGAGGGCCCAGCGGACGTCCAGCAAGGTCGGGGCGGCCCCGGCCTCGATCAGGTCGTGCAGTTCCGACGCCGTCACCAGCACGTCCCGGCGGGCCAGATCCGGCAGAGTGGCCAGGAGATCGGCGTCGTCGAGCGTTCCCGGCGGCCGGTCGCCGGCCCGCCGCAGCCGTTCGATCAGGGCCTCGTTGTACGGGGCGCGGTGGCCGTTCAGCCGCGCCTGCAACACGATCTCGCCGTTGAGGTAGTCGGTTTCCGGCGGTGCGCCGCGGGTCAGGCTCTGCCACGTCGAGCTGCCGCCGCGCTCATGGCCCGGGATGGTCGCGATGGACAGGCCGGGGGAGTACCGGGTCGGTTCGAAGGCGGCCAGCGCGATGCGGGCCTCTCGGCGCAGCGCCCGGTCCGCCGCCGCCCGCAGCGGGCTCGGCCGGTACAGGGCGTCGAGCCCGTTGACCAGGTTGCCGAACAGCTTGCCGGCCTTCCACCGCTGGATGTCCGGCACGACCTCGGTGATCAGCCCGGCCTTGGCGAAGTCCTCGGCGATGGCGTGGATCCGGTCGTCCACGCCGCCGGGGTAGCGGCCGAGCTGGAGCGCGCCGGCGGCCGGCTCGCCGGGCGACACGACCTCGCCCGGCCGCAGGTGGCTGCTGGGCACCCAGACCACCGCGCCGTAGACGTGCTCGAAGCGGCGCAGCGCCACCCGCTCGTTTTCCAACCCGTTCTGCACCACGACGATCGGCAGGTGCGCCGCGTGGGCCCAGGCGCGGGTGACCTCCTCGGTGTCCTGGGACTTGGTCGCCAGCACCAGCACGTCGTCCTGAGCGAGCTCGACCTCGGCCGGACCGCCGACGACGTCGAGCTCGACCCGGCGCTCGCCGTCCGGGCGGATGTAGCGCAAACCGTTGGACCGCAAGGCATCCAGGTTCGCGCCGCGGGCGACGACCACAACCGGCAGCCCGGCCGACCGCAGCTCGGCGGCCAGCGTGGCGCCGACCGCGCCGGCGCCGATGATCACGTATCTGCTCATGTCGGGATCACGACCTCGGGAAGTTCGGGACCGAGCCGCAGCCGCTCCAGGAACAGGACCACGGTCGCGGCGACACTGCGGTGGTTGGCGGCGTTGAGCACGTCGTGGCGGCCGTCGGCCACCGTCGACAGCCGGCCGTGGGCGAGCGCCGCGTAGGTGTCGCGGGCCCGGTCGACCGGGCTGACGGCGTCGTTGTCGCCGTGCAGGCCGAGCACGGGAACCGTCACGGCCGACAGGTCGACCGGCTCGCGCAGCGCCGCCGGGAAGTCGGCCAGCGCGCCGGCCCGCACCAGGTTCTCGTCCCGTAGCAGCTTCTGGTGGTTCGGACAGGAGGCCCGAAGCTCCGGCTCGGCGTCCGCGTCGACGTCCACTGTGGACTCGGCGTCGGGCAGGCCGGCCAGCACCAGGCCGTCGACCCGGAGCGTGCCGGCGGCGGCCAGCCGCAGCGCGCGCAGGGCGCCGGTGTCGGAGCCGACCAGCACCACCGGCGCCGGCGTGCCCTCGTCCAGCAGGGCCTTGATCTCGACGTCCTCGGCCGACTCGCCGAGCACGTGCACGCGGTAGGCGTCGGTGGCCAGCCGGCGGCCGAACCGCTCGTACAGGCCGGGTTGCTCGCCGCGACCCGGCAGCACGACCAGCGTGCCACGGGGGTTCAGGCCGGTGGGTTCGGCGAAGGTCAGGGGCGTGGTGCTCTTCGGAGCGGTCGCTCGCACGGCGTCGAGGGTCGCCTCGGCCGCGTGAGTTGTCAAACCCCTCACGCAGGGTGGGACGCCCTGGACAAGCGGCCCCGGCTGAGGTACTAGAGGACGGTGTCCTCGACGATTCCGGTGGTGACCACCAAGGACCTGCGCCGGGCGGGATTCCCGTTCCGGTCCGGCTCGCTGTGCCTGGATTTCGTGGCCACCGTGGCGAAACGCGGCATGGGCGACCGCGAGCTGCTCGAGGGTCCGGCCGAGCTGGCGATCTGGCTGCACGTGGCCGGGCTGCCGGCGGTCGAGGGGCCGGTCACGGCGGCCGACATGACCGCCGTGTGGGAACTCCGGGAGACCCTGCACGGCATGACCCGGGCCCGCGTGGCCGGCAAGCGGCTGCCCCGCAACGCGGTCGCCGTGGTCAATGCCGCGGCGCTGGCCGGGCCGCCGCCGTCGCTGCTCGCCCCGGACGGCGAATCACTGCGCCCGCCGGCCGCCGCGCCGCTGGCGTCGGTGATCTCCATCGTGGCCAGGGACGCCGTCGAGCTGTTCGGCGGCCGATACGGGCACCGCATCCGCGCCTGTCTGGGCCACGACTGCTCGCTGTACTTCGTCGACCGCTCCCGGCCCGGCTCCCGCCGCTGGTGCGCGATGGCCGCCTGCGGCGAGAAGGCCAGCTCCGCGACCTACCGTCAGCGCCACACCGTACGGGCACGCTGACCGGCGCTTGCTCAGATCGTGGGCGTCTCGCCGGTGGCGGCGAAGTCCAGCCGCTTGGCCACCGACACGGCCTGGTCGCCGAAGCGCTCGTAGAAGCGGGCCACCAGGGCCAGGCTGGCCGCGGTCTGCGGGCCGTGCGGGAAGTCGGCGGCGCTGATCCGCGCCAGCACGGCGGCGTGCAGGCGGTCCACCCGGGTGTCGATCTCCTCCAGCTCGGCGAACGCGCCGGCGACCGGGGCGACGACCAGCGCGGCCAGCCGGTCGGCCATGCCGGCGGCGACCTCGCCCAGCTCGGTGAAGGCGTCGGCCAACTCGGCCGGCACGGCGTGCTCGGGGTGGGTGAAGCGGGCGGTGTCGGCGATGTGCGCGGCGAGATCGCCCATGCGCTCGATCTTCTGCGCGCAGTACGTGGCGGCGAGCACGATGCGCAGGTCCCGCGCGACCGGTGCTTGCAGGGCCAGCAGCGAGTAGGCCTGCTCCTCGCACTCGGTGCGCTTCACGTCCAGTTCGGCGTCGGCGCTGAGCACCTGCTCGGCCAGACGGAGATCGGCCGCCAACAGCGCCCGCGTGGCATCGCGCATGGCGGCCGCCGCCGACTCACACATGGTCGCCAGCTGCCGGCCGAGCTGCTTCAGGTCACCGTGGAAGGCTTCGCGCACGAGCGGGATCATTCCATGGGCCGGAAGCCAGTGCTCAGCCCTGGTGTCCCGACCTCCACTGCCGGGCCAGCCCAGGCGGCCGGCGGATCGCGCTGACCGGTCGCCGCCGAACCTGTACTATCTGTTGGATAGTACTGAGGGAGGTTGGCATGGAGCGCAGCGTCTACTCGGCGGCGTGCCCCACGCGTGAGGTGCTGGATCGCGTGGCGGACAAGTGGACGAGCCTGATCATCGGCGTGCTGGCCGCGGGCCCGCGCCGCTACGGGCAGATCGCCCGCGCGACCGAGGGCGTCAGCCCGCGCGTGCTGTCGCGGACCCTGCGCGATCTGGAGCGCGACGGTCTCGTGCGACGCACCCTGCTCACGGTCTCGCCGCCGGCGGTGGAGTACGAGCTGACGTCGCTGGGCCGGACCTTGGACCAGGTCATCGCGCCGCTGCGGGACTGGGCGGAGCAGAACGTGGACCAGATCTACACCGCCCGCCGCGTCTTCGACGACGAGCTGGACGGGGCGGACCGCACGCCGTGGCAGCGCGGCCGCCCCGTCCCGCGATAGGCGATCAGTAGGCCAGGTGGAACCGGGCGCGCCGGTGCGCCGGGCGCTCGATCTCGTCGGCGAAGGCGATGGCCAGGTCGCCGGCCGACAGCCGGGAGTTGCCCTCGGCGTCGGTCAGCAGCACGTCGCCGCCGGTGCGGAACGTGCCGGTCGTCTCGCCGGGGGCGTACGAGCCGTAGCCGGCGGCCGGGCTGACGTAGAACCAGTCGACCGACTCGTCGGTCGCGCGCAGGGCGTCGAGCACCGCCTTGTGCGTCGAGGCCTCGTCCTTGAACTGGTCCGGGAAGTCCGGGGTCTCCACCAGCAGCGGCCCGTCCTCGGCCACCTTCAGGCTGCCCGCGCCGCCCACGAACCCGATCCGGACGCCGCTGGTCGCCGCCAGCAGGTCGGGCAGGTACTCGGTCAGCTTCCGCTCGCCGCCGGTGGCGTGCACCGCGACCACCACCACGTCCGCGCCCTTGGCCAGCTCCGCGACGCCGGCCGGGTCCTCGACCGAGCCCCGCACCAGCCGCACGCCGTCCTTGGTCACATCCGGGTCGGCCGACCGGCTCACGCCCGTGACCTGGTGTCCCCGTCGGGCGAGTTCGGCGGCGATGGCCTGTCCCGAGTAGCCAGTCGCGCCGAACACCACAACCGTAGCCATGACTTGTTTCCCTCCAGAGGACCGTGTCTGCCGGCCGCTCCTGTGCCGCGGCCGTCGCCTCCAGCTTGCCTCATGAACTATCTGCTGGATAGTAGGGACATCGGTGTCCCTACTCCGGGTGTTCGGATCGTGGGATGACCGGGACCCGGCGGCGACCTCGCGAGCGTCCATACCGGACAGTGGTCGCCCGATCAAGGCCTTGGCGTGAAACTGCCTCTGGGTTGATCTTGAACTGTCCATCGTGCCCGCCGCGGCCGAGTGCCGAGTAGTACGCACTTCTGCGTATTCATCGCCGATGTCGATCACGCCAAGGTGTGTGGCGTAGCGGAGAGTCCGCTGTCACACATGAGGGGAAATGATGCGCAGCTTCAGTTTGCGGGTCGGAATCGGTCTCGCCGGCGCACTGCTGGCCGGTCTCGTCGCGCTGCCCGCGACCGCCACGGCGGCCCCGATGAGCTCCACCAGCACCCTGCCGGGTGTCGGCGTGAGCCGGGACGAGCTCGGCCAGGTCGTGTCCGTGCTGCCCGTCGAGCACCACGCGGGCAGTTGCGCGGAGCTGGCGGGCTCGTCCGTCACGCTCACGCGTCCGGACAACAACGGCAATGCCACGCTGGTGTGGACCGCCACCGTCTACAGCGCCCATCCGCAGCCGGCGTGGCACGACACCTGGCACCAGTCCTTCACGTTCCGCACCGCCCGGGGCACGTTCATCGTCTCGGTCAGCGGCGGCCTGGACAGCCCGGACCTGAACAACGCCTGGGAGCAGAAGTCCTTCCAGCGGGTCAAGGCCAACGTCCAGGTCGCGCCGGACTTCTACCCGCTGATCGGCTCGGTCGACTGGACCGGCGAGTGCTGAGTCGCTGACCCCGGGGTCTTGTCCGCCGTCGAGGCGGGCAAGACCCCTTCGTCGTGTTCGCGTCCAGGTCGTGCGTCAGCTGGGCTCAGTACTGGTGGGGTTGGGTGGTGTAGTGCCGGCCCTGGGGAGTGGTCCAGTGGGTGGTGCCGTCTGGGTCCAGGGTCACGGTGTGGTTGGCATGTTTTTTGTGGTGGTGGGTCATGCAGTAGCCCCGGAGTTGGGCGGGGTCGGTCTTGCCCTGCGGCCACGGCACGGTGTGGTCGATCTCCTGGATGGGGGTGGTGCAGCCCGGCGCGGAGCAGGTGCCGCCGTCGCGGACCTTGACGAACTCCCGGCACCGCGCGTCGGGCCGGTATTTGTCGGTGGTCATGGCGGTGGCGTGGCGGTACTGGTCAAGCAGGATCCCGCGCCAGGGGTTGTGCATGGCCAGTTCGCGGGCGGCGTCGGCGGAGATCGGTCCGTACCCGTCGAGCAGGCCGGGGTCCTCGGTCAGGCCCATCAACGTCTCCAGGGAGACCGTCACATGCACCTGGACGGTGCGGTTGACGCCGTTGCCCATGAAGCGGTCGAGCGCGGCGTCGGCGCGTTTCTGGTCGGTGGTGCGGTCGTCGTTGGTCAGGGCGCGGGCGTCGGCGGTGAGGGTGTCGAACATCTGCCGGATGTGGAGGGCGTCGTGGCGGACGCGGAGTTCGGCTTGGCCTTCGGGCAGAGGCTTGTATTCGACGCGGCGGTCGCGTGTGGTGGCTTTCTGGCGGCGTTGTTCGTAGCCGGTGGGGTCGATGGTGGCGACGAGCTTGGTGGTCAGGCGGGCCAGCTCGGTGCGGGTCAGGGTGGAGGCCTGGTCGATCAGGCCGTCCTCGACCTGGGTGATCATGGCCAGGCTCGGGAGGTTGACCACGCGTTCCCGCACGATCTCCAGCCGGCGGGCGTCCAGCTGTCCTTGGCGGAGCAGGTCGAACAGGCGGGGCAGGATGTCGGCGGCGGTGCTGTGTTCTTTTTCCCGGACCAGGGCTTGTTCGGGTTCGTGGATGGCCATGGCGGCCTCGGTGAGGTCCTCAACACCGGCCAGCAGGGCCAATTCCAGGTGCTGCAATGGTCCGAGGAGTTTGCGGACCAGGACGAGCATGGTGACCTTCTGCTCATCGCTAACCTGGTCTAGATCTGCGCCCAGGAGCAGGTCCATGACCGCCCCCGAGGGCTCCACGGACTCCAGCTCTCGGGTGATTTCTGACATACCTCAAGAATACTCTCGGTCAAGATCCAAATCGAATCACTAACGGGTGAACCTGCGTTTCATGCATAATCGCGACGCCCCACCAACAGCATCACGACCCCACCAACAGCATCATGACCCCGCAACCAGCATCACGACCCCGCAACCAGCATCACGACCCCGCAACCAGCACCACGACCCCGCAACCAGCACCACGACCCCACAAACGGCATCACGACGCCACAAACGGCATCACGACCCCACCCGCAGCACCACGGCGACAATCATCTGTACCTCCAGGCTCCGGAGGGTGGATTTTGCGCGGAGGGGGGCGATGGCATAAGCTTCTTGCGTATCGAGGCAGGCGGAGCCTGCCCGATAGCGCCTTGATACGCCATCGCCCAGAGGTCTCCGCGCAAAATCCACCCGGAGTCACCTGGATAACACCCCCCGCCCCCGCCTCACCACCTCATTACCCAGCCTCAACTACCGAGCGGACCCCATCCCGCAATCATCAGACAAAACATTTTCCGCCCCTCAGCCCCCTTCGTCGCCGCCAACGGATGATCATCAGCGGCGCCCTCTCGACCCTCGCCGGCGCCTCGCTCATCCACCAGGCCGGCTACGCCACCCTGGCCGGCTAGGCCACCCTGGGCCGCGCCGCGAGGCCGTGAGCCGCGAAGCCCTGAGACAGAGGGGTTTCGTCTCGACTGTCTGGGTACTCCCCAGGTAGTCGAGAGAGGTGGTTTCGCGTGGACACGGGAACGGTGTACTACCTGGTCGCCGGTGTGGCCGTCATCGTGATCGTGGGACGGCTGTTGGCATTCAGCGGGAAGCGCTACCTCGCCGGCGCGCAGGTCTCGGCGAGAGAACGCGAGTCGGCGGGCTCGGTCGCCCAGCTGGTGTCGATGCTGTTTCACCTGGTGACGCTGGGCCTGGGCGCGCTGTTGGCGGCGATTCCGTTCGGCGGCGGCGAGACGACGGTTTTCCTGGTGCGCATCGGGGTGCTGCTGATCCTGGTGGCGCTGGCCTACGCGGTGGCGCTGCGGATGCTGACCCGCCGCAAGCAGGAGGAAGTGGTCTCCGGCTTCGACGCGCAGGTCCGGGAGCTCCGCAACGAGCGGCAGCATCCGAACGGGTACGAGGTCAGCAACGACCCGTCGGCCGGCATGGCCCCGCAGCCGCGGCGTGAGCCGACCTTGGGCGAGCCCCGGCCTCGCCCCTGATTCCGCGGCTACTTGACGGTTTTCATCGGGAACTGGGAGTTGGTGCGGGCGACGCCGGGCAGTCGGGTGAGGGTGGACATGTAGAACTGCTCGTACGCGGGCAGGTCGGCGACGGCGACCCAGAGGTGGTAGTCGGGCTGGCCGAACATGCGCAGGCACTGCTCGATGGCGTCGACCCGCCCGACTGCCTCCTCGAAGGCCTCGATGGTGGCGGTGTCCTGGGCCGCCATGTCGATGTGCACGAGGACCCGGAATGCGCGGCCGAGGGCGGCGGGGTCGACGGTCGCGTGGTAGCCGGTGATCACGCCGGCCTCCTCCAGTGCCCGCACCCGTCGCAGGCACGGTGACGGGGTCAGGCCCACCAGGTCGGCCAGTTCGGTGTTGCTGAGCCGCCCCTCGGCCTGGAGGTGGCGGATAATTGCCCAGTCAACCCGATCCATTGGCAAATTATGCCACCAACACGCTAGTGAGCGCCAAAAGTGAGCATCGCGTGCCGCGAATACTAGCCTAACGTGCTGCTCATGAGCGAGCTACTGCTGACCGACGAGGAACGGGACCGGGCCGGCACACGGCTGCTGACCCTCCTCAACGGGCACGAGCGCGGCATCCCGGCAGCCCAGGTCTTGCCCGAACCTGACCGCGAGACGCTGACAGCGTTGCTGTCCGACCCGATGCCGGAGGACGGCATCGGCGTCGACGCGTTGTTCGACCGGTGGGAGCACGAGATCCTGCCCAACTCCACCACCGTCGCGCACCCCCGGTTCCTCGCCTACGTGCTCGGCCCACCCAACGGCATCGGCCCCTACGCGGAGGCGGTGGCCGCCGCGATCAACCAGAACTGCAACTTCTGGCAGTTGTCGCCGGCGGCCAGCGTGGTGGAGCGAGCCGTGCTGGAATGGCTCGCCGAGGTGGTGGGCTTTCCCAGCAGCGCCAAGGGAATTCTCACCGGCGGCGGTTCGCTTGCCACCCTTCAGGCCCTGGCCGCCGCCCTGCACGACCGCGTGCCCGGGTTCCGCGCCACCGGCTTGCAGCGCCCGGCCCCGGCGCTGGTCGTCTATACGTCGGTCGAGGCGCACCGCAGTGTCGACAAGGCCGCCGCAATCCTGGGCATCGGCCTGGACCACGTGCGCCACATCCCCACCGACAGTCAGCACCGCATGGACGTTACCGCGCTCACCGAGGCGATCGCCGCCGACCGAAGCGCCGGCCGACAGCCGTGGTGCGTGGTGGCCACCTGCGGCACGGTCAACACCGGCGCGGTGGATCCGCTGGACGCCATCGCCGACCTGTGCGCCGAGCAGGACCTGTGGCTGCATGTCGACGGCGCGTATGGCGCCCTTTTCCTGCTGTGTGAGGAAATGCGGGCGGTGATGGGCGGCTGCGCCCGCGCCGACTCGATCAGCCTCGACCCCCACAAGACGCTGTTCGCACCCCTGGAGGCCGGCTGTCTGCTGGTTCGCGACGGCGCCAAGCTGCGCGACGCCTACGCCTTCGACTCCTCGTACCTCACGGTCGCCGAAGACCCGCTGCTGACTGACTACATGGACTACGGGCCGCAACTTTCCCGTGGCTTCAAGGCGTTGAAGGTCTGGAGCGCGTTGCAGGCGTTCGGCGTCAACGCCTTCCGCACCACCATGGCCCGCACTCTCGACCTCGCCCGGCGTCTCGCCGACGGCATCGAGGCCACACCCGGCCTGACCCTGCTGGCGCCCGTCACGCTGACCGCCGTGTGCTTCGCCATTGACGGCGTGGACCACACCGCCGCGCTCCAAGCCCTCGCCGCCGACAACACCGCGCTGCTCGGGCCGGTGCTGCTCGACGGCCGTCACGGCATCCGCGCGTGCATCACCAACCATCGCACCACCCCGGCCGACATCGACCTGATCCTCGACCGCCTCAAGGCGATGTCATCGCCCCCGGTCGAGCCGGCCGGACGGCCATTGTCCACTGTGGACCAGTGACTCGACCTGGACGACGAGCTCCCGGGCGACGACCTCCACCGCCGGCGGGACCTGGCCGGTGCGGGGCATGCCCAGCACGATCGAACGCCAGATCTCCGGCTCGCTCAGCGGGGCCGCGCTGAGCGTGCCGGCGGCCAGGTCGGCGGCGATGCCGACGGCCGGCAGCACGGTCCAGCCGTGCAGGCCCCGCACCAGCTGCTTCTGGAGGTTCATGGCGTTGGTGTGCACGACCGCCGTGATCTCCACGCCGGCCTGCCGGGCGCCGCTGGTGATCAAGGTGTGCAGGCCGTGCCCGGGTGTGGGCATGACCAGCGGTCGGCCGGCCACATCGGCGAGACGCACCGGGTGCGCGGGATCCAGGCCGGCCGAGGCCGGGGCCACCGCCCACAGCTGCTCGCGCACGAGCGATGTCACGTTCAACGAGGGCGTGCTGGTCAGGTTGTAGAGCAGGCTCAGATCGAGGTCGCCGTCGTCGAGCCACCGCTGCAAGTGTCCGGAGTAGGCGGTTTGCAGCCGTAGCTCGATGTCGGGATGGCTGCGCATGACCGCCCGCGCCAGCGGCTCGGCCAGCAGCTCGGCGGTGCTCTCCAACAGGCCGACGGCGACGATCCCGGCCACCACGCCCGGCGTCGGCGTGATCTCGGCGCGGGCCCGGTCGAGCTCGGTCAGCGCCCGCCGGGCCCGCTCGGCCAGGCTCACGCCGGCCGGGGTCGGCCGCATGCCCTGGCGGGTCCGCTCGAACAGCGGCACCCCGAGCTCGTGCTCCAGCGACCGGATCTGCCGGGTCACCGCCGGCTGGACCAGGTGCAGGAGCTCGGCCGCGCGGGTCACGCTGCCGACCTCGACCACCGTCACCAGGGCCTTGAGCTGCCGCACGTCCATGTCATCTCCAGCGGGCATCGGAGCATCACAGATGGTTATATCCCTGCCACGGCCATTCTGTTTCATGATGGTCGCGGTCGGGTGAGCTGTGCTGCGAGGAGGCAGGCATGGTGGCAGTGACAACCGTTCGCGGACCGGTCGAGACCGACACGTTGGGCATGACCCTGATGCACGAGCACGTGTTCGTGCAGACCCCCGAGGTGATGAACAACTACGGAGACGCCTGGTGGGACGAGGAGACCCGGGTCGCCGACGCCGTCCGGAAGCTGACCGAGCTCAAGGCGGCCGGCATCGACACCATCGTCGACCTGACCGTGCTCGGCCTGGGCCGCTACCTGCCCCGGGTGCAGCGGGTCAACGCCGAAGTCGACATCAACATCGTGGCCGCGACCGGGCTCTACATGTTCGACCACCTGCCGCACTACTTCCACTACCGCGGCCCTGGCACCCTGCTCGGCGGCCCCGAGCTGCTCACCGACATGTTCCTCAAGGACATCCGCGAGGGCATCGCCGCCACCGGCGTCCGGGCCGCGGTGCTCAAGGGCGCGGTCGAGGAGGCCGGCATCACCCCGGACCAGGTGCGGGTGCACACCGCGATCAGCGAGGCCCACCGGGAGACCGGCGTCCCGATCACCGTGCACACCAACTCCGCGCACCAGACCGGGCGGCTGGCGCTGGAGTTCTACCGCGAGCACGGGGTCGACCTGACCAAGGTCGTGGTCGGGCACGCCGGGGACACCAACGACCTCGACTACCTGCGCTGGATCATGGACCAGGGCGCGACGATCGGCTGCGACCGGTTCGGCCTTGACATGTTCAACCCGACCGCGCAGCGCGTGGAGACCATCGTCCGGCTGGTCGGGGAGGGCTACGCCGATCGCATCGTGCTGTCCCACGATGTCGCCTGCTACAACGACTTCTTCTCCGGCGAGGCCAGCCAGGAGCTGCTGGCCAAGACGGTGCCGAACTGGCACTTCCGGCACATCTGCGACGACGTGCTGCCGGCGCTGCGGGCCCAGGGCGTCACCGACGAGCAGATCACCACGATGATGGTGGACAACGTCCGCCGCTACTTCACCCCGAGCGCGTGATGCTCGCGCTGGTCAAGACCGGGCGCGGACCCGAGGCGACGGAGCTGCTGGACGTGCCGGTCCCGCACGCCGGGCCGGGGCAGATCCGGCTGCGGGTGACGGCCACCGGCATCTGCGGCACCGACCTGCACCTGCTGCACGACGAGTACCCCAGCGCGCCGCCGGTGGTGATGGGGCACGAGATCACCGGTGTCGTCGACGAGGTCGGAACGGGCGGCGACACCGAGCTGCTGGGCCGACGGGTGGCGCTGGAGACCTACGGATTCGTCTGCGGGGCCTGCGAGTTCTGCCGTTCGGGGCAGATCAACCTGTGCCCGGCGCGGCGGTCCATCGGCGTGCACCTGGACGGCGGCTTCGCCGATCACGTGGTGGCGCCGCAGGTCAACGCGCACGTGATCGCCGACGAGCTGTCGGACGAGGCGGGGGCGCTCTATGAGCCGCTGGCCTGCGTGGCCAACTGCCTGTGCGATCCCGCGGTGGCTTCGCCCGGCGACTCGGCCCTGGTGATCGGGCCGGGCACGATCGGGCTGCTGGCCGCGGAAGTGTTGTGCGCGCAGGGATGCCGGGTCCTGGTCGTCGGCGCCGAGCGTGATCGCCGGCGGCTGGCGGTGGCGAACGAGCTGGGTTTCGCCACCGCGACCAGTGATGAGATCGAATCGTTCGAAGTGGACGTTGTCGCCGAATGCAGCGGCAGCGCGGCCGGCGTCGCCAGTGGTCTGCGGCACGTGCGCAAGGGTGGGCGGTTCGTCCAGATCGGACTGTGCGGCAAAGCCATTCCGGTCGAGCTGGATCTGTTCTGCCTCAAGGAAGTCGTCCTGTCGAGCGGGTTCGCCAGCACGCCTCGGTCCTGGGCCCGCGCCGAACGCCTGGTGCGGGACGGCCACGTCCGGCTCGAACCGCTGCTCAGCGAGCGGCTCCCGCTGTCCGACTGGAGCGAAGCGTTCGCCCGCACGGCCGCCGGGGACGGCGTGAAGTTCGTGCTCGTGCCGGGGAAGTGAAGGGAAGGCCAGTGACCAAACTCGACATCACCAGCCAGTTCCGCGGCATCGACGCGTTCCTGGCGACCCTGGACAAGCCGCTGCACCGCCGGATCATCGAGAACTACCGCCGGCACGCGATCTTCGAGATCACCGGGCACAAGGACAAGATCTTCACCCCGGAGATGACCGTGGAGCATCCGGTGTACCTGTTCAACGGCCCGGTGGCCTGCCTGCGGCTGGAGGGGACCGAGGAGATTCTCGGCTACTACTCGTCCTTGCAGCAGCGGCAGGCCACGGTGATGGTCATCGCCGACGAGAAGCTCGCGGTCGCGGACTGGGGTTTCGCCTCGGAAGCGGTGTTCCACTCGTATATGCCGGGCAGCTGCGTGCCGGCCTGGATGACGGCCGATCCCGACAAGCTCTACATCTACCGGCAGGCGACCGCGATGGTCTGGCCCTACGACGACCGCGGCCGGCTCATCGGCGAGCACGTCTACCGGCATTCCGACGGGGCCGAGCTGATCGAGATCGGCCCCGATGACTTCATCACCCTCGACGAGGCTCGGGAGAAACTGTTGCCGCTGCAACGGGAACTGCCGCCGCTCGACCTGCTGTCGGCGCGCTGATGGACGGGCTGAGCGAGGAGGAGTCGGCGATCGTCGCGCTGGTCGGCGAGTTCGTCGACAAACAGGTGCGGCCGGTCGCCCAGGAGCTTGAGCACGACAACGCCTATCCCGAGCGGCTCATCGAGCAGATGAAGGAGATGGGCGTCTTCGGGCTGGCGATCCCGGAGCCGTGGGGCGAGGCGCGGGTGTCGGCGCAGTGCTACGCGGCGGTCACCGAGGAGCTGGCGCGGGGCTGGATGAGCCTGGCCGGGGCCATGGGCGGCCACACCGTCGTCTCGAAACTGTTGGTGGACCACGGAACCCGGGAGCAGCAGGACACCTACCTGCCGAGGCTGGCCACCGGGGAGATCCGTGCCACGATGGCGCTGACCGAGCCCGGCGGCGGCTCGGACCTTCAGGCCATGCGCACGACCGCGCGGCGGGACGGTGACGAGTACGTGGTCAACGGCTCGAAGACGTGGATCACCAACGCTCGCCGGTCGGGGCTGATCGCCTTGCTGTGCAAGACAGATCCGGCTGCGAGGCCGGCGCACCGGGGCATGGGCATCCTGCTGGTCGAGCCGGGGCCGGGCTTTCAGGTCTCGCGGGACCTGCCGAAACTGGGCTACAAGGGCGTGGAGAGCTGCGAGCTGGCGTTCGACGACTTCCGGGCCCCGGTTTCCGCGCTGCTGGGCGGTTCCGAAGGCCACGGGTTCGCGCAGATGATGCGGGGCCTGGAGATCGGGCGTATCCAGGTGGCCAGCCGGGCGTTGGGCGTTGGCCGGGCGGCGTTGGAGGATTCCCTGCGGTACGCCCAGGAACGGGAGAGTTTCGGCAAACCGATCTGGCAGCACCAGTCCATCGGCAACTACCTGGCCGACATGGCCACGAAACTGGAGGCCGCCCGCCAGCTCGTGCTCTACGCGGCCCGCCGCTACGACTCGGGCGAGCGGGCCGACATGGAGGCCGGCATGGCCAAGCTGTTCGCGTCGGAGACGGCGATGGAGATCGCGCTCGACGCGGTGCGCATCCACGGCGGCTACGGCTATTCGACCGAGTTCGACGTGGAGCGCTACTTCCGGGACGCGCCGCTGATGATCGTGGGCGAGGGCACGAACGAGATCCAGCGCACCGTGATCGCCCGGCAGTTGGTTCACCGCCACCGACTTCCGTCCTGAGGGGCCAACCGATGCAGGAACCGTTGCGCGGCATCACTGTTGTCGCGCTGGAACAGGCGGTGGCCGCGCCGCTGGCCACCCGGCAGCTCGCCGACCTCGGCGCGCGGGTGATCAAGATCGAGCGGCCGGGGGTCGGCGACTTCGCCCGTGACTACGATCGGACCGTGCGCGGGCAGTCGAGCTACTTCGTCTGGCTCAACCGGGGCAAGGAAAGCCTGGAGCTGGACATCAAAGCTGACCGGAAACTGCTGGTTGCGTTGATCGACGAGGCGGACGTGTTCGTGCACAACCTGGCGCCGGGCGCGGTCGACCGCCTGGGCCTGGACGCCCCGACCCTGCGCGCCGGCCGGCCCGGGCTGATCCACTGCGCGATCTCCGGCTACGGGCCCGACGGGCCGTACCGGTCGAAGAAGGCCTATGACTTGTTGGTGCAGTGCGAAACCGGGCTGGTAGCGTCGACCGGAACGCCGGACGCCCCGGCTAAGGCCGGTGTGTCCATCGCCGACATCGCGACCGGAATGTACGCCTACAGCGGTATTCTCACCGCCCTCTACGATCGTCGCCGCACCGGCCGTGGCGCGAGCCTGCATGTGGCGATGATCGACGCGTTGGGGGAGTGGATGAGCCAGCCCGCGTACTTCTCCGGCTACGGCGGCGAACCGCCCCGGCGCACCGGCGCCCGGCATCCGTCGATCTCGCCGTACGGGCCGTGCCGGACCGGCGACGGCACCGTGTTCTTCGGCGTGCAGAACGAGCGGGAGTGGGCGGTCCTGTGCCGGGATGTGTTGCGACAGCCCGGTCTGGTCGAGGATCCACGGTTCGCGACCAACGACGATCGGGTGGCCAACAACGACGAGTTGACCGCGATCATCGAGCGGGCGTTCGCGGACCTGGACGCCGAGCAGGTGTCGACGCTGTTCGACGAGGCCGGCATCGCCAACGCCCGGGTCCGCAGCCCGGCCGAGCTCGCCCGGCATCCGCAATTGCTGGCGCGGCAACGATGGCGACCGGTCGACACACCCGGTGGTGTTGTCGATGCCCTGCTGCCGCCGGTCGTGTCCGATGCGTGGGAGCCGGTGATGGGGCGGGTGCCGGCGCGAGGCGAGCACAATGCCGCGATTCGAGTCGAGTTCGGGGAGCGTTCGGCGTGAACGAGCTGTTGGTGCCGGGGCCGGCGCTCGCGTTGGGAGCTCTGTTGGATGTGCCGGTGCCAGACCTGGACCAGGGGCTTCCGTTGCTGTGGCACTGGATTTACCTGCTCGACCGGCCGGCGCAGGGCGATCTCGGGCCGGACGGGCATCCGATCCGCAACGTGACGGCCGTGCCGCCGGGGCCCGGTCGGCGGCGCATGTGGGCCGGGGGTCGCGTGCGTACCCTGGGGCCGCTGCGCTGCGGGGAGCCGGCGACGCGGCGGTCGACGGTGTTGTCGGTGCGGGACAAGGAGGGGCGGTCGGGCCCGCTGACGTTTGTTGTTGTGGGGCACCAGATCGCGCAGGCCGGACGGGTGGTGGTGGACGAGCAGCAGGACATCGTCTACCGCGACGCCGCCGGCACGATCGCGTTCGGCGAGGAGGGGCCCGTGGTGCCGGCGGAGGAGGACGAGTGGTCGGTCGAGATCACGCCGACCCTGCTGTTTCGCTTTTCCGCCTTGACCTACAACGCCCATCGCATCCACTACGACCGCGACTACGCCCGGGAGGTCGAGGGCTATCCGGGCCTGCTCACCCATGGCCCGCTCCAGGCCCTCGCGATGGCCGAAGCCGCGCGAAAGCTCGATTGGTCCGGCCCGACGCTGTACGAATACCGTTTGCTGGCCCCGTTGTTCGACCATCAGGGCATGGTGGTACGGGCCGTGCCGGACGGGCAGTCGGTCGTGACGACGGTTCGGGACATCCATGGCCGGCCGACCGCGACCGGCACGCTGCGCCCGCTGGAGGATCAGGCCGAGCAGGTGTCCTGGTAGTCCAGCGCGGGGATGAACCGGGCCCACTGGTCCCGATCCAGCCCGCCCCGGGTCACCTGGCAACTGGTCTCGTCCAGGTGGGCGCGCAGGTCGTAGGTCGGTTTCAGGTCCCACATCACGACGTCACCCTCGCTGCCGGCGGAGACCAGCTTCGAGCCGTCGGCGGAGAACAGCAGGTGGTAGACGGCGTCGACGTTGTCGGTCAGCGCGGTGCCCAGCTGGCGCGGCAGGATCGGGGTGCCTAGGTCCCAGAGAAATGCCTGGCCCTCGATGCCGCCGGTCACCATGAGGTCGGTCGTCGGCGCGAACGCTGCGGTGAGCGCGTAGGTGCCGCTGTGCGGGTTGAGGGGATCGCCGAGCCGGCGGGCGTGGTTGGGGTCGCTGATGTCCCACAGGATGGCCGGGCCGTTGCGTTCGCTGGTGATCAGCAGGTCGCCGGCCGGTGACACGGCGGCGGTGGAGACCTCGCTCTGGTGCCCCAGCAGCGCCGATCCCAGTTGGTGCGGATGGGTGGGGTCGGTGATCTCCCACAGCCGGACTCCGCTCGGGTCGCCCGGCCCGTCGGTCGGCCCGCTTGCACTGCCGCCATTCGAAACGGCGCTGCCGGCCGAATCCGCGTCGGTGGTCGGGGGCAGGGTCGGGGCGGTGACGGCGGTGGTCTTGGGTGCCATGCCGGAACCCCTGATGACCGCGAGCACCCGGCCGTCCCGCACCCGCCAGATGCCCAGCACCCCCTGCTTGGACAGAACCTGACCGATCTGGCGCGGCTTGGCCGGGTCCCGCACGTCCCAGAAGATCGTCGCCTGGTCGCCGCCCGCGATGAGCGTCCGACCGTCCGGGGAGAACAGCAGCGAGCGGACGATGTCCGTCGGACCGCCGAACGACGCGAGTGTGTGGGGATGCTCGCGGTCGCCGAGGTCCCAGAGCATGACCTTGTGGTCGCTGCCGCCGGTGGCCAACAGCTTGCCGTCCGGAGAGAAGCTCACCGCGTCGATGCCCTCCTCGGTGTGCCCGGTCAGCACGGCGAGCTTGCGGGGGCGGCGGGGATCGACGACGTCCCACAACTCGGTGGTGGTGTCCCGGCCCCCGGTCGCCACCATCGACGCGTCCTGGGACAATGCGAGCGCGTAGATCTCGTTGAACCGCCCGGTGTGGCCGACGAAGGGCGGGGCGAACGCCTGGGGTCGGCCGGCGCGACCGAGGTTCCACAGGGTGATCCCGCCGCCGTTGCTGCCGGTGGCGAGCGTCTTGCCGTCGGGGGCGAATGCCGGTGTCCGGTCGTCCTCGCCACCCACCAGCGTGTCGATGCGCTGGGGAAAGTCCGGGTTGGAGACGTCCCACAGCAGCACTCCGACGTCACGGCCGCCGATGGTGGCCAGGGTGGGGCCCTGGGGCGAGAAGGTCACTCGTGACCCGAAGTTCACCCGGATCTGGTCCCGGGCCGGCTTCGCCGCGGCCGGGTCGGCGATGTTCCACAGCTGGATGCCACGGAACGTGCCGCTGACGGCCAGTTCCTTGCCGTCGGCCGCGAACGCGATGTTGTCCACGACATCGTCCGGGACCGGCTGGAACTGGCCGAGCTGCCGCGGCGCGGTGCGCTGGCGGACGTCCCACAGCGTCACCGGGGAGTTGCTCGGCTTCTCAGCCAGCACGGTCGAGTCGGCGCTGAACGCGAGCACCACGATTCCACCCGATTCGGGGGCCAGCGGCGGGCCGTACGGTCGGATCTGGGCCGGATCGGTCAGATCCCACAGCTGGATCCCGGGACTGTCCTTTCCGGACGTTGCCAGCACCGTCCCGTCCGGCGACAGCCAAGCGTCCAGGTCGACGTTCTTCTGGTCCTTCACCGGGTTGCCGAGTTGCCGGGGATGCGCGGGATCGGCCAGGTCCCAGATCACCACCGCGCCCCGGCCGCCGGCCGTGACCAGCCGGCTGTCGTTGGCGGCGAACGCCAGCCGGACGGGTGAGTCGAAACCGATGAAGGGATCGCCGACCTGCTTGGGGTGCAACGGATCGCGCAGATCCCACAGCATGATGGCGCCAGACGAGTACCCGGCGGCCAGGTATCGACCGGTAGACGAGTACGCCATGGAACTGACCGGACTGGCCACCCCGGTCAGCTGCCCGGCGTACGGCGTGGTGGTCAGCGCCCGTTGCAGCGCGGAATAGGTCTCGGGGCCGGGATTGATGCGGTGCGCGGCCACGGCCAGCTGCAACGCGGTGCGGGGGTCCGTGGCCAGCGAGGCGTCGGACTTGGCCACGAGCTGCCGGGCGGTGGCGACCATGGCCTGCTCGCGGGCCTGACGTTGTTGCTCGCCGGCGATTCCCTGCTGCACCAACGCGATGACACCGGCCACCAAAGCAATGACCAGCAGCACGGTCGCCGTGGCGATCAACCGGCGGCGGCGTGACCGGTTGCGTTGGGCGCTGGCGCGGAGGAACTCTCTGCCGACGGGGCTGAGGTCGACCTTGCCGACCGACCCGACCGCGACCGACAGCTGCCCGCGTTCCCACAGTGCTTCGGGTTTGCGCCCGGCGTGGTCCCAGCCGGCGGCGGCCTCCTCGATCTTGGCCCGGGCGCGCAGCGCGTCGGCGGTGGACTTGATCGCCTCGGCCAGGGGCCGCCACGCGGTGAAGAACTTCTCGTGCGAAGCGCCGATCAGGGCCTCGTCGTCGACGGTGTCGACGGTCAGCAGCCGGTGGGCGACGAAGGCGTCCAACTCGGTCGAGACCTCGGCCGGCAGGTCCGCCCGCCGCACGTGCCAGCGGGTCGGCCGGTCCTGCTCGTCCACGGTGACCAGGCCCAGCAGCCCGGCGATCACGGCGGCGCGGTCGCGGCCGGTTGCCGCCATGGCCTCGGCCAGCGCCGCCTCGGCCTGACGGGACAACGCCCCCTGCACACCCTCGATCGAGTCGTAGCGGGCCATCGACAGCTCGTCGCCGCGCCCGACGCCCTCGGCCAGCTGTGCCAGTGTGAAAGCCAGCAGCGGCAAGGCATCCCCGGTGTCGGTGTCGTCGACAAGTTTGGCCACCAGCTCGTCCGACACCCTGATCCCGGCCAGCCGCGCCGGGCCCTCGATGACGGTCCGCAACGCCTCCCGGCGGAGCGGCCGAACCGTGTGCGTGCGGGTCGGCAGGCCGGCCAGATCGGGGTTGAGCAGCAGCTGGTTCAGGAACTCCGGCCGCAGCGTGGCGACGATGTCGATCGGCCCGCGCAACGCGGCCCGCAGCACGGCGGCAAAGTCCACGACCTTGTTGTCGGGGGTCTGGGTGAGCAACTCCTCCAGCTGATCGATGACGACCAACAGCCGCTTGCGTCGGGGGCCCGGCGTCGCCGCCAGCAGCCGTTCCACGACGTCCACGATCCGGCCGGCGGCCAGGTCGTCCTCGATCGGGCCGAGGCGCAGGTCGACGTCGAGGTCACGGGCCAGGCCGGCCAGCTGCTGGGCCAGCCGGGCCGTCGGATCGACGCCGGGGGTGAACGCCGGCAGCGTCCACCAGTCCGGTTCCTCGGCCATCGTCGGCAGCAACCCGGCCCGCACCAGCGACGACTTGCCGCAGCCGGACGGGCCGACCACCAGCAACACCGTGTTCTCGGCCCGTTCGGCCGGCGAGCGCAGCAGCCCGGCCAGGGCCTCGACATCGCCGCTACGACCGAAGAACGCCTTGTGCAGGTCGGCATCGAAGGCCCGCAGCCCCGGGAACGGCGACCGGCCGTCGGCCCAGCCGACGCCGCCGCTCTGGTCGACACGGCGCAACGCGGCGGTCAGGGCGGCCCGTGCCGCCGCCGGATCCCGGATCATGTCGGTGTGCTGGAGGGATTTCAGCAGCGGATGCAGCGCCCCGGCCTCGGCCCGGACCGGCAGCATCCGGCCGCCGCGGGCGCGAGCGATCGCGACTTCCGCCGTGCACCAAGTGGAATCGAGGTAGGCCGACGTGACCACGCAGACCGTGGCGTCGGCCCAGCGCAGCCGCTCGTGCAGCCGCTGCTCCCACTCGTCGCCGACGGCGATGCCGTCGCTGAGGTCCCGGTCGAGGAAGACGTCGTGCCCGTCGGCCACCAGCCACTCCCGCAGCGTCGCCGCGTGCGGGGTGTCCGCGCTCGCATGGCTGATGAACACGGTCGCCATGCCTCTGCCTCCCCGGGCTTGGAGCGCGCAGTGGGGTCATCGGGGCTTGGGCCGATCGCGTTACCGGGTGGTCACGCCGTGTCCTTCGCCCGATGATCGGGCGGGTCCTCGGCCAGCTTGGCCATCCACGCCTCGTTCTCGATGGAGATCACCTGCTCCGCCGCCACCGCCAGCGCGTCAAGGCCGTCCGCCGTGGACTCGGTGCTGGCCCGGGCGCTGAGCACCTCCAGGCGCTGCGCGGTGTGCAGGAACTCGATCAGCTGGTACTCGTGCCGGGCCGCCGCCACGTGCACCGCCAGCGCCGCGCCGATCGTCGTGACGACGGCGATCCACACCGTCCACTCCGACCCGCCGAGCACGGCCGCGACCGCCCCGATCGCCGCCGCGAGCACCGCCAGCCCCAGTTCGACCGCGCGGAAACGCCGCAACGCCTTCTGCAACTCCGCCGCTCGGGGCCGATAGTAGGTGTGGATCTGGTCGCTGACCCGGGCCTCGAAGTAGGACGGGACATCGTGCACGTCCGGCGTGGGCCGCTGGTCGGGGGTGACGCCGGCCTGGTGGCGGAGCAGGTCGCCGCCGACGTCCCGCAGCTGGTTGCTGCGTTCGAGCAGCCCCACCCCGTCCGGGTCACCGCGATAGGGGCCGGCCTTGGCCAGCCACAGGAACACCTCGCTCTTCAGGGCTTCGGACACCGACCGGGCCCGGGTCCAGTCCCGCAACGCCCGCCCGCTCCACGCCGGACGCAGCCGGGGCAGCAGCGCCGCGCCGAACGCGGCCGCCACCGCCAGCACCCGGCTCGCCACCGGGACTTCCGCGGCCAAGACCCCGGCCAGCGCCGCCAACACGGCGACCGTCACCGTGACGGCGAGCGCCGCCGTCCGAGCCCGGCTGATCCGCCGCTTCATCCGATCCGCGGTCCGCGACCACAACGACTGCTGGCGCCACAGATCGGCGACGAGCTCCGCAGCTGACATGGTGATCAGGCTCCCATATCGGGCAATCCCGGTGGGGCCCGCCCGCTCGGCCGCCCTTTCGGCCCCGATCCCCGAGGCAACGGCGTGTGCGCCCGTTCGCCACGGGAGAGTGTCCACATGGTGCAGTTGCGGACCGTCGTCTCGCGGTACTCCTCCTCCTTCGACCTGACGTCGGCGAACATCGGCCTGGGGCTGGACGGGAATGTCTACCTCGTCGGCCGGCACGGCGGCGGGGCGCGGGTGATCCGGGTGGGGCTGGACGGGACACCCCTGAGCGCGGGCGACGTGGGCGGCGACGCGCTGGCGGTGGCGGCCGACGCCACCGGCCTGGTGGCGACCGCGGAGCCGTTGCCGCACCCGCCGACCGTCGTCGTCCGGGACCGCGATTTCGGGGCGGTGGCCCGGGTCGACGACTTCACTGCGGTGGACAACCAGTTCAGCGCGCCGAGCGGGCTGGCGACGGGGGAGCGGTCGGGCCGCATCTACGCGGTCGACCCGCACGCGTCGAGGATCCTGGTGATCGGCCCGACCGGCCTTCAGGGCGCGGTGACGCTGACCGGCCTCGACAACACGGGGATCAACTCCACCACCCAGAGCAACACGGCCGACGCGGTCGGGCTGCGGGTGGCGGAGGCGGCGAACCGGATCTACACGGCGTGGCCGTCGGGACTGCTGTGCGCCACGGACCTGAGCGGAAACGTGGTCTGGAGCACCAAATCCGCCGCCGTCGCCGGGACCTTCCGGGGCGCGTTCGACGTGACGGCGGACGGCCGGGTGTTCCTGGCCCCGTCCGACACCGCGATCCAGACCGACACAACCGGAAAGTACGTGGCGGTGACCATTGTGGACACCACGGGCGCCGCGACCGCCGGCGCGGTGAAGCTGCGGCTGCCGGCCGGCGATCCGGGTTTCGCGGTCCAGGACCTGCGGATCCTGAACCAACAGATCATCCTCAAGCGCGAGGACCCGGCGACCCTGTTCGAGGTCTACGCGCTCGACGGCACGTTCGTGCGAAGCGTCCCGGGCGACGTCGAAGTGGTCACAGTGTCCTATCCGGACATCAGGTGGACGGCCGGCAGCCGGATGGACTTCTCCATTGGCTACCAAGGCGGTCGGTGGCCGTCCGCGCCCCGGCTGCGGGCGTGGCTGCGGCCGCTCGGCGTGCCGGAGTTCGCCGAGCTGCCCGTGGAGCCGGCCCCGGTCGGCGGGTCCACGACCGTGGTCGTGCCGCCGGATGCCCGTGGCCTGTACCAGATCCGGGTGTCACCGGACGTCGCCGGCCGGTACTCCGAGTACGGTGTGGACGGTTACGTCGAGGTGCGGTCGCCGGGCTCGACCGGCACGGTGTCGATCATGACCGATCGCAACCGGTTCGCCTTCGGGCGGGGCGAGGCGATCGCCGTGACCGTGATCATCCAGGCGCCCCCGGCGGTCGCGCTGCCCACCACCGTCCGCCTCACCGTGCTGCGGGACGGGATCCCGGTCGGCTACCGCGATGTCGCGATGAGCATCGATCCGACCACCAAACGCATGCAGGGCAAGGTGATCCTCGATGCGAAGTTCACCGGGACCTGGCAGCTCGGCCGGCACGTGCTCGACGCGGTGGTGCCGGGATTCACCGTCGCCCCGCAGCACGTGGAGATCGGGCCCGGTCTTCAGCAGCGGCCGAACTACCACCTGGTGCAGCACGGCGACTACAACGCGAGCGTGCCCAGCGACCCGCTCAACCGCGGCTTCGACGCACTCCTGCTGTCCGACGCCGCCGACGTCATCGCCGATCACGTGGCCCGGGCGGCCAAGCTCGGCCTGACCCTGTTCGTCGACCGCCTCGGCGGCCTGCGCACGGACGACCCGAAGCTGCCATCGCCGGCGCTTTCCCTTGACGTGCAAGGATATGCGCTGCTGAGCGCGTTGCAGCACCAGCAGGACGGGGTCGCCACCGACAAGCTCGGCCTCGAGGACCCGCAGTACCAGGCGATCGCCGGCTACGGCGCCAACGGCATCGAGGAACAGGCGATCCTGCTCATGATGGACGCTGGCCTGCCGGTGGGCCTGGCGAACGACACCCGCACGCCCGAGCAGATGGACAACGCCGTCACGAACGTGACGCGCTGGCTTCAGGACTACGCGGCCTTCCGGGGCTGGAGCTGGGCCGCGAACTGGTGGGTGGCGAACTACGGCACGCAAGCGGCGACCGCCGGCGCGGAACGGGACGCCTACACCGCCGCCCTCAACCAGGCCCGCGACACCGGCAAGTGGTCGCCGATCCTGGACACCGTCTCCGACCGGGTGTTCGCGCAGAAGCCGGCCGCCGAGGCGCGCTTCCGGAAGGTGGCCGACCTGGCGACGCCGGGCCGGATCAGCGCGATGACCTCGCCGTTCCGCGCCTTGCAGAGCCCGCCGGCGGTGATCTTCGCCAACGCCGACGAGGTCGACCTCCAGAACCAGTGGGAACAGCTCGGACCGGCGATGACCAGCGCGTTCCAGGTCGACTACTACCGCCGCCCGGGCAAGCCGGTGTGGGGGCACGTCGAGATCTACAACGACGACGGCACCGGCGGCCAGATCCTGCCGGCGCTGACGCAGATGGCGATGCGGGGCGCGAACGGCACCGGCTACGTCTCGCTCGGCGACACCCTGCACAGCTTCGGGGATCCCGGCGATCCGCGCGGCGCCGCCAACGGCCCCGACCCCGGCGATCCCCGTTCCGGCGGCGCGGGCAAGGCTTCCGTGCTGCGGGCCGCCTTCGAGATGCTCAACCGGTTCGGCCCGGCGACCGCCGCGGCCCGGTCGGCCAACCGCGTGGCGATCGTGGTGTCCACCCGCATGCTGCGCTATGAGGGCGGCAGCGGCCTGACCCTCAACGACAACGACTACTACCAGACGTTTTTCGGCTCGATCGGCTCGCAGTACTTCGACGCGCTGTTCGAGGCCTACAACGCCTGCCTGATGGCGCACCGCCCGGCGTCGTTCGTGTTCACCGAGGACGTCAGCGCCGACGTGCTGCGGCAGTACGACGCCGTACTGCTGGTGGGGCAGCGGGTGGACCTTGAGGAGCCGCTGTACCTGGCGTTGAAGAACAGCAGCGTCACCGTGTACTACGACGACACCTGCCGGCTCGGCGGGAACTTCAACATCACCCCGTACTACTTCGTGCCGCTGGGTTTCTCGTTCGACCGGATCGCGCTGGAGGCCGTCCGGCAGGGGCTTGGCCCGTCCGACGACGACGCCGCGGCGCTGCGCTACCGGGCGTACTTCCTCCAACAGGCCGCCGGCCTGCGCGCGGCCTTGGCCGACGTCCGCCCGGTCGCCGAGTGCGACAACCCGGAAGTGCTGCTCAGCGAATGGATCGCGGGCGACGTGCGCTACCTCTGGGTCGCCAACAACACCATGATCGGCTGGGAGCCCGGGGTCATGTGGCGGGTCAGCATGACCGTGGCGCACCGGCTGCCGGTGCTGGCCGAGCTGACCGTCGACGTGCCGCCGGGCCACGAGCTCGTCGACCTGCTGACCGGGGCGATCGTGCCGACCGAGGGCGGGCGGTTCACCGCCGACCTGCGCACCGCACCGGCCCGGATGTACGCCGTGGCCCCGCTTTCCTGCGGTGATCTACCGGTCGCCGAGCCGGAATCTGTTCGGCCCGCACGTGCGCGACCTCGCCGTCGCCGCCGACGGCACGAGCGCCGCCCTGACCTGTTTCAACTGGGACCACAACCTTTACGGCCTGGACCTGGAGACCGGCGCGACGACGTGGCGGCAGAAGGCCGGGCATTTCTTCGCCTACACACCAACGACTCACGCCGCCGGGTTTGCCGCCGCCGGCTTCGACCTCGACACCGCCGAGGGGCATCACCTCTATCTCCTCGACGGATCCGGCGAGGCCCAGCGGCGGTTCGCGTTGTTCGGGCTGCCGAAGAAGGCCACCGACTTCGCGTTCACCGAGTGGCAGTACGACCCGGGGCTAGTGAACTTCGCCGTCGGGCCGGACGGTTCGTGGGTCGCCACCTCCGGCGATCTCGGCCTCGCGGTGTGGAGCGCCGACGGCACCAAGCGGTGGGCCCACGAGTGGTGGCAGTCGCGCCGCGACCCGCAGCGGCTGCTGGCCCTGGACAACGAAACCCTGGTCACCTTGTCCGACAACACGGTGACCGCACTGGCCACAGTGGACGGTTCGATCCGGTGGGCGGTCACCGCCCCGCAGTCCGGCGCCTTCGGCGGCGGCGTGGCCAGCGCCGACGGCCACACCGTGGTGGTCTGGTCCCGGGCCGAGAGCGGCCGGGTGCTCGTGATCCGCGATGGCGTGCTCACGGCCACGATCCCGGCCTCGATCACCGAGCTGTCGGTGTCGGCCGACGGCTCGCTGCTGGTCGGCGTCTCGGGCCGCCAGCTCAAGGCCTACAACGCGGCCGGCAGTCTACTGTGGACGTACACCGGGGACGATCTGCTGCGCCGTCCCAGGGTTTCGCCGGACGGCTCACGAGTCGCGGCCGGCAGCGAGTTGGGCACCCTGGTGGTCCTGACCGGGGCCGGCGTTGTCGTCGGCACGCCGGACCTGCGCGCCCTGCCGGTGCCGGCGTGGCTGCCGAGCGGTGATCTGCTGGCGGCGACGTGGATGGGCACCGTGGTGCGCTTCGGCCCGGATCTCCGGGTGAAGTGGCGAACTGTGTTGGCCCCCACCGAAACCGACGCCCGTAGGACCCTGCGGACCCCGGATCAGACGCCGACGTCCCGCATGAGCGGCTGGGGCAACACGGTCCCGCGCCGGCCGCTGAGCCCGAACCTGCTGGCCCAGACCACGGCGTTGATCACCCCGATGTGGCTGCGGCACGGCCTGCCGATTCCCTCGAACGAGGCGGCGTTGCAGTGGAACGTCAACCCCGAGCACGAGGTCCCGCACCTCATCAGCTACCAGAGCACCGACTGGTACGACGGCCGTCTCCAGCCGCCGAACCGGCCATGGCTGCGCTGGCGGGACGTCGGCAACGCCGTCGGCACCGACGTCGCCATCCAGCTCGACGCCTTCCGGACCCTGGTGCGGGTCGACGGCATCAGCGTGGCCGAGCACCCGGACCACCCCGAGTCCTGGCTGACCGACGTGTTGTTGCAGTGGTACGACAACGCGACCGGGGTCTGGCACGACGGACCGATGGTGTTGGGCGACATCCAGCGCGACGGCTCGCCGACCGTGGTCCACAGCCACCGGTTCGACCCGGTCGTCGCGTCGAAGTTCCGTCTGGTCAAGACCGCCGGCGGCGGCTGGCCCAGCGGCAACCTGCGGCTGAGCGAACTCGTTCTGCACGGCCAGATGCTCGGCAACTCGCATCCGGACGTCGTGGCCGGCAACGCCGTGGCCGTGCTGTTCGACGGCCAGGAGCGCGATGTGGCCACGTTGCCGGGATCGGGCAAGCCGTTCCGGACCGTGGCCGGCGGCGGGGTCGCCGGCGGCAACTACCTCGACCTGCCGGACGAGTCGTACGCCACCGGGTACTACACCTACCAGTTCGGCGAGGCGCTGCCCAACTGGGACTTCGTGATCGCCGAGAACCCGACCGCCGGCCAGTACCGGTACCTGCGCTTCTACTGGAAGGCCAGCACGACCAAGCCACCGGCCGGGATCGGCCTGCGCGTCGGGCTTGCCGGCGTGGCGCCGGGGGTGTGCGTCGTCGCCGGCGCGTTCCACTTCCCGACGGAGAAGATCTACCGCGCCGAGATCAACGCCGACATGCCCGGCGCCGGCTGGAGCCGGGCCACCGGCGGCGACATCGACCTGTGGACGGCCATGGGCGGACAGCCGATTCCCTTGCAGGGACTCAACCTCCAGACCCTCGGCGGCGGCGCGTCCTTCGACCGGCTGCTGCTCGGACGGACCGTGGCCGACCTCGACGCGTGCGAGCGGGCGCACTAGACGACCTGGCGGCCGGGCTTGAGCATCACCGCCGGTGGCTGCTCACGCCCGCGCCAGCCGCTGGTGTCCGTGCCGGCGGGCGCGTGGCGGGCCAGGAAGTCGGCCATGGTGGTGAAGATCTCCTGGTCGCTGACCGGCTGCCAGCCGTGCGGCTGGCCGACGCCGTAGATGAACTGGAAGTCCGGCTTCGGACCGGTGAGCTTGTCGGTCTTCTGCTCGAAGAGCTGGACGCCGTTGTTGAGGAAGTAGGTGTCCTCGGTGCCGACGTAGACGTGCAGCCGGCCGGCGATCTTCGGGCCCAGCGTCGCCCAGTTGGCGGTGACGATGCTCGACAGCTCGGAATGCTGCTGCCAGTAGGCGGCGACGGTGTGGTCGACGGCGCCGGTGCGCTTGTCCCAGATGGGGCTGGGATAGCCGTCCTTGCCCTGCGGGCCGAACACCGCCTGCCAGATGTCCCACTGCCCCTGGCTGCGGCCGCGCGAGGCGACCGCCCGCTCGTAGGCGTTCTCCTGACCCATGGTCCACCAGGTGTCGCCGGTCCTGCGCCGGGCCGACGGGCGGGGCACCACCTCCCAGGGATTGTCGATGACGTAGGCGTTCGCGTCGTCGTAGAGGTTGACCAGCTGGTGGGCGCGGAAGTCCAGCGGATCCGGGTAGCCGGCCCAGGCCCCGGCGTAGAGATCGGGGTAGAGCACGAGGGTGGCCGCCGCGATCCAGCCGCCGGTGGAGCCGCCGGTGACGGTGCGGCCCCAGCGCTGGCCGATGGTCCGGAACCGCCGGTCGACGGCCGGCAGCAGCTCGGTGTTGATGGCGTCGCCGTAGGGGCCGAGGTTGGCCGAGTTCACGTTGTACGAGTCGTCGTAGAACGGGTTCTCGCTGCGGACCTGGACGGAGATGAACCGGGTGGCGTCGGCCGACACCCACCAGCGGGAGAAGTCGTCGCCCAGCGCCTCGTCGAACCCGTGCGGCCGGCCGCCGCCCTCCGCGTAGTGGCCGACCTCCAGCTCCATCGGGTAGCGCACGTGCTGGTTGGCCGGTGAGTCGTAGCCCTCGGGCAGCAGGATGTCCGCGCCGAGGTAGACGTCGCGGCCCCAGAACCGGCTGAGCAGCTCCGAGCGGATCTTCATCCGCTTGACGTGCTTGGACTCGGCGGGATTGCCCTGCTGCCCAGTGCCGCCCGGCGGGATCGGGTCCACCGGGCCGATCACCTGGTCCAGCGTCAGACGCACGGTGCCGGTCCGCCCGTCGATGCGGATCGTCTTCGGGGTGGAGTAGACGTTGCCGGGCGAGTGCCAGATGTCGCCGCCGTCGCCGCTGGGCCAGTGCACCTGCACCACCGAGCCGTCCGAGCGGCGGTTGGTCTCGTACGTGGTGAAGAAGCCCTGCACGACGTACTCCCCGGGCGGGATGTCGGCGAAGCTCGCCAGCGGCGCGCCGACCACCTCGTTCCCGTCCCTCAACACGATCGCGGCACCTGGGCGCATCATCGGCACGTCCAGGCCGAAGAACGGCACGCTCAGCGGCACGCTGTCCTGGAGGTTGTCCCTCGGTTCGGGCGCGTCGTCGCTGAGGTCGCCCGTGCGCGCGATGATCACGAACGCGCGGCCGGCGGTCGGCTTCACCCCGGTGACCGTGAGCGCGAACGACACCCCGCCCGGCCGCGAGTCCGGCTCTGCCTCGGCCGTCGCCGCACCGGCCAGGCCGGCGACCGCGCCGATCGAGCCGGCCACCATCGCCCGCCTGGTCAAGCGTGCCCTGTCCGCCATTCGGCCCTCCACCCCTCGGGTTCGTGTCGGTGCCGACCCATCATGGTGATCGCGACCGGCCAAGGCCAGGCCGCTATTTCCCGGCCTGCGCATAGCGTTGCCGCAGCGGGCCTTTCACCAGCTTGCCGGTGGGGGTGCGCGGCAGCTGGTCGACGAACTCCACGGCGCTGGGCGCCTTGTAGGCGGCGATCCGAGCCTTCACGTACTCGATGAGCTCGGCGGCGTCCGGGGCGGCGTCCGGCGCGGGCTGCACCACGGCCAGGACCCGTTCGCCCATCTCGGGATCGGGCACGCCGATCACCGCCACGTCGGCGACCGCCGGATGCAGCGCCAGCACGTTCTCCACCTCCTGCGGGTAGATGTTCACCCCGCCGGAGATGATCATGAAGGCCTTGCGGTCGGTGAGATACAGGTAACCGTCCTCGACGTGGCCGATGTCGCCGACCGTCGTCCACAGTGGATGGTCGGGGTGCTCGGCGCCGCGGGTCTTCTCGGGATCGTTGTGGTAGGTGAAGACCTGCTCGTCCCGTTCGAAGTAGACGACGCCGGTCTCGCCGGCCGGCAGTTCTCGCCCCTGCTCGTCGCAGATGTGCAGCACGCCCAGGATGGCGCGCCCCACCGAGCCCTGATGCGCCGGCCACTCCTCGGGCCGCATCCACGTCAACCCGATGGCCTCGGTGCAGGAGTAGTACTCGTGCAGGATCGGGCCCCACCAGTCCTGCATGCGCTGCTTCACCTCGACCGGGCACGGGGCGGCGGCGTGCACCGCGGCCCGGTGGCTGGACAGGTCGTAGCGGGCGCGCACCTCGTCGGGGAGCTTCAGCATCCGCACGAACATCGTCGGCACCCACTGGCTGTGCGTGACCCGGTAGCGCTCGATCGCCTTGAGCGCCTCCTCGGCGTCGAACCGGTCCATCACGACGGCGGTGCCGCCCAGCGCCTGCACCGCCGCGCACACCCGCAGCGGCGCCGCGTGGTAGAGCGGGGCGGGGGAGAGGTACACGGTGTCCGGCCCGAATCCGAGCTGCCCGCCGAACAGCCGGACCATCGAATCCCCCGGCTCGTCCACCTGGCGGTCGGGCAGCGGCGGCCGCACCCCCTTGGGTCGCCCGGTCGTGCCCGAGGAGTACAGCATGTCCCCGCCGCGCGGCTGGTCGGCCAGCGGCTCGGTCGACCCCGCGGCCAGCTCGGCGGCGTAGTCGGGGCCGTCCATCCGCACGACATAACGGATACGGTCCGGCGCCGCCGCGGTCATGCCGGGGCCGAGGAACAGCGCCTGCGCCCCGCTGTCGGTGAGGATGTAGTCGACCTCGTCCGGGCTCAGGTGGCGGTTCACGGCCGTCACGTACAGCCCGATGCGCTGCGCCGCCCAGTACACCTCGAACACCCGGGGATCGTTGCCCGACAGCAACGCCACCACGTCTCCGCGCCGGAACCCCTTGTCCAGCAACCGATGCGCCAGGCGCAGCGAGTTCTCCTCCAGCTCCCGATAGGTGATCGCCGCCCCCGTGGCCGACATGATCACCGCCGGCCGGTCGGGATCGGTCACCGCGTGCGCGCCCGGGTACATGGCCTGCTCCAATCCGTTGGCCCACCCAGGGTGCTGCTCCTTGGCGGGCGTCGTCCAGCCCCCGTGTCCGATGTGCTCAGCCGCGATCGACGCGCGTGATCTCGCCGATGTCGAAGAACTCCCACTGGTTCGGCGGCACCACCGCGGTGGTGTGCACCGCGGCGGACCGGAAATCGAAGAGCATGGCCGTGTGCACACCGGGTTTCATCAGCCAGGAGACGAGAAACAGTTCCTCCCGTATCTCGCGCGCCCGATACGGGACCGGTCCGATCTCCTCGGCGCCCGGGTAGTCCCAGCGGTGAAAGACGAGCTCGTGGGCGCCGAACGTCATGCGGTACTGGCCGCCCGTGGAGTAGGTGTATTCCACGGTGGCGCCGGCCAGCGCCAGCGTGGTGGGGCCGCCGATCACGTCCGTCTGCTCCTCCAGCAGCGGCATCGTGAGCTCGTCCCTCGGCTCAGGCATGAGATTCCCCTCCGGTGCGCGGAACCCGATGCCGGCGGTATACCGGACCGACGCGGCCGCCACAAAGCCCGGGCGACGTGACGGGAGTTGATATCGGCACCTTCGTCCGCGCGGGCGTTCGGCGGCATGCGGGCGTGTTACGCTCCGAACGCCAGTGATCAACTGGTGACAATGGCGTTATTCCCCTTGGTTCGCCGTCTCAGTTGAAGGGGTGCCACCGGTGGCCGACACGTCGAGCGTTTCCCCGTCCCGTGCCTTCCCGATGGAGCGGCCGGCCGGATGCCCGTTCGACCCGCCGGCCGAATACGCCGAGTTCCGGGCCCGCGAGACCCTGCCCGTGCTCGAGTGCCCGGCCGGCATCGACGCCTACGTGGCCAGCGGCTACGACCAGGTGCGGGCCCTGCTCAACGACCCCCGCACGAGCACCCGCGGCGCCCCGTCCAACCACGTGATCCGGGACCGCGCCGTCGTCGTCGACGCCATGCCGGGCTCGATCATCCATTTCGACGGCGCGGAGCACGTGCGGTACCGGCGGATGCTCACCCCGGAGTTCACCGTCAAGCGGATGCGCGCGCTGCGCGGCCGCATCGGGGAGCTGGTCGAATCGCACATCGACGCGATGCTGGCCAAGGGCGGCCCCGTCGACTTCGTGCGGGACTTCGCGCTGCCGCTGCCGTCGCTGGTCATCTGTGAGCTGCTCGGCGCGGACCAGGAGGACCGCGCGCGGTTCCAGGAGCAGGCCACCGTCATGATCAGCACCGATGGCGATCCCGATCTGTTCATGGCGACGGTGCAGGAGGTCCTCGAGTACATCACCGGCTTGGTGACGGCCCGGATGGAGCGTCCCCGCGACGACATGCTGAGCCGGATGATCCAGCGGGGCC
The DNA here is from genome assembly GCF_044547355.1 of Kutzneria sp. NPDC052558. Taxonomy (NCBI): domain Bacteria; kingdom Bacillati; phylum Actinomycetota; class Actinomycetes; order Pseudonocardiales; family Pseudonocardiaceae; genus Kutzneria; species Kutzneria sp. NPDC052558. Next base: position 64,932 of record NZ_JBIUAG010000047.1, read on the forward strand.
GGGACAGCAAGCAGCCGCCGACCGTGTTGGAGCTGGCCAACCTCGGCCTGTTCCTGCTCATGGCCGGCCACGAGTCGACCGCCAACATGATCGGCCTCGGCGCCCTGGCCATGCTGCGCCATCCCGAGCAGCTGGCGCTGCTGCGGGCCGATCCCGCGCTGGCGGAGTCCGCGGTCGAGGAGACCCTGCGCTATCTGTCGATCGTCCACTACGGACTTCTTCGCTACGCCACCGAGGACATCGTGCACGGCTCGCAGACGATCAGGGCCGGCGAGTGGCTGGTGGCCTCGCTGGCCTCGGCCAACCGGGACGGCTCGGTGTTCGCCGACCCCGACACCTTCGACCTGCGGCGGGCCCCGACCAAGCACCTGGCCTTCGGCTTCGGCTCGCACCAGTGCATCGGCCAGCAGCTGGCCCGGGTGGAGCTGCGAGAGGTGTTCTCCCGGCTGTTCGGACGGATTCCGTCGCTGCGGCTGGCCGTGCCGTTCGAGGAGCTCGAGTTCAAGGCGAGCACACTGGCCTACGGCGTGGCCGCCCTGCCCGTGACCTGGGACACCTGACTCAGACCTCGGTGGTGACCACGACACGAAGTACGCCGCCTGAATTCGATGTGACGGGGGTCACTCGAATCAGAGAACCCGAGGGGCGATCGGGGCGGCTGGCTGGGTGTGCCGGAGGGAGACGGCAATGGCGGCCGCGGCTGTCGGCCTCGTCGTCTACACCTGGACCGGCGGGCGGAGATGGGCCGCGGTCGCTTCGGCCCGTTCGATCGGCGCCCCGCTTGCCCGCCCGTGGCCCCTGACCTGCGGCGATCGATCTTGGACCCGATGGTCGGGGGGTCGATTTGGAAGCGTGTTGGATCGGCTGCTAATGTTCTCCACGTACCGCAGGGCAGGACGGAAACGGACGCCAGCGGGTCACCGACAAAGCCACTG
>NZ_JBIUAG010000048.1:0-62898 GCF_044547355.1 Kutzneria sp. NPDC052558
CACCCTGACCGTGCTTCCCGCGCTCCCCACCCCCCACGTCCCCCCCGCCCCCCCCAGGGCCCGGGGCGCCCCCCGCCCCCCCCCCCCCCGGGGCGGGGGGGGGGGGGGGGGCCCGCCGCCCCCCCCCCCCCCCCCCCCCCCCCCCCCCCCCCCCCAACGGCCGACCAGTAGGTCGCCTCTCGGCGAGTAACGCAGTACGGCTCCAGCCGAACGGTATTCCGTACCGGTTGTTTCAGATGCGGCCCGGGGGACACGTACTGGCCAACCGCTTCCTACAACGGTACGGGTCTCCTGCTTGTTCCCGCATCCCTCGGCAGGTGCAAACGTCCGCGTGAGGATGATCACTCACCGTGGCCGACACGCCCTCGGCCGCCGCAATACGGCCTGCCCACAGGGGTTTCCGGCCAACATCGACAGGAAGCCGACACGAGGGGGCGCGCGGATGCAGGGCGGCAGGCGGCGGGAACTGGCCCGGCTGTGGCAGGTGGCGGTCCGCCGGCCGCGCTGGCAGCTCTGGGTCGCCGCCTTCGTGTCGCTGTGGACGCTGTGCTGGATCTTCGGCCAGCTCGCCGCGCACGCCAGCTCGCCGCTGGACGTGCTGCGCGGCGGCCTCGGCTGGGCCGACGTGCCGACCGGCTGGCTCGACGCGGTCACGGACTGGCTGCGGGCCGACCGGCGGCAGCCGCTGCTGGGTCTGCTGGCCGTGGCCGGCGGCCTGCTGTGGGCGTCGACGACCGAACGCAACCAGCTGCCGGCGCTGCTGGGCTGGCTGGCGGCGATGGTCGCGGCCGAGGGCATCGGCTACGCCGGCGCGATCGACCGGGCGCTGCTCAGCCTGGCCGCGTTCATCGCCGTGCTGCTGCTGTTCTCCATCCCCGGCCGGCGGGCGTTCGTGCTGCGGCGGGTGGTGCTGATGCCGCGGGACGTGCTGCACGCCGGGGTCACCGCGGCCACCCTGTCGGCGGTTGTCCCGCTGCTGGCCCCCGGATTCGTTCTGGTCCGGCTGTGCCGTCCCTACGTCACGCGGCCGCCCCGGGCCAGCGAAATGGAGATCGCTCCACCGGCTGGGACCGCGTTGACAAATGGCGACCCGCACGGTGTTGTTGAGCCATGATGGCTGCGGCTGAGCGGTTGTGCGACAGCGTTGTTACGGATGCGTTGCGCCGCTGTCGGTGATCGTCGGCGCTGGTCGCGGGCGCGTCCGAAATGGCGGACTACCGACGAAAGTCGTAGGCCGTACTGCCTAGCGGCTCACACGAATACGCGGTTGGAATACCGGTGTGTGGCCGAAGAGAATGGTGGAGTACCAACTCTGCCCTGCGGTTGAGGTACCACATCATGAATGAATCAGGCCCGGTTGGGCGTGCCGAGCTCCTGCACTCGGCACGAGAACACCTGGTGGGCGGCAGTGTGCTGTTCTGCGGCCCGGCCGGCATCGGCAAGTCGACGCTGCTGGGCGCGCTGGCCGGCGAGCTGGCCGCCGGCGGCGACCCGGTGCTGCGCTGCGCGCCGGCCGAGTCGGACCGCAGGCTGCCCTTCGTCTGCCTGATCGACCTGCTGGCCGACGTCTCCGACGAGCTGCTCGCGACGCTGCCGGCGCCGCTGCGCACCGCGCTGGACGCCGCCCTGCTGCGCGGCGAGCACCCGAGCTCGGACCAGAGCCGGCTCGGCGTGCGGCTGGCCGTGCTCCAGGTGTTGCAGCTGCTGTCCGAGCGAGGCCCGGTCACGTTGGTGATCGACGACTTGCAGTGGGTGGACCGGCCCAGCGCCGAGGTGCTGGCCTTCGTGGCCCGCCGGCTGGCCGGCGACCGGCTGCGGGTGCTGGCCGCCGAGCGGGTGCCGGAGGGGGAGCAGCCGGTGCACCGCACCCTGTGCCCGCCGGACGTGGCCGAGCTGCCGGTGCCGCCGCTGACTCCGCGCGAGGTGGCCCGATTGCTGCTGCGCGACAACGGGGTCCTGCTGCCGCACGGCTCGGTGTTGCAGATCCACCAGCTGGCCGACGGGAATCCGTTCTACGCCTTGGAACTGGGCCGGGCGGTGCTGCGCTCGGGTGTGCCGGACAGCCCCGGCCGGCCGCTGCCGGTGCCGCGGCGGCTGCGGGCCCTGCTGCTGGACCGGTTGGGGGAGCTGAGCGAACGGGCGCAGGCCACGCTGCTGCTGGCCAGCGCCGCGACCCGGCCGAGCCTGACTCTGCTGCGCGCCGCCGGGCATCCACACGCCACCGCCGACCTGGTCGCGGCCGAGCACTGCGACCTGGCCGTGGCCGACGACGACGGCATCGTCCGGTTCAGACATCCGCTCATCCGAGCGGCGATCTACGCCGAGGCCCCCTCGCACCGCCGCATCGACGCCCACGCCCGGCTGGCCGACGTGGTGACCGAGCCGGTGGAGCGGGCCCGGCACCTGGCGCTGGCCAAGCCGCACGAGGACGAGTCGGTGGCGGCGACGCTGATGGCGGCGGCCGCCTCGGCCCGGCGGCGGGGCGCGCCGGTGACCGCGGCCGAGCTGTCGGCGATGGCCGCCGACCGAACCCCGTGGGACAGTCAGCAGATCCGGGCCGAGCGCCGGCTGGTCGCGGCCGAGCACGCCTGCGACGCCGGGCTGCGGGCCGAGGCCCGGACCGCGGCCGAGTCGGTGCTGGCCGACGCGCGCAGCCCGCGGCTGCGGGTGCGGGCCCGGCTCGTGTTGCTGCGCAATGCCGGACAGGCCCTGCACGACCTCGGCCCGTTGATCGACGACGGGCTGGCCGACGCCGCCGGCGATCCGGGACTGGAGGCGCCACTGCGGATGTGGCTGGCCGGCCGGGCCCTGCTCGGCGGTGACACCGTGGAGGCGGCCAGGCAGGCCGGCCGCTCGGCCGAACTGGCCACAGTGGCCGGTGACCCGGCGACCGCCGTGCAGGCGCTGACCCGACTGGCCCATCTCCAGTCCCTGTGCGGGAATCCGCGCGCCCGCGCCACCGTGGCCACCGCCCTGGAGATCATCGAACGGCATCCGGTCACCGAGTCGTGGGAGCTGGAACGGCAGCAGGCCGTGATGGAGCTGCACGACGACGACCTGCCGCGGGCCGAGCGGCGGCTGTCCTCCTTGCTGCGCAAGGTGGAGGAGACCGCGGCGGTGGAGAACACCGTCGCGATCATGGTCACGCTGGCCGAGGTGCAGTCCCGCGCCGGGCAGTGCCGGCGGGCCGTGGACACCGCGCGGCGGGCCATGCGCCTGTTCTCCGAAGCCGGCGTGAGCTGCCCGCCCGCGCTGTTCGCGGCCGCGCTCGCGGAGGCCAACGGCGGCAGCGTGGCCGCGGCGACCGAGTACGCCGAGCGCGGCGCCCGCGAGTCGGCGGCCGACGGCGACCAGCTGTACCTGATGCGCAACTTGGCCGTGCTGGGCCAGATCCAGCTGACCACCGGTGACGCGCCGGCCGCGGTGGAGACCCTGTGCCGGGTCGGCGAGATCGGCCGGCGGATGGACATCCGCGATCCGGCGGTGGTGCGCTGGCACGCCGACCTGGCCGAGGCGCTGGTGGCGACCGGCGCGCTCGAGGACGCCCGCGAGCTGATCGACCACACGTCCAAGCAGGCCCTTGACCTGGAACGGCATTCGGTGTCGGCGAACCTGGACCGCGCGGCCGCGTTGCTGGCCGTGGCCTCGGGCCTGCCCAACGACGGGCTGGACCGGCTGCGCGAGGTCGCCGACCGGCAGACCGGGCTGGACCGGGCCCGCACCCTGATCGCCCTGGCCGGCGTGGAAAGGCGTTGCCGCCGACGGGCCGCCGCCCGGGCCGCGCTGTCGGAGGCTTACGACATCTGTGTGTCGATCGGCGCGACTCCTTGGGCCGAACGGGTTCTGGAGGACCTGGACCGCACCGGCGCGCAGGCCCGCGCCGACCACGCGGTGGCGCTCACCGTTGCCGAGCAACGGGTTGCCGAGCTGGTCCGGTCCGGGTCCACCAACCGCGAGGTGGCCGCGGTCCTGTTCATAAGCGTCAAAACGGTCGAAGCCACGCTGTCGAGGATCTATCGCAAGGTAGGCGTCCGGTCACGCACCGAACTGGTGCGGGCCATGGACGTCCCGGTCCCGCAGGCCCGCGAGCCCGAACCCGAGCCCCTGCGCAGCCAAGCCGTCTGACCACCCCGGCGAGTCCCGCCGAGCGTCACACCGAGCGTGTGAAACGAATTCGGCACTTCGGTGTGACGGCGGGCGGGACTCGCGGGGGCAGGGCAAGGGTTTCCTCGGTTTCACCGAGGGTGCGCGGTTTATAGCGTTGTGTGCGTACCGATCCTTCCCCGCACCGGGAGAGCAGACGTGAAAACAGTGAGGATCATTGGCGCGCTGGTCGCTCCGCTTGCCATCGCCGCGGTCGCGGCGCCGGTCGCGCTGGCCGCGCCGGCACCGCGGGTCACGCTGGCCACGGACACGGTGAGCGGCCTCCAGCAGGCGCAGAGCCTCGGCGCCGTGCCATCCGACCAGAAGGTGTCGGTGGCCGTCAGCCTGAACCTGCGCAACAGCGCTGAGCTGGACCGCACGATCGCGGCGGTGAACGACCCGCATTCCGCCCAGTACGGCCGCTTCCTCACCCCGGAGCAGTTCACCGCCCGCTTCGGCCCCACCTCCGACCAGGTCGACCGGGTCACGAACTACCTGCGCGGCCAGGGCCTTTCGGTGGACAGCGTCAGCGGCAACCACCTCACCGTGGACGCCAGCGGCCCGGCCGCCGCGGTCCAGAAGGCCTTCGGCACCACGCTGCAGAACTACCGCGACGGCGCTCGTTCCTTCTACGCCAACGCCTCCGCGCCCAGCCTGCCCGCTGAGCTGAGCGGAGTAGTGCTCGACGTCGCTGGTCTGAACAACCGACAGATCCGCGTCCACCACGGCGCGGTCTCCCCGCACGCGGGCCCCGGCGGCGGCTTCACGCCGACCCAGCTCAAGGGCGCCTACGACGTGTCGTCCACCTACAACGGCACCGGCCAGACGGTGGCGCTGTGGGAGTTCGACGGCTTCCAGCAGGCCAACATCACCAAGTACGACACCAACTACGCCACCGGCTCGCCCACGCCCACGGTGCAGAAGGTCTCCGGCGGCTCCGGCGCGCTGGGCGACGGCCAGGTCGAGGTGGAGCTGGACATCGAGGCCGTGCAGGCGATCGCGCCCAAGGCCAACATCACCGTGTTCGAGGCGCCCAACACCGACCAGGGCGAGGTCGACCTGGCCAACGCCGTCGTGGCCAGCAAGATCCCGGTCACCTCGATCAGCTGGGGCCTGTCGGAGAAGGGCCGCACCACCTCGGGCATCCAGGCCGTGGACAACGTGTTCAAGCAGGGCGCGGCCCAGGGCCAGAGCTTCTTCGCCGCCTCCGGCGACAGCGGCTCGGACGACAACGGCGACGGCAGCACCAGCGTCGACTACCCGGCCAGCGACCCGTACGTGACCGGCGTCGGCGGCACCAACCTGTCCACTTCCACGACCACTTCGTGGAAGAGCGAGACCGCGTGGAACGGCTCGGGCGGCGGTGTTTCCAGCGTGTTCGCGCTGCCCTCGTTCCAGAGCGGCGTGAAGGTCGGCACCTCCGGCAAGCGCCAGGTGCCCGATGTCTCCGCCCAGGGCGGGCCCACCGGCATCTCCGTCTACACGCAGGGCCAGTGGACCTCGGTGTACGGCACCTCCGGCGCGGCCCCGATCTGGGCCGGCGTCGCCACCGTCTACAACCAGGCCGCCGCCGCGGCCGGCAAGACCGGCCTGGGGTCGGCCAACGCCAAGCTGTACTCGCTCGCCGCGTCGAACTTCCACGACATCACCAGCGGCAGCAACGGGGCCTACCGGGCCGGCACGGGCTTCGACCTGGTGACCGGCATCGGCTCGCCGGACGCCGCCAAGATCGAGGCCGCCGGCATCAAGTAGCGGCCGGCGATCTGGTCGCCATCCTGGAAAATCGTCGCGCCCCGTCCGGCTCCCGCCGGGCGGGGCGCACCCGTGATCACGGCCTGTTGCGCACCGTTTGCCGCAGAGTGAGCGTTACTCGGCCGCCCGGGTGATGACCCCTCATATGGGCCCGAATGGCATTTTCCCTGGTCAGCGTGAAAGCGCTGCCACAACGCCCGGACTTTCCTGGCAGTCCGCTGAGTGTTTGGGCCGAACAGTGCGCAAAACGGGCCGTGAGGCCGCACCATGTTCCGGTGCAGGACGATCACACCAACAGCAGACTTGCCCTGCTGATGCGCAGACAGCCCGTGCAGGCAAGGGGAGCGGCCACCGTGACCGCGATCCTCGACGCGTGCCAGGCGCTGCTGGGCGAGCGGGACTACGACTCGATCACCACGGCTCGCATCGCCGAGTCCGCCGGCATTCCGATCGGGTCCTTCTACCAGTACTTCCCCGACAAGCGGTCGGTGGTGCGGGCCCTGGCCCTGCGCTGCACCGACAAGTTCCTCACGGAGGTCGAGGAGTACTTCCAGGGTGCGCCCGACGACTGGCGACAGGCCGTCGCCGGTGTGCTCGCGGTGCACGAGCGGATGCGCAAGCAGGATCCCAACTTCGGGCGCGTCCGTTTCGCCGAGGTGCTCGACAACCACCTCGAGGACCCGGAATCCGACCACCGCCGTCTGGTGGCCGACCAGATCGGCGGCATGTTCGCCACCCGGTACAAGGTGCGCAAGGGCGCGGGATACCGCCTGGCGTTCCTGGCCGCGGTGGAATCCGGCGGGTCACTGCTGCAGATGGCCGACCGGGTGCCGAGCCGGCAGCGACGCCAAGTGGTCGCGACGGCACAGGAAGTCATCACTACGCTGTTGGCCAAGGCGCTGGAGAAGAGCTGACGGCGAGAGGACACCGCGCGAATGGCCACCGACCTGTCGAGTTTCCCTCGCATCCAGTTGGGACAGTGGCCATCGCCGCTCCAGGTGTGCCCGCGCCTGTCCGAGCGCCTGGGACCAGGCGTCCTGGTCAAGCGCGACGACGTCGGCCTGATCGGCGTCGGCGGCAACAAGCTGCGCAAACTGGAGTTCCTGCTGGGCGCCGCCGTCCGTGACGGCGCCGAGCGGGTCGTCACCTTCGGCGCGGTCCAGACCAACCACGGCCGGCTGACCGCGGCCGCCTGCGCCCGGCTCGGGTTGGCCTGCGACCTGGTGCTCACGCGTTCGGTGCCGCGCGAGGGCGAGGCGTACGAGCGGTCGGGCAACATCCTGCTCGACCGCGTCTACGGCGCGACCGTGCACGTGCTCGACACCGACGAGCAAGCCGAAGTCCGTCACCAGGAGTTGTTGGCCGCTCACGGAAAGACGGTCAGCATCCCGGTCGGTGGTTCCACCGGCGTAGGGGCGCTCGGCTATGTGCAGGCGGTCGCCGAGCTGATCGGGCAGTTCGGCGACACCGGCTTGTGGCCGTCCCGGCTGGTCGCCCCGCTGGCCAGCGCCGGCACCGCCGCCGGCCTGATCACCGGCGCCGCCGCCTTCGGCTGGGAGATCGACATCGACCTGATCGCCGTGTCCCGTCCGGTCGACGCGGCCCGCGAGGTGCTGCGGCCGCTGGTCGCCGAGACGGCCGCGCTGCTGGACATCGCCCCGCCGTCGCTGGACCGGGTCCGGATCACCGACCGCACCCTGGGCCTCGGCTACGGCCAGCCCACCGACGACGTGTGGCGGGCCATCGCGCTGTTCGGCTCGACCGAGGCGATCACCCTGGAGCCCGTCTACTCCGGCAAGACCGCCGCCGGCCTGGTGTCGCTGGTCTCCGACGGCTCCATCGGCGCCGACGAGACCGTGCTGTTCCTGCACACCGGCGGCCTGCCCGGCCTGTTCGCCTACACCCCCGAAGCCACCGCCGCCCTCGCCCTGTGACGCTTGGAAGGGGGCTTTCCTCCACTCCGAGTGGAGGAAAGCCCCCTTCCAAGCGCACGGACGGCCGGGATCAGGTTGCCCGGGGATCGGCGGTGGTGTGAGGTTGCCGCGTGACAGATACCTTCGACGTGATCGTGATCGGTGGCGGCGCGGTCGGCGAGAACGTCGCCGCGCGGGCGGTTCGGGGCGGGCTGACCGCCGCCCTGGTCGAGCACGAGCTGGTCGGCGGGGAGTGCTCGTACTGGGCCTGCATGCCGAGCAAGGCTCTGCTGCGGCCCGGGCACGCGCTGGCCGCCGCCCGCCGGCTGCCGGGCGTGCCGGTCGGCGACCACCTGGACGCCGCCCAGGTGCTGGCCCGCCGTACCTACTTCACGTCCAACTGGGACGACGCCGGCCAGGTGCAATGGGCCGAGGGGGCCGGCATCACCGTGGTCCGCGGCCGGGCCCGACTGGACGGCGAGCGTCGGGTGGTGGTCGGCGACCGGACGCTGACCGCCCGGCAGGCCGTGGCGGTGTGCACCGGCAGTGTGCCGAGCATGCCTCCGCTGGAGGGCATCGCCGACACCCGGGTGTGGACGTCTCGCGAGGCCACCTCGGCCAAGGAGGCGCCGGGCCGGCTGATCGTGCTCGGCGGCGGCGTGGTCGGCGTGGAGCTGGCCCAGGCCTGGCGGCGGCTGGGCTCGGAGGTGGACCTGGTGATCAGCGGCGACCGGCCGCTGCCCAAGCTGGAGCCGATCGCCGGCGAGCTCGTCGCCGAAGGACTGATCGAGGACGGCGTCCGCGTGCACACCGGGGCCAAGGCCGTGCGGGTGTCACGGGACGGCTCGGAGATCTCCCTGGGCCTGGCCGACGGCACCGTGCTCAAGGCCGACGAACTGCTGGTCGCCGTCGGGCGTCGGCCCGCGACCACCGATCTGGGCGTGGAGACGCTGGGCCTCAAGCCCGGCGACAACCTGCACGTCGACGACTCCGGCCTGGTGTCCGGGGTGGACGGTCAGTGGCTGTACGCCGCCGGCGACGTCACCGGCCGCGCGCTGCTGACCCACCAGGGCAAGTACGCCGCCCGCGTCGTCGGCGACGTGATCGCAGCGCGGGCCAAGGGCCCGGTCGACGCCTCGCCGTGGAGCCAGTACGCCGCCACCGCCGACCACGCCTCCGTGCCGGCGGTCGTGTTCACCGACCCCGAGGTTGCCTCCGTCGGCCGCACCGCCGCCCAGGCGGCCGCCGCCGGCATCGAGACCCGGGTCGTGGACCTGGACATCGCCGTCGCCGGCTCCTCCGTGCACGCCGACGGCTACCGCGGCAAGACCCGCATGGTCGTCGACGAGCAGCGACGGGTGCTGGTCGGCGTGACCTTCGTCGGCCAGGACGTCGCCGAGCTCCTGCACTCGGCCACCGTGGCCATCGTCGGCGAGGTGCCGCTGGAGCGCCTCTGGCACGCCGTGCCCTCGTACCCGACGATCAGCGAAGTCTGGCTCCGCCTCCTTGAGGCCTACGGCCTCTAGTCCACCCCCCGGCGACCCCGCCTCACGTTCAACGCTTGGAAGGGGGCTTTCCTCCACTCGGAGTGGAGGAAAGCCCCCTTCCAAGCGTCAGGGAAGCGTCGGGGGAGCGTCAGGGGAGCGTTAGGAGAGGGCTAGGTTGAGGGTGCGGTGGGCGAGGGAGACGAGGGCGGGGTCGTCGGCGGCGCTGGGCTGTCCGATCCAGACGGTCTCGACCAGGCGCACCGTGCCGCCGGAGCGGTTGCTGGTGTAGGCGGCCCGGTCGAACGAGGTCGGGCCGCCGGGCCATGGCCGTTCCTTGAGCAGCTCGGTGATGCCGCCGGCGCCGGGCTGGTCGGCCAGGGCCTGGAACTCGGCGGCCGGCTCGGCCCCGCCGAAGCGGATCTCGGCCACGGCCACCCCGGCCGCCCGCCCGTCGCTGTCGGCCCGGTAGTTCCAGCGCCGCAGGTCCACGCACTGGTTGCGGCCCAGCCACACCTGCACGTCCCCGTACGCGTGCTCGGCGCACCGGCCGGCGTCGTCCACGGTCGCGACCCGGGTGTAGCCGTTGGCCTGCGAGGCGGCGGCCGGGGCAGGGCCGCCGGCGGTGCTCAGGGCGGCGATGACGCTGCCGACGGCCAGCGCCCCGATCAGCGCGGCGGCCCCGATCGGCAGCCAGCGGCGGCGTTTCTTCGCCGGCGCCTCGGCCGGCGCGGCTTTGACGGTGGCCGGGAAACCCTCGGCGATCAGCTCGTCGGCGGTGAATCGCTCGTCCGGGCAGAGGTGGATCAACAGCCCACCGGCCTGCTCGGCGCCGATGCCCGGGCCGGGGCCGGCGACGTCGCGCACGGCGGCCAGCAGCGTGGTCGGCATCGGGTGCAGCACGCGGATGCCGCGGTCCAGGTCCATCTGCGGCTGCGTCACCTGACCGACGTAAGGGCCGATGGCCAGGATCAGCCGAACGGGTAAGCCGGTCTCCCGCACCACCTCGGCCACCGCCCCGGCCACGCCGACCGCCTCGGCCGCCGGGTTCGCCGTCGGATCCGGGCCGACCAGCGGCCAGCCGTCGATCTTCCACTGGCCGGTGACCGGCGCGTCCAGCCGCATGGCCGGGTCGGGCAGGTCGACGCCGGCGATCACCACCACGCAGTTGGGCAGCAGCACCAGCATGTCCACCGGCCGGGGCCGGCCGGGCGGCAGGTAGCCGGCCAGCGCCACGCCGCCGAGCACGGCGTCGCCGCCGCCCCACGACGCCAGCGCCGCCTTGACGTCGGCCGCGACCGCGGACTGCGCGTCGCCCAGTCGCACCAGGCGCACGACGCCCACCTCCCCAGCTGGATGACCCGAGGGCACAACGGTAACCGGCCCGCCTGCGCGCGCCACGCCCCGGCCTGTGATCGACCTCACCCGTGTTGCTGCCCCCTCGCTCGGGTGATCTCTGCCCCGTGATCTCGCTCTTGCGGTGGCGGCTGAGCCCGGGCGCAGGGCAGAATGGCGCATCGGCTTGATCCGCTGGTGGTCACCGGCACGTGTGAGGGCGTAGGGGAAGACGTCCCTCGGCGAGTGGCGGAGGTCAGCAGTGAACAACCGTGGCAAGACCAGTGGCGTGGTGTACGTCCACTCGTCGCCGTCTGCGGTCTGTCCGCACGTCGAGTGGGCCATCTCGGGCACCCTCGGGGTCCGGGCCGACCTGCGCTGGTCCGCGCAACCGGCCGCACCCGGCCAGTTGCGGGCCGAGTGCGCGTGGACCGGCGAGCCGGGCACCGGCGCGCAGCTGTCCGGCGCGCTCAAGGCGTGGCCCATGATCAGGTTCGAGGTCACCGAGGATCCCAGCCCCGGCGTCGACGGCGAGCGCTTCTGCTTCGCCCCCGGCATCGGGCTGTGGCACGCGCGCGCCGCCGCCAACGGCGACGTGGTGGTGGCCGAGGACCAGCTGCGGGCCCTGGCGGCCAAGGCCCGGGCCGGCGAGTCCTTCGCGCACGGCGTCGACGCCCTGCTCGGCAGGCCCTGGGACGACGCCCTGGAGCCGTTCCGCCGGGCCGGCGACGGCGCGCCGGTGACCTGGTTGCACCGGGTGGGGTGAGCCGTGGCACTCTCGGTGCTGTGACCCCGCAGGCTTCACCCAATCGGACGACGTTGACCTGGCTGATCCCGATCACCCTGCTGATCGCCGTCGGGGCGATGGTCGGCGGCCTGATCGCCCGCCAGGTCTACGCGGTGACCAAGCCGCCGTCGGTCAGCAACGCGCCGGCCACCACGTCCTCCGCGCCGACGGCCACCCGGCCGTCCGACCCGCGCTCGGTGTACTTCCTGCCGTTCGCGCAGAACGACCCGCTGTTCTCCCGGGTGCGCGACGCCATCCAGAACTACTTCAACGCCACCAACGACAGGAACTTCGGCCTGTGGCGGCAGACCATGCTGCCCTCGGTGGGATCACAGGAGACCCAGCAGAGCTGGACGGGCGGGCTGGCCAGCACCAAGGACAGCGACATGACGGTGTACCGCATCGAGGCCACCGACAAGGGCGCGGACGTGTTCGGCTCGTTCACCAGCCGGCAGGAACTCAAGGACGCCCCGGACAATCTCCAGGCCACCTGCATCAACTGGTGGATGGTGTGGCCGATGCAGGACGTGGGCAGCGGCAACTTCCGCATCGGCAGCCCGTCGGTCGTCAACAAGAAATGCGACGGCTGACGCGCCCGGTCATGTCATGAAGGGCCCCTTACTGACGTTCAACGTCAGTAAGGGGCCCTTCATGACACAAAAAGGAGATCAGACCTTGGCGAAGGCGAGGGCCACGTTGTGGCCGCCGAAGCCGAACGAGTCGTTGATCGCGGCCTTGAGCTCAACGCGACGGGGCTCGCCGGCCACGACCTCGTGCAGCAGCGCCGGATCCGGGTTCTCCAGGTTCGCGGTCGGCGGGATGACACCGTCCCGGATGGACAGCACCGTCGCGATGGCCTCGACCGCGCCGGACGCCCCCAGCAGGTGCCCCAGCGACCCCTTCGGCGCGGTCAGCAACGGATGGTCGCCGATCGCCCGGTGGATGGCGATCGACTCGATCGTGTCGCCGACCGGGGTCGAGGTGGCGTGGCAGTTCACGTGCCCGATGTCCTCGGCCGCCAGCTCACCGCTGCGCATGGCCGCCTTGATGGCGCGCAGCTGGCCGTTGCCCTCGGGGTCGGGACCGGTGATGTGGTACGCGTCGGAGCTGGTGCCGATGCCGGCGAGCCGGCCGTACACCTTGGCCCCACGGGCCTTCGCGTGGTCGGCCCGCTCCAGCACCATGATGCCGGCGCCCTCGCCGAGCACGAACCCGTCCCGCTCCACGTCGAACGGGCGCGAGGCGGCCGCCGGGTCGTTGTTGCGGGTGGACATGGTCCGCGCCTGCGCGAAACCGGCCATGGTGATGCCGGTGATGCACGCCTCGGCGCCGCCGGCCACGACCACGTCGGCCTCGCCGCTGCGGATCATCCGGTACGCCCAGGCGATCGCCTCCGCGCCGGACGCGCAGGCCGACACCGGGGCGTGCACCCCGGCCCGGGCCTTGAGCGTCAGGCCGACGTGCGCGGCCGGCCCGTTGGGCATCAGCATCGGCACGGTCAGCGGCGACACCTTGCGCAGGCCCGCCGTCTCCAGCAGGTCATCCTGGGCGAGCAGGGTCAGCGCGCCGCCGATGCCGGTGCCGATGATCACGGCGAGCCGCTCCGGGTCGACGCTGTCCTCGTCGAGGCCGGCGTCGGAGTAAGCCTGCCGGGACGCCACCATGGCGACCTGTTCGCTGCGGTCCAGCCGCCGGGCCTCGACCCTGGGCAGGATCTCGGTGGGCTGAACCTTGAGCTGCGCGGCGATCTGCACCGGCAGCTCGTACTTGTGCACCCAGTCCGCGTCCAGGGTCGACACCCCGCTGCGGCCGGCGAGCAGGCCGTCCCAGGTGGACGCGACGTCCCCGCCCAGTGGGGTCGTCGCGCCGACACCGGTGACGACGACGTCGACAGAGCTCACTTCGCCTCCGCTCTACTGCTGTTGACCGACAAGCTCAGGCGTTGCTGGCGATGTAGTTCACCGCGTCGCCGACCGTCTTCAGGTTGGCCAGCTCGTCGTCCGGGATCTTCACGCCGAACTTGTCCTCGGCCTGCACGGCGATCTCCACCATGGACAGCGAGTCGATGTCCAGGTCGTCGACGAAGGACTTGTCGATCGTCACGTCGTCGACGGCGACACCGGCGACCTCCTCGACGATCTCGGCCAGACCGGTGCGGATCTCCTCGTTCTCCACCTTGTGGTTCCTTTCATCGTGATCCCCGGCGGAGCGGGTCGCCGCGCCGGAAAGCTGTTGCCCGTCACGGGCAGATGGCGACCTGGCCCGAGTAGGACAGGCCGGCGCCGAAGCCGACCAGCAGCATCACGTCGCCGCTGGTGATCCGGCCGTCGGCCCGCATGTGGTCGATGGCCATCGGGATCGACGCGGACGAGGTGTTGCCGGAGTGCACGATGTCGTCGGCCACCACCATGTCGTCGCGCGCGCCCTTGGCCCGCAGCTTCTTGGCGATGTGCTCGACGATGCGCAGGTTGGCCTGGTGCGGCACCAGCACGTCGATGTCGGACAGCTTCACGCCGGCCGCCTCGACCGCGCGCTCGGCGATCGGCGCGATCTGCGTGGTGGCCCAGCGGAAGACCGACTGGCCCTCCTGGAAGATGTGGCCGGCCGGGGTCAGACCGATCATGTCCACCAGGTCGCCGGAGCTGCCCAGCACGGCCGGCGCGATCAGCGGCTCGTCGGACGGGCCGACCACGCAGGCGCCCGCGCCGTCGGCGAAGATGATGCAGTTGCCGCGGTCTTTCCAGTCCACCCACTCGGTGAACCGCTCCGCGCCGATCACCAGCACCTTGTTGGCGCTGCCGCCGCGGATCATGTCGCTGGCCACGGTCAGCGAGTACGGGAAGCCGGCGCACGCGGCGTTCAGGTCGAACGCGGCCGGCGAGCTGATGCCGATCCGGTCCGCGGTCTGCGCGGCCGCGTTGGGGATGTTGCCCGGCATGGTGCAGGTCGCCACCAGCACGGTGTCGATCTCGCCCGGCGCCACGCCCGAGTCGGCCAGCGCGTTGGCACCGGCGCCAACGGCCAGGTCGACCAGCGTCTGGTCCGGGTCGCACAGCCGCCGCTCGACGATGCCGACCCGCTGCCGGATCCACTCGTCGTTGGTGTCCACGCCCATAGCCGCGATGTCGTCGTTGGTGACGACGCGGTTGCCCTGCGCGCTGCCGAAGCCCAACAGCCTCGTGCCGGCGGGGCCGGTGCGCCCGATCAGACTGGGACGCTCGCTCACTGCTGCACCGCCTCCACTGCCTTGTCCAGGTCCGCCGGGGTCTTGATCGCGATCGGCTTGGTCACGACGTCCTTGAGCTGTCGCTTGACCAGGCCGGTCAGCGCGCCGCCCGGGGCCAGTTCGATGGTGGTCGTCACGCCGGAGCGGGCCAGCGTGTCCATGCACAGGTCCCACCGCACCGGCAGGGTCACCTGGGCGACCAGGCGGCCGAGCATCTCGGCGCCGCTGGTCACCACCGAGCCGTCCGCGTTGGACAGCAGCGGCCGGTTCGGGTCCGCGGTCGCCACCCCGGCGACCTTGTCCCGCAACGTCTCCCGGGCCGGGTCCATGTAGTGGGTGTGGAAGGCGCCCGCCACCTTCAACATCACCACCTTGGTGCCGGCCGGCCGCTCGTCGGCCAGCTTCTGCAGCGCGTCCAGCGAACCGGCGGCGATGGTCTGGCCGGCGCCGTTGCGGTTGGCCGGCACCAGGCCGTACTCGTCCAGCCGGGCCAGCAGCTCCTCGGCCTCGCCGCCCATCACCGCGGCCATGCCGGTCGGCTCGAGGGCGCAGGCGTCGGCCATCGCGCGGCCGCGCACCGCGGCCAGCGCCACGGCGTCGTCCATGGACAGCACGCCGGCGATCGCCGAGGCGGCCAGCTCGCCGATGGAGTGACCGGCCACCGGCGCGGACGCCGGCACCGGCACGCGCTTCTGGAGCTCGCGGAAGGCCACCAGGGTCAGCGCCACGATCAGCGGCTGCGTGATGGCGGTGTCCTTGATCTCCTCGGCGTCGGCCGTGCTGCCCAGCCGGGCCAGGTCGAGGCCGGTGCTCTCGGACCAGCCGGCGACGAGCTCCGCCACGCCGTCCAGTTCGAGCCACGGGGCGAGCATGCCTGGAGCCTGAGATCCCTGTCCGGGAGCGAGCAGCGCGATCACCAGATCACTGAACACGGTCGTGGCGGCGTCCCGGGATGTCGCCACCGACGAAGTCCAGTGGTCAGCGTTGTAGGAATCCTCCAAAGGTTGCCGGAAAATGTCCAGTGAGCGGCCGGTCGGGTTGTCGAGGGCGTCGCATCCTAGCCCCTGAGGCGTCGCTCACTGCCACCCCCCGCCCATCACCCCTCGGCGCTTGGAAGGGGGCCTTCCTCCACCCGGAGTGGAGGAAGGCCCCCTTCCCAGCACAACCGGGCCCCTTGGCGCATTCCCGGGCCCCCTTGGCGCATTCCCGGGCCCCCTTGGCGCATACCCGGGCCCCTCGGCGCACAACCGGGTCCCCTTGGCGCATTCCCGGGCCCCTCTTGGCGCTGGGAAGGGGGCCTTCCTCTACTCGGAGTGGAGGAAGGCCCCCTTCCTGTGCTCACCAGAGGCCGCGGGTGCTCACCAGAGGCCGCGGGCCTTGGCCAGGCGGCCGACGGTGAGGGCGACCCGCAGCACGAGGGCGTCGCGCGGGTTGTTGGCGTTGCGGCCGGTGAGCTCGGTGACCCGCTTGAGCCGGTATCGGACGGTGTTGGGGTGCACGAACAGGTTGCGGGCGCACGCCTCCAGCACGCCGCCGGTCTCCAGGAAGGCGTCGACGGTGGCCATCAGGCCGCCGGTCGCCTCCTCCAGCGGCCGCGCGATGCGTTCGATCAGCTGCCACTCCGCCTCGGGATCGCCGGCCAGTGCCCGCTCCGGCAGCAGGTCCAGCGACCGCACCGGCCGGGGCGCGGTCGGCCAGCCGACCACGGCCCGCAGCCCGGACAGGGCGTCGGAGGCGCTGCGGTGCGCCTCGGCGATGCTGTCCACGGTCGGCCCGACGACCACGGGGCCGGGGCCGAACGCCTCGGCCATCTTGGCCAGCACCTCGTGCCCCCGGGCCTCGTCCTCGGAGCTGCCGCCCAGCACCACCACCAGCCGTGAGCCCTGCACGCTGAGCAGCACCGGCCGGTGGATGCGGGCGGCCCGGCTGCGCACGTCGAACACGACCCGGGTCGGCTCGGTCGACATCGGGTTGCCGACCAGGACGGTCGCCTCGGCCGACTGCTCCCAGCCCAGCGCCGACGCCCGTGACAGCAGCGACTCCTCGGCGTCGCCACGGACGATGCCGTCCACGATCAACGCCTCCAGCCGGGCGTCCCACGCGCCGCGGGCCTCGGCCGCCGCGGCGTAGGAAGTGGCGGCGGCGAAGGCGATCTCCCGGCCGTAGCGCAGCACGGCCTCGGTCAGCTGGCTGCGTTCCTTCTCGTCGGCGGCGATCTCCGGCAGCAGGCGTTCGAACACCTCCAGCGCCACCCGGACCAGCTCCACGGTCTGGCGCAGGCTGACCCAGCGCTGCATGTCCTTGGGGGCGGAGCGGAACGCCTCGGCGGTCAGCCGGATGGCCTGCTTGTTGTCCCGCAGCCACGACACGAACCCGGCGACCCCGGACTGGGTGACCAGCAGCACGCTGGCCCGCTGGTCGGCCGGCAGCCGCCGGAACCACGGCAGCCGGCGCTCCATCTCGCCGATCGTGCCGGTGGCCAGCCGGCCCGAGGCGTGCTCGAGCCGGCGCAACGTCTCCGTCGACAACGAGTCCCACGCCAGATCACCCATTGCCACAGCTTTGCACGCCACCCACCCGGACGACTGAACAACCTGCTGGCCGGCCGAAATCGCCCCTATGTTCGGGATCAGCCTAGGAGGAGGTCGTCTTGCGAAGACTGCTGCCCGTCGCGCTCAGCCTGCTCGCCGCCGTGCTGCTGGTGACACCGGCCCAGGCGCAGCGAGTGCTGTGGGGCCAGTGCCCCGGCGCGCTCGCCGCACTCGAATGCGCCACGCTGACCGTGCCGCTCGACTACGCGCATCCCGACCAGGGCGCCATCGCCGTCGTGGTGAGCCGGCGGCCCGCCGCCGATCCCGCGCACCGCAAGGGAGTCCTGCTGATCAACCCGGGCGGGCCCGGCGGCAGCGGGCTGTCCATGCCGCGCTACGTCGCCGACCACACGCCGCTCGGCCAGTACTACGACCTCGTCGGCTTCGACCCGCGTGGTGTCGGCGCGTCCACCGCCCTGCGCTGCCTGACCCCGCGTGGCCTGGTTGGGCTGGAATCCCGACCCGCCGACGACCAGTTCGCGGCGTGGGCGGCCGAGGCCCGCTCCAACGAGGACGCCTGCAAGCGCTCCGGCGGCGGCATCCGGCCGTTCATCGACACCCGCGACACCGCCCGGGACATGGACCAGATCCGGCTGGCCCTGGGCGTGCCCAAGATCAACTATCTGGGCTACTCATACGGCACCTATCTCGGGGCCGTGTACGGCAGCCTGTTCCCCGATCGGCTGAACCTGTCGGTGCTGGACTCCTCGGTGCACCCGGAGTGGATCTGGCGGCGGCAGTTCATGGAGCAGGCCGCCGCCTATCGGTCCGATGTGGACGCTTGGGCCTCGTGGGTCGGCGACCGCAACGGCGCTTTCGGCCTCGGTGTCGGCCGTGCCGCCGTGTTGGCGTCCGTGGAGCAGTTGGCCGGCACGCTGGCCAAGTCGCCGGTCGGCAAGTTCACCCGCAGCACTCTTGACGGCGCGGTCGGCGAGGGCGCCCGCTACCGTCCACTGTGGTCGGACCTGGCCCAGGTGCTGGTGGCTCTGCGCAAGGGGGACGCCGGCGCCCTCGGCGACGCCGTGGGGGCCGGCACCGCGCTGGCCCAGCGGGGCCTGGATGCCTTGCAGTCCGGCGTTTTCGACACCGTCACCTGCGAGGCCGACTGGCCGTCCGACCTCACTACGTACTACCAGGACATGCGGACCTACCGGGACGCCTTCCCCTACGGCTACGGCGTGCTGCGGGCCGCGCCCACCACCTGCACCTACCGCTCGTTCACGCCGGCCGAGCCACCGGTTTCCCTGTCCCGCAACGGTTATCCGGTCGGCGTGGTCGTGCAGGGCGAGGGCGACACCCAGACCGAGTACGCCGGCGGGCCGGCGATGGCCCAGCGGCTGCGCGACAACCTGATCACCGTCGCCGACGAGGGCGCGCACGGCCAGTACGGCGCCAATCCCTGCGCCACCGAGAAGATCAACCGCTACTTCGTCGACGGCGTGCTGCCCGACAGCTCCTCGGTCTGCCCCGGCTCGCCCCGCCCCGACGTCCCCGCCGACACCCTCCCCGCCCGCTCCGCCCCCCTGGCCCAGGCCATCACCACCTACCTCGCGGCCCTGTCCCCGTTCTGAAACATGCCGGAGGCCGCCCGGCGTGGGCCGGGCGGCCTCCGTCTCCCCGGTCCCCACCGGTGTGTCCACTGTGGATCAAGTCGGGGCCCGGCGCCATGCGGTTCCCCCTTTCGTGCCAACCGTGTCGAGTTGCTCCACGGTGGACGCTGCGAAACCATTCGACCATGGGCGATCAACTCAGTCAGGGGCTGGGCGACGCGTGGGCGCTGATCACCACGTTCGTGCCCAAGCTGCTCGGCTTCCTCATCGTGCTGCTGGTCGGTTGGCTGGTGGCCAAGGCGCTGTCCAAGGCGGTCGAGCTGCTGCTCGGCAAGGTCGGCTTCGGCCGGCTGGTCGAGCGTTCGGGCCTGGGCGGCCCGAAGTCCCCGGTGGACGCGGGCAAGCTGATCGTCCAGCTGGTCTTCTACTTCGTGATGCTGATCGCGCTGAACTACGCGTTCGGCGTCTTCGGTTCCGGCAACCCGGTCAGCGACCTGCTCAACCAGGTCATCGCCTACCTGCCGCGGGTGGTGGTGGCGATCATCCTGGTGCTGATCGCCTCGGCGATCGCCCGGGTGGTGCGCACGCTGATCACCGGCGCGCTGGCCGGCCGCCAGTACGGCCAGCTGCTCGGCACCGTGAGCTACGCCTTCCTGCTGGCCCTGGGTGTCATCGCGGCGCTCAACCAGCTCGGCATCGCGACCACGGTCACCGAGCCGGTGCTGATCTTCGCGCTGGCCACGGTCGGCGGCATCCTGGTGGTCGGCGTGGGCGGCGGGATGATCCGTCCGATGCAGTCCCGCTGGGAGCAGTGGCTGACCCGGGCCCAGGCCGAGGCGGCCGCCCGGCCGGCCGGCGCCCCGGCCCAGGACGCGCCGTGGGAACGCAACCAGCCGCAGCCGCCGGGCTCGGACACGCCGACGCCGGCCGAGGGCTTCCCCAAGCCGGACCTGTCCCAGCCGGAGTGACGTAAATCCCGTCGGAATAACCCTTCAGAGGCCTATGTTCATAGGTCAGGAGACGTGCGCTCCGGGGCTTGGTGAAATTCCAAACCGGCGGTACAGCCCGCGAACCACTGGACAGCGATGTCCAGTGGCCGACCTGGTGGGACTCCAGGGCCGACGGTGAGAGTCCGGATGAGAGGCGCGCACGACGCCCGCCGTCGGCGTGCGCCCGAAAACAGCCCCGGAACCGAGCCGGAGAAGGGGGCTGACCAGGGTGAACTGGTTGCTGGAGCACGGACTGACGCTGCTGGGCGAGCACATCTCGTTCGCCGAGCTGCTGGGACAGATCGGCGCGGTCGCCGTGGTGTTCCTGGCCCAGCGCCGGACCCTGTGGACATGGCCGGTGCAGATCGCCGCCGCGATCCTGCTGTTCTCCGTCTACACCTCGGCCCACCTGGGCGGACTCGCGCTGCGGCAGGTGATCGTGTTCGCCATCTCGCTGTACGGCTGGTGGGCGTGGACCCGCCGCCGGGACGCCGAGTACGGCGTGCTGGTCCGCCGCTCGACCCGGCCCGAGCTGGGCGCGCTGGCCGCGGCCCTGGTCCTCGGCACCATCGGCATGGCGCTGTTGCTCCAGGCCACCAACGGCTCGTGGGCCCCGTGGCCGGACGCGGCGATCTTCATCGGCACCGCCGTCGCCTACGCCGCCCAGGGCCTGCGCCTGGTCGAGTTCTGGCTGGTCTGGCTGCTGGTGGACGCGATCGGCGTGCCGCTGCAGATCGCGTCCGGCCTCTACTTCAGCGCCAGCGTCTACATCGTGTTCACGGTCTTGGTGATCAAGGGCTGGCGGGACTGGAACCGCAGCGCCAAGGTGGCCGCGGCCTCACTCGCGAAGGCGCCGGTCAGCAACGCCGGCGTGTGACGCGAACCACGCCGATCGGGTGGACGTAGGTCGCTGGCGCAGGAGAGTGCGAGGCATCGGCTCAGAGGGGGCCGAGCCCGCCGCGGAACGCGGCGCATGAGCACTGTCCGGTCACCGTGGGCGACAGGTTAGCCCCGTTCACACCTTCGACTGACCACCGGTGGACAAGCCGCCGACTTCGCCTAACGTCGAAGGAGAATCGGCCAGGGCGGAGGTGGAAACTGTGCTGTCACAGCAAGAACGTCTCACCTTCCTGGCCGGCGGCCTGGCCGCGCTGCGCGACGGGGCCGCGCCGACCTGGACTCAGCTGGGCCTGTCCCGGCCGAATCCGGGAATCTACGGGGAACTCGCGGCGGCGGTGCGAGAGATGCTCGCTTCCGACCGGATCACCGACTTCTTCTTCATGCACAAGGCGCCCGGCCTGCGGGTGCGGTTCGCCGCCGGGCCCGGGCTGGAGTCGTGGGTGCGGGCCGAGGTGCGGCGGCTGGCCCGGTGTTGGCAGCGGCAGGGGCTGATCGACGGGATCGTGCCCGGCGTCTACGAACCCGAGGCGTTCCTGTTCGGCGGGCCGGCGGCGATGCCGCACGTGCACCGCCTGTTCACCGCCGACTCCTTGGCCTGGCTCGATCATCACGTGCGGCCGCAACTGCCGTCCTGGCTGGTGTCGATGCGGCTGCTGCGCTCGGTGTTCGGCGGGCTCGGCCTGTGCTGCCAGGCGTGGCCACGGGTACGGGACACCTGCGGCCGCCGGGTGTCGTTCCGCGACGACTCGGTCGCGGTCGCCTGCGCCGAGCTGCGCGGCGTGTGGGAGACGACCCGCTCGCCGGCGTCGCCGGACGCGCGGAGCTGGCGGGTGGCGGTCGAGCGGGCCGGTGTCGACCCGGCCGACGTCGCGGCGCACTACGTGGTCTTCCACTGGAACCGGGCCCGGCTGAGCTCGGCCCGGCAGGCTCTGATCACGGAAGCGCTGGCATGACGGCGCTGCTGCGGGTTGCCGGCCTGCCGATACGGCTGTGGACCGCCGCCGGCAATCCCGCCTTGGTGGCCGACCTCCGCGAGCTTCTGGCCGAGGAGGAGGCCTATGCCGCCTACGCCCGTTCACTGGCCGACTGGGTCGGCGCGCTCATCCCGGACGCTGAGGCCCGGGCGGAGTTGCTGGTGCTGCGCCGAGACCTGCACAACGGGCGTCTGGTGTGCAGCGACCTGCCGGAGCTGGCGCGGGCCACCGCCTGGTCGACCGCGCTCGGCCTGCGGCGGGCCGCGGTGGACGAGGACATCGACCGCGAGCGTGAGCGGCTACGAGGGCTGCCTTGGCGGCTCGTCGACGAGACCCTGGCCCGGGCCGTGCCCGAGCTGGTCGAGGACATGGCCCGGCGGCTCGACGCCGGCGAGGACTGGGGTAGCAAGCGTTTGCGGCAGCGGTCGGAGTACCTGCTGCGCATGATCGCCCGGGGCGCGGCCAAGCCGACCCCGCGCGGCTGGCTCGCCCACGTCGGCCGGGTCGAGGTCGCCGGGACGGCGTCGTGGCCGGTGGTGGGGGAGCACTCGGCCCAGTGGGTCAGCAACGTCAACGCCGACCGGCGCGGGGCCGTCCTGGACGGCGGCACCCTCACCATGAACGGGCTGACCTGGGTCGAAGGGGACCGGCTGCGCTGCTGGTCGACGACCCGGGTGGTCGAGGTGCGGCGGAGCCCGCTGCTGGACGCCGTCCGCAACGTCCTGGCCGACGGCGTGCACGATGTCGACGAGCTCGTCCGCCGCCTGGCTCCCACCTCCGGTGACCTGCTGCGCGGCTTCCTCCAGCACCTGGTCGACCTGGGCGTCGTGCAGCTGTCCCGGCCGCCCCGGACCAGCTGGGACGTGCCCATGGACGGCTTCGTCGATGTGTACCGGCGGGTTCAGGGCGCCGTGCCCGTGGACTTCGTGGCCCGCACCAGCGAGCTCGCCCTCCAGGCCCTCCGCCTGGCCGAGCTCCTGCCCCGCCCGCCCGAGCACCCCGTCCTGGCCACGGTCGGCTCCGCGCCGCGCCCGGTGACCGATCTTGTCGCCGAGTTCCTCGCCGGCGACGCGGCCGGGCCGGTCGAGCGCCGAAGACCGCCCGAGCTGCCGAAAGTCCTTACCCCGCAACTGCTTGACCAGATGGGCCTACCGCCGGCCGAGTTGCCGGACTGGCCGCTGGACTGCCTCGTCCGGCCCATGGCCGACGGGGCCGTGCTGGAGGCGATCCTGCCCGCCGGCGTGCTGGACGCCCGGTTCGCCGCCGCGTTGACCGAGCTTGGCGGCGAGCCGCCGCAGGTCGCCTCCTACCGGGAATTCCTGGCCGCTCGGGCGGCAGAGGACGGGGCCACGCCGGTGGAGCTCCTTGTGCCGCCGCTGGACGACCGCGCCGCCAACGCCGTGCGAAGACCGGCCTACTGTCCACTATGGACGGGCGACGCCGACGCCTCCGCCTATCTGCCGTCGGCCGGCCGATATCTGCCGCTGGACCGAATCACCGTGCGGCGTGAGGGAAATCGCATCATCGCCGAGGAACTCGGCGGCCGCCGGCTGTGGCCGACGCACCACGCCACGCGAACGCCGATCGGGCCGTGGGAGCTGGTCCTCACCCTGCTCACCGCGGCCACGCCGCGCGGCCCGTCGATGTCGTTCGGCAACCGCATGGCCGCCTTCCCGGAGCGGGATTTCCTGCCCAGCCTGGAGATTCGCGACGGGGTGGGCAACGGCGATGGTCCGAGGGCGGCCGGCGCGTTGGTGCTGTCGGGGCGGCACTGGCGGATCCGCCCGCCCGCCACCTTCCGGGACCTGGTCGCGCTGGACCTGCCGCGTTGTGTGTTCGCCCGGGCCGTGGGAGGCAAGCCGCGGCCGGTGGACCTGCACAGTCTGGCGGCGTTGCGGGAGCTGGCCCGGTTGGGCGATCCCGTGGTGCTGGAGGAGATGCTGCCGGATCCGGACCACATGCCGTTGCGGGATCGGGCCGGGGAGCCGGTCGCCGGGCAGTTGCTGGTGCGGTTGCCGCACCGCCGAGCCACCACCGCGGTCGCGGTGGGGAATCAGGAAGGGGACAGTGGATGGAATCCGTCTTGGCCGTCGACGAACTGGACCGTCTCATCGCGGAACTGGACACCCGGATGACCGAGGTCGCCCCGGAGGGCCGGGCGCCGGACTCGGCGATCTGCTCGCTCGTCGGGTGTCAGATGAGTCGCTGGGACTGCTGACCCGCGCCGCGGGCTCGCCGGAACTGGGTCCGTGCGTGCTCGCGACGTTGCTGGCCGGCTCGGCGGACCGCGCGGTGCAGGCCGCCGTGCGGTCCGCGGTGCCGTCCTGGCTGGACGCCGCCGTGCGGCCGATGCGCAGCGTCGGCCTGCACGGCGGCATGGCCGGCACGCTGTTCGGCCTCGGCCTGATCACCGAGCTGCATCCGCCGGTTTCCTTGCTGGCGCAACGGGTTTCGGGCTGGCTGGGGGAGCGGCGGTTCGAGGAGTTCGACCTCATCTCCGGCGCGGCCGGCGCGTGCCTGGCCGGCTATCCGCAGCCGGTGTGGTTCGACGGCGAGGACACCGGCCTGGCCCACGGGGCCGCCGGCGTGCTGGTCGTCTCGCCCCAACCGGAGCTGGTCGACTGGTTGCTTGAACAGTCCTTTGTGGACCAATGTCGGCAGGGCTGGTGTTACGGCATGCCCGGCATCGCCTGGGCCCTGTGGACCGCCGGGGCCCGCGCCGAGGCCATGCGCTACCTGCGAATCCTGGGCCAGACCTTCGATCCCGACCGCAACCTCCACGGCCGCGACGCCGACCGCCTCGGCATCTGCCACGGCGCGGCCGGGGTCATGCTCATCGCCGACGCCTTCGTGCACGCCGGCGTCGACGCCGCTCGCGGCCTGCGCGACCTCACGCACGCCTACCTGGCCGACCGCCTGGATCTAGTGTCCACATTGGATGAAACCCTGCTCATGGGGGCCAGCGGCGTGCTCGCCGCCCTGCTCACCGTCGAGGGCGCCGACCGCCGCTGGCTCCGCTGCCTCGGCTTGAGCTAGGCCGCCGAGGCGATCAGTTGCAGGGCGGCCAGGCCGACCAGCAGGGCGGGGCCGCGGACCAGTTGCCGGATGAGGTTGACCGGCATGCTGCCGAACGGGCTGTCGAAGGCGGGGCTGACGTAGGTCATCGGCGGCCGGGTGGCCATGGCGTAGACGACGATCACGGCCCCGGCGGCGGAGATCACGGTGGTCGCGGTCGGGGCGATGGGCAGCGCGAAACTGGTGAGCCCGCACCACACGACCGCGCCGACGGCCGGCAGCACCAGGTGGATGCTCTTCAACGACGCGTCGGTGCCGCCGAGGGCCCGGCGCAGCGCGGCGGAGCCGCAGATGGTGCGCAGCCCGCCGGCAAACCGGTCGGCGGCGATGTAGGCGGCGAGCAGCTGCACGGGCCCCACCGCGATGGGCGGCAAGGAGATGACGGCGAAGAACGGCACCGGCAGCAGCGCCACCCACATCGCGATGGTGGCCGGATAACGGCGTAGCCGGGCCAGATCGGCGAGCACGAAGGCCAACTCCCGGCTGCCCTTCAGCCGTACGGAGCGAACACGGCCGATCCGCCGGGCCCGACGCAGTGCCAACGCCGACGTGAGCAGCGAGAAGTCCAGCCACGTCGAGGAAACGCTGGCGGCCAGCATCAGGTCGGCCCCCGCGCTCAGCGAGCCCCGGTGCAGCCGCGGCAAGGCCCGGAAACCGACCACGAGGGCCACAACCGCCGGCACGGCAAGGATCAGGGCCGGGTAGGTCGCCGGCATGGCCAGACTCGGCACGTCCAGCCGCAACGCCACCACGCCGCCCATGACCACGGCGATGCCCAGCAGCGCGGCGAAAAGCCACCGCACCGGCCGGGCCCGGGTCTGCATCTCGGCGGTCACGCCCACCAACAGCACGCCGACGAGGAAGCCGGCGACCCCGTTCCACGGCACGTTCACCAACGCCGGCGGGTAGATCACGGTCAGACCGCCGCCCAGCAGCCCGCCGGCGATCCCGCCCAGCAGCACCGTCCGCAGGTACGTCGGCAGCAACGCCGACCGCCGATCCACCGGGCTGGCCAGGATCCACGCCTGCGTGGCCGAACCGGCCCAGACCGGGCCCACCGCCAGCAGCGCCTGCCCGAACGCCGCCACGGCCGCCAGGGCGACCGCTACGGCCATCCACGACACCGACGCGGCGGTGTGCGGGGCCGGCGCGAGCGACAGCGCCGGCGCGGACTGGGTCTTGATCACGGCCTCGGTCACCAGGCCGCCGGCCATGCCGAGGTACAGCGCCGTGTCCGACAGGTCGTAGAGCCGGCGGAGGATCGAGCGCGGATTACGTCGCCGCCGCATCCTCCGCAGCTCGGACCGCACCGCCCGAGCCGTGATAACCGTCACAGTCCGACCTCGATGTAGAGATCGGCGACCGCCTCGATCAGCTCCGGGTCGTGCGAGGCCATCAGCACCGACGAGCCGGCCGCCTTCTCGGCGTTCAGCTTGGCCGCCAGCCAGGCCCGGCCCGCCACGTCCAGCCGCTGCTCCGGCTCGTCCAGCACCAGCAGCGACCGGGGCCGCACGAAGCAGCTGGCCAGCGCCAGCCGCCGCCGCTGCCCGCTGGACAGCGTGGCCGGCAGCTGGTCCCGCTGGTCGGTGATGCCCAGCTCGTCGAGCACGGCGTCGACCGTCGCCTCGGCGTCCGGCTGACCATGGGCCAGCGCGCACAGCGCCAGATGCTCGCCGACCGACAGGTCGGGGAAGAAGTCCACGTCGTCCAGCACGCAGGCCATCGCCGCCCGGGTGTCCGGCGAGGTCTCCAGCACCGGGAACCCGTTCAGCGTGATGCGACCCGCGTCCGGCAGGTCCGTGCCGGCCACACAGCGCAGCAGCGTCGTCTTGCCCGAGCCGTTCGGCCCGATCACCGCCGCGCCCTCCCCGGGCGGCAGCTCGAAGCTCAGCTCGTGCAACACCAGCAGCCCGCTGAACCCCCTGGTCAGCCCGTCCACCCGCAACACCGCTCAAGCCCCCCTCAAGATCAAGGGACCGATCCTGACGTTCAACGTCAGGAAGGGCCCCTTCCTCGCGTTGAACGAGAGTAAGGGGCCCTTCATGACATCAGCCGTCGGGGACTAGGCGGCGCCGGAGTCGGTGGTGGACGGGCCCGCGGCCTGCGGGTCGTCCAGCCGGTACCGGCGGGTGGCCTCGACCACGTTGGCGTGGTCCACCTCGCCGCGCTGGGCCAGCGCGGTCAGGACGGCCACCGCGATCGACTGCGCGTCCACCAGGAAGTGGCGGCGGGCCGCCGGCCTGGTGTCGGAGAAGCCGAAGCCGTCCGTGCCCAGCGACACCATGTCGGTCGGCACCCACGGGCGGATCAGGTCCGGCACCGCGCGCATGTAGTCCGACACCGCCACGACCGGGCCGGCCGCCTCGGACAGCACCTGCGTCACGTACGGCACCCGCGGCTCGGCCTCGGGGTGCAGCATGTTGTGCCGGTCCACCTCCACGGCCTCGCGGCGCAGCTCCGCCCACGAGGTCGCCGACCACACATCGGCCTGCACGCCCCACTCCTCGGCCAGCAGGGCCTGGGCCCGCATGGCGTCGGGCATGGTGACGCCGGAGACCAGGATCTGCGCCCGCGGGCCGGTCACGCCGGGAGCCGTGGCGTAGCGGTACAGACCGCGCAGCAGGCCCTCGACGTCCAGGTGCTCCGGCTCGGCCGGCTGCTGCACCGGCTCGTTGTAGATCGTCAGGTAGTAGAAGACGTTCTCGGCGTTGTCGCCGTACATCCGCCGCAGGCCGTCCTTGACGATGTGCGCGATCTCGAACGCCCAGGCCGGGTCGTAGGCCACGACCGCGGGGTTGGTCGCCGCCAGCAGCAGCGAATGGCCGTCGGCGTGCTGCAGGCCCTCGCCGGTCAGCGTGGTGCGGCCGGCGGTGGCGCCGAGCACGAAGCCCCGGGCCATCTGGTCGGCGGCCGCCCACAGGCCGTCGCCGGTGCGCTGGAAGCCGAACATCGAGTAGAAGATGTAGATCGGGATCATCGGCTCGCCGTGGGTGGCGTACGAGGTGCCGACCGCGGTGAACGACGCGGTGGAGCCGGCCTCGTTGATGCCCTCGTGCAGGATCTGCCCGTGCTCGCTCTCCTTGTAGGCCAGCATCAGCTTGGCGTCCACGGAGGTGTAGAGCTGCCCGTGCGGGTTGTAGATCTTCTGCGACGGGAACATGGCGTCCATGCCGAAGGTCCGCGCCTCGTCCGGGATGATCGGCACGATCCGGCCGCCGATCTCCTGGTCCTTGATCAGGTCCTTGATCAGCCGGACGATGGCCATGGTGGTGGCCACCTCCTGCTTGCCAGAGCCCTTGCGGATCGTGTCGTAGACCTTGTCGCCCGGCAGCACCAGCGCCGTGGACTTGCCGCGCCGCTCCGGCACGAAGCCGCCCAGCTGGCGGCGGCGCTCCAGCACGTACTGGATCTCCGGCGAGTCCGGCCCCGGGTGGTAGTACGGCGGCAGGTACGGGTCGCGCTCGAGGTCGGCGTCGCTGATCGGGATGCGCAGCTCGTCCCGGAAGAGCTTGAGGTCCTCCAGGGTCATCTTCTTCATCTGGTGCGTGGCGTTGCGGCCGGCGAAGTGCGGGCCCAGGCCGTAGCCCTTGATGGTCTTGGCCAGGATGACCGTGGGCTGGCCGTTGTGCTCGGTGGCCGCCTTGTACGCCGCGTACACCTTGCGGTAGTCGTGGCCGCCGCGCTTGAGGTTCCAGATGTCCTGGTCGCTCATCGGCGCGACCAGCTCCTTGGTGCGCGGGTCGCGCCCGAAGAAGTGCTCACGCACGTAGGCGCCGTCGTTGGCCTTGTAGGTCTGGTAGTCGCCGTCCGGCGTGGTGTTCATCAGGTTGATCAGCGCGCCGTCGCGGTCGGCGTGCAGCAGGGCGTCCCACTCGCGGCCCCAGACCACCTTGATCACGTTCCAGCCGGCGCCCCGGAAGAACGCCTCCAGCTCCTGGATGATCTTGCCGTTGCCCCGGACCGGGCCGTCCAGCCGCTGGAGGTTGCAGTTGATCACGAAGGTGAGGTTGTCCAGGCCCTCGTTGGCGGCCACGTGGATCAGGCCGCGCGACTCCGCCTCGTCCATCTCGCCGTCGCCGAGGAACGCCCACACGTGCTGCTGGTCGGTGTCCTTGATGCCGCGGTCGCGCAGGTAGCGGTTGAACCGCGCCTGGTAGATCGCGTTCATCGGGCCAAGGCCCATCGAGACGGTCGGGAACTCCCAGAAGTCCGGCATCAGCCGCGGGTGCGGGTAGGACGGCAGGCCGCCGCCCGGGCCGGCGTGCGAGTACTCCTGGCGGAAGCCGTCCAGGTGCTCGGCCGACAGCCGGCCCTCCAGGAACGCGCGGGCGTACATGCCCGGCGAGGCGTGGCCCTGGAAGTAGACCTGGTCGCCGCCGCCCGGGTGGTCCTTGCCGCGGAAGAACCAGTTGAAGCCGACCTCGTACAGCGTCGCCGAGGACGCGTAGGTGGAGATGTGCCCGCCCACGCCGACGCCCGGACGCTGCGCGCGGTGCACCGTCATGGCCGCGTTCCAGCGGATCCACGCCCGGTACCGGCGCTCGGTCTCCTCGTCGCCCGGGAACCAGGGCTCCTGCTCGGTCGGAATGGTGTTGACGTAGTCCGTGCTGGTCAGCGACGGCACGCCCACCCGGCTCTCGCGGGCTCGCTCCAGCAGCCGCAGCATCAGATACCGGGCGCGCTGCTGCCCGGCGCCCTTCAGCACGCCGTCGAAGGACTCAAGCCACTCCGCGGTCTCATCGGGGTCGATGTCCGGGAGGTGGGCGGCGAGGCCGTCGCGGATGACCCGGACCCGCTCCGGGGGGCTCGCACTGCCAGCGCCGTTGCTCTGCGGGGCCAAGGGGTCTCCTCGCCTGGTGTTGTCGACAGGTTCACGTCCATCCTCCCTCATTCGGCGCTCGCTGATCCCTAAGACTCCGTGCTACCGGTCGGTAGCTCCCTCGCGCGCGCGTATAGGAGGTATGTAGAGCCTGCCTGATGCCCCGAACGGGTGGCAAAGCGGGGTCGAATCCCGAGCTCGTCTTCGGTGTGTCACGGTGTGGGTGGTTGCGCAGGTGGGCACCCTCAGTGTTCGCTGTGCGCGACCGGTGTTGAATACAGGTGTGGCGGCTGAACCCAGTCGCCCTACTGGCATAGCTTGGAGGAGTGGAAGCCGTGGTGGCCGCGGGAGACGCTGGCAAGGTCGGCGTCGCCGACAGGCTCGGGATCGAGCCGGACATGGTGGTCCAGGAGATCGGCTGGGACGAGGACGTCGACGACGACGTGCGTGCCGCGATCGAGGAACGGATCGGCAGTGACCTGCTCGACGAGGAGTCGGACGAGGTCGTCGACGTCGTTCTGCTGTGGTGGCGGGAAAGCGATGGAGACCTGGTCGACACGCTGATGGACGTGACCGGTCCGCTCGCCGAGGACGGCGTCATCTGGGTGCTGACTCCCAAGACGGGGCGCCCCGGCTACGTCGAGCCCAGCGACATCGCCGAAGCGGTGCCCACCGCCGGACTCGCCCAGACCCTCAACGCGAGCGTCGGCGAGGACTGGGCGGGCATCAAGCTCGTGTCGCCGAAGTCGGCCAAGGCCAAGCGCTGAGCTCTCCCTCCCGGTGGCATAGGCTTGGCGGGTAACTGCCGAGCCCACCGGGAGGTAGCGCGAGCATGGCGCTGGAAGTCGGTACCCAGGCCCCTGACTTCACGCTCAAGGACGCCAACAGGGAAGACGTGACCCTGTCGTCGTACCGCGGCGAGAAGAACGTGCTGCTGGTGTTCTACCCGTTCGCCTTCAGCGGCATCTGCACCGGCGAGCTCTGCCAGGTGCGGGACGAGTTGGCCGAGTACCAGAACGACGAGGTGCAGGTCATCGGCGTGTCCGTGGACACCCCGTTCAGCCTGAAGGCGTGGGCGGAGAAGGAGGGCTACTCCTTCCCGCTGCTGTCCGACTTCTGGCCGCACGGAGCCACCGCCCAGGCCTACGACGTGTTCAACGACAAGGCCGGCATGGCCTTGCGTGGCACGTACCTGATCGACAAGCAGGGCGTCATCCGCTTCGCCGAGGCCAACCAGCCCGGCGAGGCCCGCGACCAGGACCAGTGGAAGCGGGCCCTCAAGGCGCTCTGAGACGCAACGCACGCCACCCGGCCGCGGACTTCCGCCCCGGGTGGCGTTGCTTCCCTCCGCGACAGCGCAGCCGAGTGGAGGACGACCGTCAAGGCTCGCGTTCGTCGGGTTTGCGATGGCGCAGCCGAGCCGGCGTTGCGATGGCGCAGCCGAGCCCGGGCGTGCGATGGCGGAGCCGAGCCCTGGGGGTGTGGGGGCGGAGCTCCCGCGTCGGGGGTCTGGGGGTCGTCCCCCAGAACGGAGGACGACCGACAAGGCCCGCGCTTTCCGCGGGCATGCGTCGCCTGAGGGAGTGGGCACAGCAGGTTTCGAACCTGCGACTCCCGCCTTGTAAGAGCGGTGCTCTACCACTGAGCTATGCGCCCCTGAACACGAGCATGAACGATACACGAGCCGGTGGCCGAGGTTCGCGGCATTCGTGCCGTGAACGATGTGACACGCAGCGGCCTGGCGTCTGTCGCGGCGGTGCGACCATGGGGCAACGGTCGGTGTGGCTATGGGAAGTCGCGGAGCAGTTCGGTCATGCGGTCGGCGCCGAACTGTAGGGCGCTGGCGGGGATGCGTTCGTCGGCGCTGTGTGAGAGCCCGCGGTGTTCTGGGCTTTCGGGCAGGCGCTGCGGGAGCCAGCCGTAGCAGTGGATGCCGAGCCGGCTGTATTGGGCGGCCTCGGTGGAGCCGGGCGTCAGCACGGGCAGTGGCACGGCGTCGGGGTCGGCCTTGGTGAGGATTTCCACGAGCCGGTTGTAGAACGGCCCGAATTCGGACTTGGCGTTGTCGGGCAGTGGGTCCTCGTGCAGCACCTCGACCTGGGCGGATCCGGTGAAGGTGCGCAGTTCGGCGAGGAAGGCCTCGGTGCCGCATCCGGGCAGCAGCCGGCAGTCGATGTCGGTCCTGACCCGGGCGGGCGTACGGTCGGCGGCCCTGTCGGTGTGGATCGCGACGGGGTTGGCGGTGTTGCGCATCAGCGAGTCGATGAACAGCGCCTGGGGCAGCGGCAGGCTGGCCGGCACCCGGTCGTTGGCGTGGTCGGTGCTGAGCCGGTGGACTGCGGCGGACAGGCTGTCGGGCAGGGCCGCGGCGAGGTCGTCGAGCATCCGCTCGACGACGGGTGTTCGGCGGCGGGCCAGCCGGGCGCCGGATAGCGCGGTGAGCAGCATGCCGAGCTGGGCCATGGGTGAGTCGGATGGCGCGAGCAGGGCGGCGTCGCCGTCGGCGCCGGCGATCGTGACCCGCACCAGGCAGGCCCGTTTCTCGGCGACGACGATCGGATGGAAGGCGACGGCGCCGGGCAGTCGGATGTCCGCATCGGCTTCCCGGCCGATCGCGCAGCGAATGCCGGTGAAAAGGTCGGCGTGTTCGTCGACGAGGTGCTTGGCGCCGAGTTTCCCGTTGGCCACCACGGCAAGCACCACGTCACCGGCCGGACGCTCGCCTTGGGCGTCCAACCGCAGCAGCGCGGCGATCATCATGGCCAGGCCGTGCTTGCCGCTCGCGGCCCTGCGGCCCCACACCGGTCCGTCGGCCGGTTCGGCGTCGAACGGCCCGTGCCGCCATAACTGCCCGTCGACGGGCGCGATGTCGGCGGTCCCGTGCAGCAGCAGCGGCCGTGCCGCGCCGCAGCCCGGGATCCGCAGCACGAGGCTGATATCGTCGGCGTGTTCGATCTCGACGCCGGACACTGTGGACAGGGCCGCGGCGACATGGTCGAGGCAGCCGGGGCCGGTGTCGATCTTGGTGAGCTCGCGGAGCAATCTGACCGGGTCGGCCTGCTCTTGGTCGGTCATCGCACTGTGCTTCCCGTCGGGGAGCGGTGCCCGGGGTGGGTGGTGTTCAGGGTCGTGTCCTTTGATCATATCGGCGTCCGTCGACAGCGTTCGACGCCGGGTCACGGCGAATGATGTCAGCGCGGTGAGGTCGCCACCAGTAGGGGAATCACCTGACAATACCGCGGCAACCGTGCAATTCGGACACTGGTCGACGATGTGAGCAGTGCGCACACGTCGGATAACTGGACAGCGGTTGCCCGGTTGCCGTCCAGCCGGGCAGCAGGATTTCCTCTTCGACACAGCGGTGTCGCCGCGAGCCGCCGGTGACGACATTGTCTGCCCGATACTGGCCGGATGGACGAGCCGGTGGTGTTCCGAATCGGTCTGGAGAAGCTCACGGCGCGGTTGAGCGTGCAGGCCGTGCAGCTCTACAAGCTCGCCGTCGAGTACCCCGCGTGGACACGGCAGCAGGCCGAGCGCGAGCTGGGAGTGGGCGCGACCGAACTCGAGGAGCTGATCACCACCCTGACCGACCTGCTGCTGCTGCGCCCGTCGCTGGACCCGGACCGCGAGTTCACCGCGGTCGGGCCGGACACCGCGACCGCCGAGCTGCTCACCGCCGAGGAGAACGAGATGCACCGCAGGCGGGCGGTGCACCAGCAGCTCAGGCGCGAACTGCTCGCGCTTCAGCCGACCTACTTCGAGGCGCGGCAGACCCGGCGCCGGGACGAGGCCATCGACGTGGTCGACGACGTCGGCATGGTCCGCCACCTGCTGGCCGACCAGGCTCGCAAGTGCGAGCGGGAGTTGCACATCGCGCACCCCGGCGGCGGCATGAACGAGGCCGGCCTCAGCCGCAGCCTCGCGCTGGACCTGATGATGCTCGACCGCGGCGTGGTGATGCACTCCGTGCTCCAGCACTGCACCCGGTCGCATGCGCCCACCCAGCGCTATGTCGCCGCCGTGACCGCTGCCGGTGCTCTGGTGCGCACCGCGCCGATCGTGCCCCGGCGCATCATCGTGTTCGACCGCGAGGTCGCCTTCCTGCCCACCGCGAGCGGCGACCCCGCCGACGGCGCCGTGCTGGTCCGCGAGCCCGCCGTGCTCAGCCACCTGTTGGACAGCTTCGACCTGCTGTGGCATTCCGGGCGGCAGTTCCCGGCCGAGCGCACCGAGGTGGCCGAGGACGAGTCCGAGGAGGCGGGGGAGGAGCTGACGCGGGCCATCCTGCGGCAGATGGCCGCGGGCGCCAAGGACGAGGTGATCGCTCGCCGGCTCGGCATCTCGGTGCGCACCTGCCGGCGGCACATCGCCACCCTGGCCGCCGATCTCGGCGCGCAGAGCCGATTTCAGGCCGGTGTGCTCGCGGAGCAGCGGGGTCTGCTCGACTGAACGGCCGGAGTCTGGGCACGTTGGCGGCGCCGACCGACGGTCGGCGCGACCTCGGCCCCGGGGCGACACGGTGGGCTGCCGAAGATCCGCCGCAGGTGGGTCTGCACGGTCTTGGGGGAGCAGGACGTGAAGGGACCGATCGGCGGTGGTCAAACCGGAAAACCGAGCCTTCGTCATGATCGCGCCGGCGCGGCGTGCCGCAGCCGGCGTGGATCGTCGGCGGGTCCGGTCGTGACGACCGGCGGCCCCCGCTCGGCCGCGATCCGGGCGAACTCGGCCAGCAGCCGAGTCTTGCCGACATCGGGCGGGCCGGACACCGTCACCGCAAGCCCGCCGGCGCGGATGTCGAGCTGTGTTGTCAGGGCGGCAAGTTCGCGGTGCTGACCGAGACAAGGCCGGGTTCGCCCCGCCGGTTCGGCGGGGCGAACTTCGGTCACCAGTCCGTGCCGCCCGGAATGCTCTTCGGTGGCGCGCAGGGATTGGTCGGCCGATCATTGTCGGCCGGCGTCGGTAAGGCATGAGCGGCGACCACCCGAGTCGCGGCGGGTGTCGACGCGGATGTCACCGGCGCCGCGTCCACCAGGGCCAACAGCACGCCGGCCGAAACCATTCGGGCGATTGCCGCGTGTGCCACCATCCGCTATACCTCCCCTGTCGGGACCCATCCGGTGAGGACGATGATGCCGTAACCGGTGGCTGCTCAGAAGAGGACGGGCGCGGCACAAGTTGCCAGGCGACTAGTGCCATCCCGTCAGGTCGAATGAGTGGCCAAGCGGGCACGTCTTGCGCGTGGAAATCCCCGGCGCTGTTGTCGGGGTTGACAGGCGATCCCGGGTTGGATAGCTGAATCACTTTCGGGTGACAAAGGCCGCCACGGACTAATGCCCATGGCGGCCGGTGTGGTGCTAACGGCGTATTGACGTCACCAGTCGGTGCCGCCGCCGGCCGGGCTGGTCTCGGCCGGCGAAGCGGCGGATGCGGTCGTGACCGCTGCGCCGGAAGCGGTGCGGTGCTCGGCCGCGGTGGCCGCGGTCGCGGTGCAGATGGCGAAAACGGCGCTGGCCAGGACGATGACGGCAAGACGCTTCTGCGACACGGTGTGCTCCTGTCATGTGGTGCTCGCCTCGACGAAAGCTCATCGGGCTCTTTCGCCGACAGCCGGCGTTGTGAGAACCATTCTTGGCGTGTTCTCTCGACCTTGGCCAGATGGTTGCGAGGCAAATAACCTGCATGGCAGCAAGTTACCTCCTGCCCCGGCTCGCAGGCCGTCCTCGCTGGTGGAGAGGCCATGGGAACTTGTTGTCAGGCACTTTGCTGAACGGTCGAAACCGTCGACACCGCATCGCCGGCCCCCGCACAATCGACCTCATTGCACCCGCCAGTGTCTCCCATTGAGAGGACCGCGATGATGTCGAGTATTCGCAGCATGGAAGGCATCGTCGGGCCGGTGGCCGAGCACGGCGCGAAACGGTCGATGCTGTCGCGGGCGCTGGCCATCCTCTGCCAGTTCGAGCCGACCGACCGCGCGCTGACCCTGACCGAGCTGTCCCGCCGCGCCCACCTGTCCAAACCCACAGCGTCCCGGCTGGTCACCGAGCTGGTGCAGTGGGGTCTGCTCGAACGCAGCGGCCGCCAGTTGCGGCTCGGCCAGCGGCTGTCCGTGCTCGGCTCGCGGGTGCCGCGTCACCGCGTGCTTCGCGATGCGGCCACCCCGGTGCTGATGCGGCTGCACGAGGTGACCGGCGGTTGCGCCTACTTGTCCGTGCGCGACGGTGACAGCGCGGTCCCGCTGGACCGCTTCGGCTGGCAGACGCCCGAGGGGCCGGTCCCGTCGAGCTGGGAGCGGATCATCGCCAGCGCGGCCATCCGGGCCATGGCGGCGTTCGACCGCCCGCTGCGTGCACTGTCCACTGTGGAGCAGCGGCGGCCCGTCGACCGCCAGCTCACCGCCATCCGCTCGCTCGGCTACGCCGTGGTGCAGCACGCCGATGGCGCGGACCGGGTGCTCGGCATCGCCTGTCCGGTGGTCCTGCCGGCCGCGGGCGCGGTCGCGGCGGTGTCGCTGGTCGACCTGGCCGATCGCTGTGCGGTCGGCACGGTCGCGCCGTCGCTGCGCGCGGCCGCGATCGCCATCGGCCGCGCGCTCAACGAGGCCGCCGACGTCGAATGGGTCAGCTGATGGCGCCGCTGAATTACGGACACAACAGCATGCCGGCGATGTCAACCGTTGTTTCGGGGTGCGGAAACATTGCGGTGAATGCGGGATCGACGATGTGGCCGCGTGCTAAGAATGTGGAGGATCGTGCCGGACGCAGTGAGCCGGCCGATGAGGTTGGCCCGCTCGACCGGGGTCTCTTCGGCGCGCACCACGCTCATCACGGCCTGCCGGCACGCCGACGGACTCGGACTTCCCTTGCACGGCAACGTCGTGCACCCCGCCGACGATGCGCTCACCGGTAAGGGCGAGCGCATCCTGGCCGCCCCGCGCCGACACGGCTGGCGGCCGTTGCACCGATTCGGGTTCGCGCCATTGGGGGACGTGTCATGACCTTTTCCGACCGCCTGGACTTCGACCTGCTCCGGGACCTGTTCGGCGTCGGCCCCGGGGAGAGCGACCGGGCGGTGATCCGGGCCGCGGCGAACATCTCCTCGCAGCTGCCGCAGCTGGTGATCTCCGTCGCCGCCAGGGAGGGCATGCCGATCGGCACCGGCAGCGCCGACGCGCTGCGCCGGGCCCGGGCCCGCGCCGACCACTACGACCTGCTGTACAAGGAGATCACCGCGGAAGTGCCGGCTCGCGTCCGCAAAGGACGGTCGATCGCCGCTTGCTACCCGCCGGACCTCGTGCGTTCGTCGGCCGACATCGACCTGCTGGTGCCGGACGAGGCCACGCTGTGGGCCGCGGCCCTGGCGGTGTGCGGCCGGGAGGACGTGGAGCGGATCGAGGTCGCGCTGATCCGGCACGGTGACCGCACGCACGTGGTGCTCGGCTTGGCCTGGCCGACCGAGGACCCGTTGCTGGACCGGGATCTCAGGGTGGAACTGAGCACGCTCGCGCTGGCCGGCGACCATCCGCGGGTGCCGCCTTCGCCCGACCTGCCGGCCGACGAGACGCTGGCCGACCTGCTGTGCATCGCCGACGAGCGGTTCTCGCGCGAGTTCACGGTGCGGGACGTGCTCGACACACTGATGGTGTTCGACCACCGGCCACCGCGACCGGACGAGTTGGCCAAGGCGGCGGCCGAGCGGGCGCCGGAGCTGGTGGAGCTCATGGAGAAGGCCCTCGCGGTGGCCGAGACGACGGTCCTGGCGGAGTGTGTCGCGGCATTACGCGCACCGGCCGACGCCGAGCTGCTCCGCCGTTCGCCCGCGCCGGCCGACACCCCGCGGGCCGTCGTTGAGCGGCTGGCGCGCGGCCTGCCGGTCTACGGGTTGCTGCTGCGCGAGACCCGGCGGGACTGGCCGGCGAGTCGCCTGCACGAGGTCGACGGCCTGCACCTGCTGTGCACGCCGATCGCCGACTTCCTGATGGTGGGCAGCGAACTTGTGGCCGAGGAGGACTACCACGCCGCGATGCGTGCACTGGAGGTGTGCCAGCCATGAGCTACGCGGTCCAGACCCGGGCGCTGCGCCGGGTGTTCGGCGCTCGGGGCGAAGTCGTCGCACTGGACTCGGTCGACCTGTCCGTGCGGGCCGGCGAGGTGCGCGGCCTGCTCGGGCCGAACGGCGTGGGCAAGACCACGCTGTGCAAGATCGTGTAGCTCGTGCTTCACCGGCGCCGGTCCGCAGTGTGCGTGGTCATCTCGTGCTGCGTTGTCGGTCGAGGCGCAGGACCTCGTCGAGCGTCGCCGTGGTGGGCAGCCCGGCAAGGCGGTGCGCCACCCGGGCGACGGCGACCTCCCGGTGCTCGGCGTCCAGGTCGTCGGCGATCGCGACCGTCGCCTGGGTGTGCAGGTCGGCCAGGAAAGCCCCGAGGTACGCCGAGAACGCCGACCGGCCGGTCAGCCGCGCCGGGCCGCCGCCGGCCTCGTACGCGGCCAGCGTGGCCGCGATGCCCTCCGTGTCGACCTGATCGCCTACGACGTGCCAGTTCATCAAGGCGGCCGCCAACTCCTGCTCGGCCAGCGCCGGCCCGGTGTTGTCCCAGTCGATCAGCACCAGGTCGCCGGCCGGGGTGCGCATGACATTGCTCGGCACGATGTCCTGGTGGCACATCACCCAGTCGTCCCGGCCGGCCGGCGCCACCAGCGTGGCCAGCTCGGTGATCCGGGGCAGCGCCCGGGCCAGGTCGTCGGCCCACCGAACCCGCTGGCGGCGCAGCGCCGCCAGCAGGTCGTCCCAGCTCTCCGGCGGCGACTCGAACCGGGTGTCCGGCTCGCCGACCACCGCGTTCGGCAGCCGGTGCAGCCGGCTCAGGGTCTGCCCGAGCCACCGCGCCGCCCCGTCCGGGCCGGCCAGCAGCTCGCCCTCGATCCACCCGAACAGGCGGACCAGGCCGCCGTCGGGGAGATGGCACAGGTAGTCGCCATCGGTGGTGGGGAAGCTCTCCGGGCTCAGCACGCCCACGTCACGGGCGGCGGACTCGAAGGCCACCTGCGCGCGGATCTGCCCCTCGTCGTGGTCGGTGGGCCAGAACAGCTCCTTCAGCGCGTACGGGCCGTCAGCGGTCTCCAGCCGCCACACGCGCCCGCACAGCCCCCGGGCCGCCGGCGCCGCCGCGAACTCCGTGCCGCGGAGCCCGAACCGGTCGCCGATGATCGCTGCCGTGACGGTGGACGGCGCCAGCGGTCCGGGCGGCGTCACGAGGACTGCACCAGCGCGGTCGCCATGGACCGCACAGTCGGGTAGTCGAACACCATGTCCACGGTAATCGGACCGTCCATTCGAGCCCGGACCCGGGACACCAGCCGCAGCGCGAGCAGCGAGTGCCCGCCCAGCATGAAGAAATCGTCCTCCGGTCCGACGGCGTCCCGGCTGAGCACCTCCGACCAGATCGCGGCCAGCTCCGACTCGGCGTCCGACAGCGGCTCCACCTCGGCCGGGGCCGTGGCGGCGACGGCCGGGTCCGGCTCGGGCAGCGCCGACCGGTCGAGCTTGCCGTTGGCGGACAACGGGATCCGCTCCAACGTGGCGAACACCGGCGGCACCATGTACGCCGGCAGCCGGGCGGCCAGGTGCTCGGTCAGTTCCGCCGCGTCGACCCGGCCGTCAGCGGGCACGACGTAGCCGACCAGCTGCTCGCCGCGCGGTTCGACCACGCAGTCGGCGACCGACGGGTGCGCGTGGAGCACCTGTTCGATCTCCGGCAGCTCGATCCGGTAGCCGTGCAGCTTGATCTGCCGGTCCACCCGGTGCAGAAACTCCAGCTGACCGTCCACGCGCAGCCGGACGACGTCGCCGGTGCGGTAGAAACGGCCCTCCGGCAGCTCGACGAACCGCTCGGCGGTCAGCTCCGGCGACGTGTAGCCGGCCGCGACACCCGTGCCGCCGATGTAGAGCTGGCCGGGCAGCCCGGCCGGCACCGGCCGCAACCCGTCGTCCAGGACCTGCACGACGGTGTTGGCCAGCGGCGTCCCGATCGGCACCGGCGACTCGCCGCCCAGCACCTGGTACGCCGTCGACCAGATCGTGGTTTCGGTGGGGCCGTACAGGTTCCACACCTTGTCGGCCCGCTCGACCAGCTCGGCCGCCAAGTCCGCGGGCATCGCCTCGCCGCCGCACAGCACGGTGAACCGGTTGGCCGGCCACCACTTCGCCTCGACCAGCAGCCGCCACGTCATCGGCGTGGCCTGCATCGCCGTCACCGCGTGCCGGGCCAGCAGCCCGACAAGCGCCTCACCGTCCGAAGTGGACTTCTCGTCGGCCACGACGACGTGACCGCCGCACACCAGCGGCAGCAGCATCTCCAGCACGGAGATGTCGAACGCCGGCGTGGTCACCGCCAGCAGCGTGTCGGCCGATCCGAAACCGACCCGGTCCCGCATCGACACCAGCAACCCGGCCAGCGCCTTGTGCCGCACCCGCACGCCCTTCGGCTTGCCGGTGGAGCCGGAGGTGTACAGCACGTACGCCTCGCGGTCGGGATCGGCGGCCACCACCGGCGCGGGGCCGGCCGGTCCGTCGACGAACTCCTTGCGGTAGCCGGGGAACTGGCCGCCGAGCTCCGGTGTCGTGACGATGATCTGCACGCCGGCGTCGTTCAGCACGAACTGTCGCCGAGCCGCCGGGTGCCGGTGGTCGAGCGGCGTGAACGCGGCACCGGTCAGGAGAATGCCCAGCAGGCCGACCACCGACGCCACCGACCGGTCGACGCACAGCCCGACCCGGCTGCCCGGGCCGACGCCCTGCGCCGCCAGCCGCCCGGCCAGTCCGGACGCCTGCGCGTGCAGGTCGGCGTAGGTCAGCATGCGGCCGGCCGAGGTGACGGCGGGGGAGCCCGGGCGCTGCTCGACCTGCTGACGGATCAGCGCCAGCACGTCGTCCTCGGCCGGGAAGGGCTGCTGGGGAGCAATGGACGTGATGGCCGCGAGGTCGGCGTCGGTCAGCATCGACAGGTCGTCGACCGGGGTCTGCGGCGACGTGATGGCCGCGGAGAGCAGCTGCTGGTAGTGGGCGACTAGCCGCTCGGCGGCGTCGGCCGGGATCAGGTCGGTGTTGTACTCCCACATCAGCGCCAGCTGCTCCCGGTCACCCGGGTCACCGGTCCGGCGCAGCTGCTCGGCGCGGGGGATGACCACGATGTTCAGGTCGAACTTGGCGCTGCCGTTGTTGTGCTCGGTGAGGTAGCCACGCGCGCCGGGCCAGTCGAACGCCGGCACGGGCGAGTCGTGGAAGCTGAAACAGGTCTGCACCAACGGGTTCCGGCTCGGGTCGCGGGGCAGGTCGAGCTCGCGGACCACGTCCTCGAAGGGGGCCTCGCCGTGCGCCAGCGCCTCCAACACGGTGTCGCGGGTCTGCGTGAGCAGATCGTGGAAGGTCGTCTGCGAGGCCAGCTTCAGCCGCAGGCCGACCATGTTGACCAGCATGCCGAGCAGGTGCTCGGTCTCGCGGTGGTCCCGGTTGGCCAGCCAGGAGCCGATGGTCAGGTCCCGGACGCCGCTGTAGCGGTTCATCAGCAGCGTGAACGCGGAGAACATGACCGTGAACAGGGAAACGCCGGTGGACCGGCTGAACTCGCGCAGCCGCGCGTACAGCTCGTCGGGCAACGTGATCCGCATGGCCTTGCCGTTGAACGTCTGCTTGGCCGGCCGCGGGCGGCTGACCGCCAGATCGAACGTGGTCGAGCCGGCCAGCTGCCCCTTCCAGTACGGGAGCACCTTCTCCCGCCGCAGCGCGTAGCGCTCCCGCTGCCAGCCGGCGAAGTCGGCGAACTGGATCGGCAGGTCGGCCAGGGCCGGCTCACGGCCCTCGGCCCATGCCTCGTACAGCTCGCAGATCTCCCGCCAGAACACGGAAACCGACCAGCCGTCATGCACCAGGTGGTGCTCGGTCTCCACCAGGGCCCAGTCGTCCTCGGCCAGGCGGATCAGCGTCCACACGGCCAGCGGGCCGACGGCCAGGTCGAAGTTGCGCGCGAACTCGTCGCGCAGCGCCGCGGCCAGCGCCTCCTCGCGCTGCTCCACCGGCACGTCCCGCAGGTCGCGCTGGTGCAGCGGCACTTCGGTCGGCTCGTGCACCACCTGCACGGGGCCGTTCTCGGTGTGGTGGAAGGTGGTGCGCAGGATCTCGTGCCGGCGTGTCACCTCGGTGAGCGCCCGCTGGATCAGGTCGGGGCGCAGCGTGCCGGTGAACCGGATGCTGCACTGGAAGTGGTACGCCCGGTTGCCGCCGGCCAGCTGGTCGAGGAACAGCACCTGCTCCTGGCCGAAGGACACCGGCAGCGCGCGGTCGCGGGGCCGAGGCGCCAGCGCGGGTTCGGACGCCGCGCGGGCCGCCGGCAGCTCGCCCAGTGCCGCTGCCATCTTCGCGATCGTGTTGTGCTTCAACGCCAGGCCGGTCGGGGCGTCCACGTCGAGCAGCCGCCGGATCCGGGTCACCAGCTGCACTGACAGCAGCGAATTGCCGCCCAGCTCGAAGAAGTTGGCGTTGCGGTCGGCGATCGGCCGGCCGAGCAGGTCGGCCAGGATGTCGGCCAGCACCAGCTCGGTGCCCGGCCGCGGCGGCTCGCCGCTGCCCGTGCCGCGGCCGGCTTGTCGCACCAGCGCGGCCCGGTCGATTTTTCCGTTGCTGTTCAACGGGAAGCTCTCCAGCACGTGCACGCGCTGCGGCACCATGTAGCGCGGCAGCCGAGTCGTGAGCTCGGCGGTGAGAGCGTCTTCGTCGACGGGGCCGGTGACGAACGCGACGATGCGGTCCAGTGCCGTCGCCGGGCCGAGCGCGACCGCGACGGCCTGCGTGACGCCGAGGTCCTGCAACACGGCCTCGATCTCGCCCAGTTCCACCCGGAAGCCGTGGATCTTGACTTGCCGGTCGCGGCGGCCGAGGAACTCCAGCGTCCCATCAGGACGGTTGCGGGCCCGGTCGCCGGTGCGGTACATGCGAATCCCGAGCGTCGGGTGCTCGATGAAGCTGGCGGCCGTCTGCGCCGGGTCACGCCAGTAGCCCCGGGCCAGGCCGGTGCCGGTGATGTACAGGTCCGCCGCGGTGTCGTCGGGAACCGGGGACAGCGACTCGTCCAGCAGGAAGTAGCCCTCGCCCGGCAGCGGCTCGCCGTAGGGGATGCTGTGCCAGCTCGGGTCGACCGCGCCGATCTCGTAGACCAGTGAGTTGATGGACGTCTCGGTCGCGCCGCCCATGCTGACCACGTGCGCCCGCAGGAAGTGGCCGCGGACGCGGTCCGGCAGGGCCACCGGGATCCAGTCGCCGCTCAGCACGGCCAGCCGCAGCGCCGTCGGCGCGGGCTCCCCGGACTCGTCCAACCAGGACACGAGCATCTCCAGCAGCGCCGGCACGGTGTGCCAGAGGCTGACGCCGTGCTCGCGCATCAGGTCGGCCCAGTGCGCCGGGTCGGCCGCGCGGTCGGCGTCGGGGATGACGATCGCGCCGCCGGCCGTGAGCGGGCCGAAGATCTCGTACACGGACAGGTCGAAGCTCAGCGCGGTCAACGCGATGGACCGGTCATCGGGGCCGACGCCGAACCGGCGGTTGATCTCCAGCACGGTGTCGGCGACGCCGCCGTGCTCGACCATGACACCCTTGGGCGTGCCGGTGGAACCCGAGGTGAACATGACGTAGGCCAGGCTGTCGCGGCCGCCGTCGGCCGGCCCGGCCGGGGCGAGCGGCACATCGTCCACAGTGGACAAGGTGACGCCGTCCGGCCAGTCGATCTCCAGCAGCGACGGCTGGGTCAGCACCTGCGAGCACTCGCCGAGCTCGACCAGTTGCCGCAGTCGGGCTGCCGGCAGGTCGACCGACAGCGGCAGGTACGCCGCGCCGGCCTTGAGCACGCCGAGCACGGCGACGATCTGC
Organism: Kutzneria sp. NPDC052558; assembly: GCF_044547355.1. Classification (NCBI taxonomy): domain Bacteria; kingdom Bacillati; phylum Actinomycetota; class Actinomycetes; order Pseudonocardiales; family Pseudonocardiaceae; genus Kutzneria; species Kutzneria sp. NPDC052558. Next base: position 43,456 of record NZ_JBIUAG010000048.1, read on the forward strand.
CGCCAGCCCTTGTCGATCGCGACCGCGACCAGCTCCTCCGGGCGCACCGCGCCACGCAGCCGGGCGGCCACGCCGTTGGCCATGCCGTCCAGCTCGGCGTAGCTGAGGGTGCGCTCCGACGTGATCACCGCGGGGGCGTGCGGCCGGCTGTGCGCCGTCGCCGCCACGAGTTCGTGCAGTGTCATCAGATTCCTCTCAGTTCAGTTCGCGGGCCAGGTCGGCGACGCGGTCCAGGCCCTTCAGCACCGACGCCCGATCGACGCCGAAGTCGATCAGGCACGCCACCTCGTCCACGCCGGCGTCGGCGAGGGTGGCGATCAGCCGGCGCGCGGTGTCCACGGACCCGAACAGGCCGGCTTCGCGGGAATAGCGGTCGAAGGCCCGGCGCAGCAGGGCCCGCTGGTCCTGCTCGGTGAGCTCGTCGATGCCCTCGGTGGTCGGCCCTGACCGGCTGGTCAGGTCGAGCGAGCTGGCCAGGTAGGCGCTGAAGGGCTCGCGCACGAGCTCGAGCACCTCGGCGTCGCAGTGGCCGAGCAGGGTGTGCAGCATGAGCGTGACCCGGCCGCGCTTCGCGGGGCCGTGGTGGGCGGCCAGCGTCTCGCGGTAGATCCCGATGTTGCGCCGCAACACATCCAGCCGCTGGCCGAGCAGGTGCGTGAGCAGGTTGCCGCCCAGCTCGCCGGCGGTGCGGAACGTCTCGGGGCGGCCGGAACTGGTGACCCAGAACGGAAGTTCGGACTGCACGGGCGGCGGGAAGATCCGGACGCTTGCCTTGTCGCCGCCGCCGTCGGTCCGGGTGACGGTCTCGCCGCGCCACAGTCGCCGCACCACGTCGATGTTGTCGGTGAGCGTGGTCTTGCGGGCTGCGTAGCCGGCCTGCGGATCGGGATGCAGCACGAAATCCTGTGCGTGCCAACCAGATGCGAAGGCAACCGCGGCACGGCCGCCGGACAGGTTGTCCACCATGGACCATTCCTCGGCGACCCGGATCGGGTCGTGCAGCGGCAGCACGACACTGCCGGCACGCACGCCCACCCGCCGGGTGATGGCCGCGACGGCGGCGCCGGTGACCGCGGAGTTCGCGTACAGGCCGCCGAACGGGTGGAAGTGCCGCTCCGGCGTCCACACCGCGTGCAGGCCGGCGTCGTCGGCCAGCCGAGCGCCGTCCAGCAGCAGGTCGTACCGGCCGCCGTCGGCGCTCGCCGCGTCGTCGGCGAAGTAGAACAGGCTGATGTCCATCGTTTCTCTCCGATCGCTACGCCGAGGCGCCCGAGTAGTGCCGCAGGCCGCGCCGCCACAACACCCTGGTCACGGCCAGCGCGGCGGCGGCCAGCGCGGCCAGGGCGATGAGCCCGAAGCCGCTGGGCTTCGAGGTGAGGACCTCGGCCGGCACCGTGACGGCCACGCCGACCGGCACCAGGAAGGTCAGGCCGACGCGCAGCCAGCCCGGGTAGATGCCCACCGGCCAGCGCGCGGCCTGGAAGATGCCGCCGAACAGCTCGCCGATGTTGTCCAGCTTCACGAACCAGAAAGCGCTGATGGTCAGCGACATCAGGAAGCTGTAGACCAGCACGCCGCCGCAGACCAGCGCGACCAGGAACGCCGGCGCCGCCGCCGGCCGCACCCCGCCGGCCAGCACCAGCCCGACCACGACCGTGCCCGCACCGGTGAGGATGTCCAGTCCCTGCCACACCTGCGTGGCCCGCAGGCTCACCGCCAGCTGGGCGTCCACCGGCTTGAGCAGGACCAGGTCGAGCGTGCCCTCCTCGATCTCCACCAGCAGCTGGAGCGCGTTGGGCAACACCAGCATCTGCACGACGCCGTTCAGCATGGTGTAGACCCCCATCAACACCAGCAGCTGGTTGGCGTCCCACCCGTCCAGCCGGTCCACCTGGCCGAACACCAGCGCCAGCGCCACCAGGCCGGAGCCGAGCGCCAGCACCGAATGCACCAGCCGCAGCAGGAAGTTGGCCCGGTACTGCAACTCGTTGAGCAACTGAACTCGTAGGTACAGCAGCGCCAGCCTCATGCCCCCACCCCCGTGTACCGCCGGACCGCGCGCCGCCAGACCACGGCCAGCAGCAGCGAGCCGATCCCCACCCACAGCACCTGCACACCCAGCCCCGTCAGCAGAACCGACGGCGGCTGCGGGGTGACGACGGCGTCGATGGGGAAACCGAACGTCCACTTGAACGGGAACCATGCGGCGGCGTCCTGCATCCACTGCGGCAGCAGCGTGATCGGCACCAGCCGGCCGGACAGCAGCAGCTCCAGCACCAGGTACAGCTCGAACAGCGCGCTGGCCCGCGTGGTCCAGAACGTGACGAGGCCGATCAGCCAGAGGAACAGCGACCGGATCACGAAGGCGCCCCAGATCGCCACCAGGAACACCAGCACGCCCACCACCGTGAAGTGGAACTCCGGCCGGAACAGCAGGACGAGCACAGCAGCCACCGGCAGCCACTGCGCGATCCACACCACCTTCGCGCCGCCGAAGCCGGCCAGGTCGTAGTGGATCGGGTGCAGCGGCAGCAGCAGCCGGCCGGACATCCGGCCGGTCGCGATGCGGTGCTCGAAACCGGACGGCGCGTAGACCACGTTCATGTTGCGCACCAGCGTCCAGACGATGTAGTACGCGGCCAGCGAACCGGGGGTGTAGCCGCCGACCGAGCCGCCCTGCGCCCGCGCGACCGTGGACCAGACGATCAGGTAGATCACCGGCTCGGCCAGCATGCCGGCCATGAACAGGTAGTTGCTGGCCCGGTAGCTGAACCGCTGGATCACCGACTGCCGCGCGGCGGCCAGGTAGAACGCGGGCAGCCCGGTCATGGCAGCACCTCCACGTTCGAGGCGAAGATCTGCTCGATCACGTCCTCGATCGGCGGCGCCGCCACGGTCAGGTCCGTGACCTCCACGTCGGCCAGCAGCTTGGCCATCACTGCGGGCGCCTGCTCGGCCGGGACGCGGATCCGCGACCGCCCGTCGCCGCAGGGCCGGCATTCGCCGTACGGGCTGAGATCGACGGTCGGATCGGCCGGCGTCACCTCGATCTCCCGGTGCGCGGCGAAGCGCTCGCCCAGCCGGGACAGCTCGCCGTCGAACAGGATCCGGCCGTGGTGGATCACCACCACCCGCCGGCACAGCGCCTCGATGTCGGCCATGTAATGGCTGGTCAGCAGCACGGTCGCGGACCGGGTCCGGTTGTACTCGGCGACGAAGGCCCGGATCCGCCGCTGCATCACGACGTCGAGGCCGAGCGTCGGCTCGTCCAGGAACAGCACTTCCGGCTGGTGCAGCAGGGAGCCGACCAGCTCCGCCTTCATCCGCTCGCCGAGCGACAGGGTGCGCACCGGCTTGCGGACCAGGTCGCCGAGCTCCAGCAGCTCCACCAGCTCGTCCCGGGTGCGCCGGAACTGCTCGCGGGGGATCTGGTAGATGGTCCGGTTCAGCTCGTAGGAGTCGACCGCGGGCAGGTCCCACTGGAGCTGGTACCGGTTGCCCATCACCAGCGCCATCCGGCGCAGGTACGCCGGCTCGCGGCGGGCCGGCCGGCGGCCAAGCACCCGCACCGAGCCGGCCGACGGGTGCAGCAGTCCGGCCAGCAGCTTCAGGGTGGTGGTTTTGCCCGCCCCGTTCGCGCCGAGGAAGCCGACGATCTCGCCGGGCTCGATGGTCAGGTCGACGTCCCGCACCGCGTGCACCGTCCTGGTTGGACGGTGGAACAGGCCGCCGAAGGCCGATCGCAGCCCCGCGTCCCGTTCCGTGACGGTGAACGACCGGGTCAGTCCGACCGCTTCGATCGCCGCCGTCACCGGTCGGCTCCCAACGGATCCACCAGCACCATGCGGATCTCCGAGGTGTAGGTGGCGCCGTCCGCGTCGGACAGCCAGGACTGCTCGACGTCCGGCAGCATCTCGGAGATCGTCAGCGTGTGCCGCACGGCGTCGTCCTTGGCCGCCTTGCGCACGGCCTTCGCCACCTGCTCCAGCAGCGGCACGCTGGTGAAGTCCAGCAGCACCGGCTTGCGCTCGGTGTGGATGCGACAGAAGGTGCGCACCGGCATGTCGTGCGCGGCCCGGAACTCCTGTGCCGCACGGAACCGGGCGGCCGCGGTCTTGACGAACGCCCACGCCAGCTCGGCCGGCGTGAAGGTCCACGTCTCACGGTGGATCACCAGGCGGTCGACCGAGATCCTCGGCATGGGCTTGCCCGGGGGAAGCGGTTGAAACGCGCCGACCACCGCCGCCGACACCTGCTCGGCCAGCACCTCCAACAGGTCGTACGGGCCCTCGCCGGTTCGGGAGGAGACCAGCAGCCGATCGCCGTCCCGATGGACCTCCAACGCCGCCGACGGCAGCACCGGCCCGGGGGCCCCGCTGCCCGCGTCGTGCAGGCACCAGTAGTGGTACTGCGGCGACAGCAGCGCCGCCGGATAGGTGCGTGAGTTGACCAGCGGCGAATCCTTGGTCGGCACGGTGTAGAACCGCCGGCCGCCATGGTCCCGTTCGGCCGCGGCCAGCAGGCGTTTCTGGTTCGGGTGCCGCTCGACGAACAACCGCGACTCCAGCGTGTTCGTGGCCAGATGCAGTTCGCCCAGCACCACGTCGAACTCGCCGCGCCGGATCGCCTCCACAGTGGCGGCGGCGATCATCAGGTCGGGGGAGTGGTGCCGGGCGGTGGCCCACATCGGTGTCGTGGCCGGGAATTCCCGGCGCACGGCCTCCCGGATCTCGTCGGCGGTCACCGTGTGCCGGTGGACGCCGGCCGGAACCTGGAGGATGCGGGTCCACTTGGCCTGGAGACGGGACACGGCATCGTCGACCGGGGCGGGCAGGCGGCCGTTGCGGGGCACCAGGTGCGGGGTGGCCATGCCCAGCAGTTGCGACAGCGGCATCCTCGCCCCGCCGTTGGCCGCCGCGTGCCGGTCCACCAGCTTGCCGAACAATTCCAGGTAGTTCCGGCCGGCGCGGGCGACGAACCAGCGGGCGCTGTCGGCCACCAACCCCAGCGGCGCGCCGATCGCCGCCAGCACCGGGCGGCCCAGGTCCAGCCGCACGTCCCGCCGCGCGTCCTCGTACAGCAGAGTGCGGCCCGCGTACATCTCACCGTGCCGGCGGACCGGGTCCGCCCCGGTGACGCGGCGGAAGGTCTCGTCCAGCTCGGCCGAGGCGGCCATGAGCTTGTCCGGATCGCCCGCGGCGGCCGACACCACATCGCGGCCGCGCACCAATTCGTCCAGTGTGGACAGTGCTTGGTCCAGAACCTCGGCGTCGCCGATCTCCAGCAGACGCTCCCGCAGCGTGTCCTCCGGGTGCGCCTCGATCGGCCCGCGCAGGGTCAGATGCACGATGTCGTCGTCCAGCCACGGCTGTAGCGCCGCCAGCACGGACTCCTCCGTCGCCGCCGGCAGTTCCGCCGCGATCTGCCGGACGGTCCTGGCGCCGTCACAGGCTTCGAGTAGTGGCCGCAGTTCCCGCGGCACCTCGATGGGGTCCCGGTACGGTCGCAGGATCTGCTCGCCGGTGAAGTGCATGCCGCCGGACAGCGCCGGTCGCAGCCACGGTTGCATCGCCGGCCACTCCGACAGCCGCCACGCCAGCGTGTCCACCGCCCAGTTCTCGATGTACACGGTCCGGTCGGCCACCAGTCCTGGCCCGCACTCGAAGCGGATCGGCTCATCGTCGTCGGTCAGCTGCCCCCAGGACGCCGGCCCGAAGAAGCCGATGGTGTCGTTCTTGACCGTGTAGCGCTGAAGGTAGTTGGCCACCAGCTGGATGTGTTTCCACGCCGTTGGTCTGCCCGGTTCCGCCGGCCGCGCCACCTTCTCCACGCCGGTGCGCACCACCGTCGGGTTCTGCCAGGCCACGGCTTCCCGGAACCGCGGATCCGCCGCCACCTCCCGCACCGAGTCGGCGAGGCGCTGGATCTCGGCCGGCCAGGCCGCGTCGAGATCGTGCGCCGTCGTCAGCTCGGGCGCCGACAGGCGCAGCACGTCCGTGACCGGGAACCCGGCCCCGCGCAGCACGAAGTCTCGCCACACCGACCAGCCGGAGTCCGCCAGCGGCAGCAGGTGCGGCTGGTCATCCGTGTCTTTCATCGGTTCCCCTTCCACTTCTCCCGCAGCTCGCGGTGCTTTCCGTTGCTCCGTGTTCGTGCTCGGCCAGGTTGAGTTCGCGGTTGGCGAGCCGGCCGGGCCGTCCACCCGGTCATGGCAGGCTCTCGATGGCCTCGCGGACCACGTCGGTGAAGATCGTGCGGAAGTCGGCGTTGCCGAAGATCGAGTACTCCTGGTGGTCGGCGTCGATGCCGTGCCGGTGCACCTTGCGGGCGTGCGGATTCCAGTGGCTGATCAGGTCACCGTCCACATAGGCGTTGAAGTAGTGCAGCTCACCGTCGTAGTAGCCGGGGCGGTAGAACCGGTCCGCGCGCACCGACCGGGCGAACATGACCAGCTGCCGCTGCAATGTCTCCGCGCCGAGTGTCTCGGCCAGCACCCGGGCCTCGCGCAGGCTGTCCACCACGCCGTCGTCGTTGACGGTGATCGTGTCCGGCACGTCGACCCCGATGCGGCGCAACAGCTCCCGCAGCCGACCGGCGATCTCCACCTGCTCCGACGCGATCTTCTCCAGTGGCACGGTGTTGGGCGGCTGGCTGTCGAACAGCGCCACCAGCCCGACCTTGCGCCCCTCGGCGACCAGCCGGCAGGCCAGCTCGAACGCGATCGTGCCGCCGGTGGAGAACCCGCACAGCAGATACGGCTCGCACTCCGGCAGCCGGCGAAGCTCCTCCATGTAGACGTCGGCGAAGCCGGCGATGGTGGTCGGGATCTCGCGCTCGCCCTCGAGGCCGGCCCCGCGGACCGAGATCGGCTGCGCCGGCAGCACGGTGCGCAGCGTCCGGATGGCCAACGCGTTGCCGGACGCGGAGTGGAAGTAGAACAACGCGGGCGAGGTCGGATCGAAGCCCGCAGGCAGCTGCACACAACGGTCCTTCGGGGCGCGCTCACGCAGGTGCGCCGCGACCGCCTCCACGGAGTCGCGCTCCAGCACCACCTCCCCGGCAAGTCGAGTGTTGGTCGCCTTCGACACGCGGGCGGCGACCCGATCCGCCGCGGCGGCGTCGCCGCCGAACCGGGTGCGTGGCGTGATCTCGGCCAGCCCGAGCTCGTCGGCGTACGCCTCGGCGACGGCCGACTCCCACTCGTCCCGGAAGCGCTTGTCCTGGCTCACGGACATGGACCGGCTCCTGTTTCCACGGTGCCCCCATCTCTCTGCGGTCATCGCCGATGCTAGGCAGGTGGCACTGGCGAAAAACTGGCCGCGGACTGAGCGCCGTGAACAGAGCGGCGACAGTGGCCGGCGCTCAGAGAAAGGACAGTCGTGTCTACCTACACTCGTTGCGGCGAAACACAAGCGAAGGAGCCTTGACATGGAACGTCCCCGGGTGACCGTCGTCGTCCCCGCGCACGACCGGACCGGCCCGCTGCGCCGCACACTGTCCAGTTTGGACCAGCAGTCCCTCGACCGGGACGCCTACGAGGTCATCGTGGTGGACGACGGCTCGACGCCGCCGGTCGTGGACGACATCACCGAGTTCGTCGACGGCACGCACACCCGCCTGCTGCGGCACGACCGTGCCCGGGGCGCGAGCGCCGCGCGCAACACCGGCGCCGCGGTCGCGCGCGGCGACCTGCTGGTGTTCATCGACGCCGACGCGCTCTGCCATCCGGGCCTGCTCGAGGCCCACATCGACGCGCAGGCCGACGGCCCGGTCGCGGTCTGCGGCTTCAGCGGCGGGCGCGAGCTGACGCCGTCCACCTGGCGGCTGAAGTTCGGCGCGGACTGGGACTTCGGCGATGTGGCCGCCACGTTCGAACAGTTCAGGTCGACCCCGCTGCTGCACGACCCGCTGACCGAGCTGCTGGCCCGGCCGCGCCCGGCCGACTGGGCGTTCTTCTGGACGCTCAACGCCGGCGTGCCCAAGGCCAGCTTCGACCTGGTCGGCGGCTTCAACGCGGATTTCGAGGTCAAGGGCAGCGAGGACATCGAGCTGGGCTACCGGCTGGCCCGGATCGGCGTGCCCACGGTGTTCGCGCCGGCGGCGATCACCATCCACCAGCCGCACGAGCGCAACCGCAACGTCGAGGTGGTGCGGGACCGCCGCAACGAGCACATCCTCGTCCGCGAGTACCCCACCGTCGAGGTCGAGGCCGTGTGCAGCTACGACATCGCGCGCTCCCGGGACCTCGTGCCGGCGGTGGAGCAGTTCGCCGCCAAGCTCACGGCCGGCGCCGCCGACTGCGCGCGGCTGTCCGAGCTGCCCGGACTCGTGACCAGGCTGGCGAACTCCGGTCCGACGCTGCTGATCGGTTCTCCCGAGGGCTGGCCGGCGCACATCCCGCCGCCGGACACCGTGTGCTACCCGGCGGCCGTCACGGCGGGGCGGCACCTGCCGTTGCTGGGCACCCGCCTGCCGGCCGACGACAAGCAGTTCGAGCTGGGCGTGATCACCGACTACTGGCGGCACTTCCCGGACGGCACGCTCAGCCGCATCTTCGGCGAGGCGCACCGGGCCTGCCGCGAGGTGATCGTGCTGGCCGGGGTGAGCGCCGCGCCGGTGGACGCGCCGGACCGCGAGCTGAGCGAGGCGCTGGCCGCCTACGACCACCCGTACTGGGAGTTCACCGTGTCGCTGCGCCGCGAGCTGCATCAGTTCGACCTCACCGAGCTGGAGTCCAACGGCCGCGGCCAGTCGGCGTTCGGCTGCGCGCCGATCCCGTGGCCGACGCTGGAGCTGACCGACCTCAAGTCCTCCGGCCGGTAGCGGTTCAGCACGCGGGCCACCGCCGCGGCCCGCTCGGCCGGCGGGTCGGCGTCGTGCAGGGCCTCGCGCGCGAAGTCGGCGACGAAGTCATGGATCCGGAACCCGCCGCCGGCCGACTCGGTCAGCAGGCAGACGGCGACGAGGTTGGCCAGCAGCTGCCGGCAGCGGGACACCGGCACGTCGGCCAGCGCGGCGGCGGCGTCCACCGGGAACGAGGCCGGCCGCAGCGCGAGGCGGCGGAACAGCCGGGCGGTGTCCTGGTCGAGCCGCCGGTACGAGCGGGCCAGCAGCCGGCGGATGTCCATGTCGGGATCGGTGGCGCAGAAGGCATCCAGGCCGTTGTCGGCCGACCGCAACTCCGCGGCGATCTCGGCCAGCGACTTGTGCGGGGTGAGGGCGGCGCGGGCGGCCACCGAGGCCAGTGCGATGGGCAGGCCGGCGCACACGTCGACGACGTCCTCCACGGCCGCCCGCTCGTCGGCCGCCCGTGCCGCGCCGAGATGCCGCTCCAGCAGGGCGAAACTCTCCTCGGTTGTCATCTCGGCCAGCCGCACCGGCTCGGTGTGGTTGGTGATCAGCAGGCCGGCCAACACGTTCCGGCTGGTGACGATGGCCATGCAGCCCGGAGTCGCCGGCAGCAGCGGCCGCACCTGTTGGGCGTCAAGGGCATTGTCCAGCACGACGATCACCCGCAGGCCGGCCAGCCGACTGCGGTAGAGCCCCATCAGGCCGGGCAGGCCGGCCGGCAGTTGCGCGGCCGGCTGGCCGAGGCTCTCCAACAGGTGTCGCAGCGCCTCGGTGGGGGACATCGGCTCGACGTCGTCGAAGCCGTGCAGGTTCAGGAAGAGCTGGCCGTCCGGGAAGCGGTCGGCGATGCGGCGCGCGGCATGTACGGCCAGTGCGGTCTTGCCGATCCCGGCCATGCCGCTGATCGGCGCCACGACCGGGCCGGCAGTCCGCGCGGCTGCGGTGAGGATCCGGGTCAGCCCGGCCTCACGGCCGGCGAACACCGGCAGGTCCGGCGGCAGCTGTGCCGGTCGCGTGCTCGGACCCGGCAGCGGAGCGGTTTCGGCCGGTTGCGTGTTCTGGCGTAGCACGGCAGTCTGCGCGGCGCGCAGCGCCGGCCCCGGTTCGATGCCCAGCTCGTCGGCCAGCCGGCCGTGCAGCGTCCGGTACACGGCCAGCGCGTCGGCTTGACGGCCGGTCGCGCCGAGCGTCCGGATGTAGGCCGCCTGGAGGCGTTCGTCCCACGGGAACCGGTCGGCGGTCTGCCGCACCAGCGTGACGACTCGCTGGGCGTCGCCGATGCGCAGGTGCACCTCGACGGCCTCCACCACCGCCTTGCCGTAGTCGATCTCCACCTCGGTGAAGTGCGCGCTGTCGATGACGTTGTGCGGACTGCCCGTGCCGACCGGCCCCTGACGCAGCGCCAGTGCGTCCAAATAGGACGATGCGGCCTGCCGCCAGTTCTCGTTCGCGGCGCAGGCGCGGGCGTGTTCGACGCGTGCGCGGAACACGTGCAGATCGACGCGGTCCGGCTCGACGGCCAGCCGGTACCCGCTGCCGTCGCGCCGCAGCCAGCTGCTGCTGTTGCGTGGACCCAGATCCGGCTCCAGCAGCCGGCGCAGCGCGCTCACATGGTGGTGCACCACGTTGGCCGCGCTGGCCGGCGGGCCGTCCCGCCACAGGAAGTTCGAGATCTCGCTGAGCGGCACGGCCTGGCTCGCCCTGATCAGCAGCAGCGCCAGCAGCGCCCGCTGCTGCGGGCTGCCGAGCACCAGCTCGGTGTCATTGAGCCACGCTCGGATCGGTCCCATGACCGTGAAGCGGAAATTATTGTCTGGCATGTGAAGTCACCACCGGCTCCGGTTGTGCCGCCCATTCTGCGGCGGCGTCGGTCGGCCGGGCCAGTGGTCGGCCGGGGCAGCAAGCTGCGTGACAACAAGTTCCTCGTTTCGCACAGCGATACGGACCTGTTGAGGCGTTCTCCGCGCTGCCTATCGTGGTCGGCGATCACTGAAGATGCCACGCCCGTCGCACCACGGAGGTGCTGTGAAGCGCGTCGTTGTCACCGGGGGCGCCGGATTTCTGGGCTCCCACTTGTGTACGGCCTTCATCGAGCGCGGGGACGCGGTGGTCTGCGCGGACAACCTGTCCACCGGGCGCATGGACAACATCGGCCACCTGCTCGGCCGGTCGGACTTCGAGTTCGTGCGGGCCGATGTCAGCGAGGGGCTCGACGTCGTCGGACCGGTCGATGTGGTGGCGCACTTCGCCAGCCCTGCCTCGCCGCCCGACTACCACCGCAGTCCACTTGAGACGATGGCCGTCGGCAGCCGGGGCACCGAGCACGCGCTCCGGCTGGCCGAGGCCAACCGGGCCCGATTCGTGCTCGCGTCCACCAGTGAGGTGTACGGCGACCCGGTTGTGCACCCGCAGCGCGAGGACTACTGGGGCAACGTCAATCCCGTCGGCCCGCGCAGCGTCTACGACGAGGCCAAGCGGTTCGCCGAGGCGCTCACCGTGGCTTATCGGCGCACCCGCGGCGTGAACACCGGCGTGCTCCGTATCTTCAACACCTACGGGCCGCGCATGCGGCCGCACGATGGCCGGGTCGTCACCAGCTTCATCACGCAGGCCCTGACCGGCGAGCCGCTGACGATCTACGGCGACGGCAGCCAGACCCGCAGCTTCTGCTACGTGGACGACCTCGTGCGCGGCATCCTGGCCATGGCCGACTCGGCCGAGCCGGGGCCGGTCAACCTCGGCAATCCCGACGAGCACACCATGTCCGAGCTGGCGGCGCTGATCGTCGCGATCACCGGGTCGCCGTCGGCGGTGGAGCACCACCCGCTGCCGGTGGACGACCCCGCCCGACGCCGGCCGGACATCGGCCGAGCGCGGGAAGTGCTCGGCTGGCAACCGGAAATCGACACGAACGACGGGCTGCGCCGGACCGTCGACTGGTTCGCGGCCCGGATGGACGAGGTGGCCGCGGCGGCGTCGATGGTGGCCGGCGGACAGACGGATGGCGGGCACTGACATGCGAATCTCGGTGATAGGAACCGGTTATCTCGGCGCGGTGCACGCGGCCTGCCTGGCCGACATCGGCCATGACGTGCTCGGCGTCGACGTGGACGCGGCGAAGATCGAGGCGCTCGCGGCCGGCCAGGCGCCGTTCTACGAGCCGGGGCTGTCGGACGTGTTGTCGCGGGCGGTGGGTTCGGGCCGGCTCCGGCTGTCCATCGATCCGGCGCAGGCGGCGGAGTTCGCGGACGTCCACTTCATTTGTGTCGGCACGCCGCAGCAACCGGGCTCGCAAGCCGCGGACCTGACGTATGTGCACGCGGCGATCGACGGCCTGGCCAGGCATCTGCGGCGGCCGACGCTCGTGGTCGGCAAGTCGACGGTGCCGGTGGGCACGGCGGCGGCGCTGGCGCGACGGCTGGCTGAGCTCGCCCCGGCCGGTGAAGGTGTTGAACTGGCGTGGAATCCGGAGTTCCTGCGCGAGGGCTACGCGGTCGCGGACACGCTCACGCCGGACCGGCTGGTGGTCGGTGCGCGCTCGGACGCCGCCGACGAGGCGCTGCGCGAGGTCTACGCGCCGATGCTGGCCGCGGGCGTGCCGTACATCCGGACCGATCTGGCCACCGCCGAGCTGGTCAAGGTGGCCGCGAATGCCTTCCTGGCCACGAAGATCTCGTTCATCAACGCCGTCGCCGACGTGTGCGACGCGGCCGGCGCGGACGTGGTGCGGCTGGCCGAGGCGATGGGCCACGACGCGCGTATCGGGCGCCGCTTCCTCGGCGCCGGGGTCGGCTTCGGCGGCGGCTGTCTGCCCAAGGACATCCGCGCCTTCCTGGCTCGGGCGCGGGAGTTGGGCGTCGCGGACTCGCTGGCGTTCCTGGCCGAGGTCGACACGATCAACACCGGCCGACGCCGTCGGGTGGTGGAGCTGGCCCGGGAGTTGGTCGGCGGCTCGCTGCACGGCCGCAATGTGGCCGTGCTCGGCGCGGCGTTCAAGCCCGACAGCGACGACGTGCGGGACTCGCCGGCGCTCGCCGTGGCGGCGGCCGTGCAGGCGCGGGGCGCGAATGTTCGCGTGCACGACCCGGCCGCGATCGACAATGCCCGTGCGGTGTTCCCGGAGCTGGACTACACCACGGATGTCGCCAAGGCGTGCGAGCGCGCGGACGTCGTGCTGCATCTGACCGAGTGGCGCGAATACCGTGACCTGGAACCGGAATCGCTGGCCAAGGTGGTGGCGCACGCCCGGATCGTGGACGGCCGCAATGTGCTGTCCCTTGAGCGCTGGGAGGCGGCGAACTGGACCGTGGCGGCGCTGGGCCGGGGGCGCAGACAGGGATGAGGCAGGCCCACCACGAAGGTGGGCCTGTCCACTCACACCGCGTGCGCGGCGACCAGGATGTTGTCGGAACCGCTGTCGGGCAACGTGTCGATGACCGCGTCGAGCTCGAATCCGGCCAGCCGCACGGCGGCGGTCACCTCGCGCAGCCGGCGCGGGTACATCCGCAACTGGCGGTGCCAGGCGGATTCCACCTCCGCGTCGGTGTCGAGCACCTCGTAGCGCATGGTGCAGAGCAGGATTCCCGAAGCGGCGTCGTAGCTGCTCCACTCGCTGACGTCGATCAGCTTGCCGCCAGGGTAGTCGGAGTAGTAGTGCGTGGTGCGGCTGCCGGCCCCCAGCCGGGCCACGTCGTACGGCGACACGTCCAGCGCCAGCTGGCCACCCGGCTTCAGCGCGCTGCGCACGTTGTGCAGCAACAGATCCAGGTCCTCGTCGCTGAGGATGTGGCTGACCAGGTCGTTCGGCATGATCACGGCGTCGACCGGTTCGACCGCCGGCAGCGCCGGCAGCGTCGCCTCGTGCAGGCTGACCCGGTCCGCGACGTCGGCCGGCTCGGACTTGAGGCTGCGGGCGAAGTGCCCGAGCATGTCCGGCGACCCGTCCACCCCGACGGCGGTCGCGCCCGCGCGGGCCAGCGGCAGCAGCACGGCTCCGGTGCCGCAACCAAGTTCCATGATCCGGCCGGTGTCGGCCAGCGGGCCGAGATGGTCCCGGTACACCTCGCCGAACCGCGGCGTGTAGCCGATGTTGAGCTCGTACATGCGGGGGTCGTAGAACCGGGCCATGGCGGTCCTGGCTGTGCTCATCTCGCACGCTCCCAACGGAGTCCCTGTAGCGGCAAGGGCGAAAGCTAGCCACGGCGGCGCACCGGGGCAACGCCGGTTTCGTGCTGCGAAAACAAACCGGGCGCGCGTTGACCGGCGCCAGCGCCGTGCGTAGCGTCCGAAATGCTGTTTCCCCTTGTCAGTAGGGAGAAATCGACGTGACCACGACGACTGTGCACGGCCGTGCCGAGGAGATCGCGGCTGACTACCGGCGGCTGGCTCCGACGCCGCCGTTGCACGAGTCGATCGGCTGGCTGAGGTACTGCGACCGGCGCTCGCGCGGCGGCATGCGCTACATCGCGGCCTGGGACGACAGCGGTCGCATGTCGGGACTGATGGCGCTGCGCCGGACCGGGGACGAGTCCGAGGCGTCAACCAACTACGACGTAGTCGCGCAGGTGTGGCCCGGTGGCTCACCACCGTTGCCACGCAAGGACTTCTACCCCCAGCTGTTCGCCGCCACCTCCGGCGCGCGCTGCCTGTTCACCGCGGCCGACGCCCGGACCCGGGCGGCGCTGGTGCGGAAAGCCGCGGCGTTGGCCGACACGGAGGACGCCCTGCTGACCATCGCCTACCTGCCGGACGAGAACCTCGCCGCGGAGACCGCGGCCAGCGTCGGTGAACAGCACGCGCTGATCGGCGCCGAGACGCGACTGGACGTGACCTGGTCCGATTTCGACGGCTATGTGGCGAGCCTGCGCCGGCAGAGCCGGTTCAACGTGCGCCGGGAACGCCGCCAGTACCTCGAGTCCGGGCTGCGGACGCGGATCCACCACACCACGGCGTCGTTGGGCACCCGGGCGGCCGAGCTGCACGCGCAGCTGATGGCCAAGTACGGCGCCGGCTCGACCGCCGAGTCGTTCCTGGCCGACTTCGAGGACCTCGCGGCAACGGTCGACGAGCACGTCACGGTGTTCGAGGCCGAACGTGACGGCGTGCTCGTCGGCCTGTGCGTGTGCCTGCGCGACGGGTCCACTGTGCACATTCGCAGTGTCGGCTTCGACTACGCCTTGGCGGCCAACGACTTCATCTACTTCAACCTCGTCTTCTACGAGCCGATCACCTGGGGCCTCGACCACGGCGTGACCAGCTTCTGCCTCGGCAACGGCGCGTTCCCGGCCAAGCGCCGGCGCGGCGCGCGACTGGATCCGCTCTACGGCGTCGTGCGCTGGCCGGCCCGTGTCGGCGACGCCGGCCGGGCCGCGCTCGTCGACCGCGAACAGCGAGCCCGCGCGGACCTGGGACTGCCCCAACTCGCACTGATCCGAAGGGCCTGAACCCGATGACCTACGATGCCGTCCGCATTGCCAACCGCTCCCGCAACACCATGGAGTTCGACCAGCGGGCCACGGTCCTGGACAGCCTGCCGCGGGTGCTGTTCATCGAGCTGACCGAGAACTGCAACCTGTCCTGCCCGATGTGCCGCTCGGCCGGGCCGTTCCGGCCGTCCCGCAACATGAGCGCGGAACTGTTCGACCGCGTGGCGGAAGAGCTGTTCCCGACCGCGGAGATCGTCGACCTACGGGGCTGGGGCGAGAGCACGATCCTCAAACGGTTCCCGCAGTTCGTCGACAAGACGCTGGAATACGGCTGCCGTATCAAGCTGGTGACCAACCTGACCGTGCCCAACGAGGACATGTGGCGCAAGCTGGTGCGCAACCGGGCGCTGATCGGGGTCTCGTTCGACGCCGGCGACCAGGAGACGTTCGAGCTGCTCCGCCGCGGCGCCAAGTTCCCCGTGGTCAAACGGAACCTGGAGATCCTGGCCGACGAGGGCCGGGAAAGCGGCGTCGGCACCGACGGCATCCACCTCAACGTGGTGATCCAGCCGGCGGCGCTGCCCAACCTGCCGCAGATCGTGCGCATCGCCGCCGACCTCGGCATCAAGGTGCGGATCAACCCGTTGTCGGCCGACTCGGCCGACCCGGACAACCTGGTCTACCACCGGGAGCGCATGCTCGAAGCGCTGTCCGAGATGGCCGACGTGGCCGTGGCCGAGAGCGTGGACGTGCAGATCAACGCGGCGCTGGACCCGCTGTGGGCCGACGACCTGCACGCCGACAAGACCTGCACGCACCCGTGGATGTACTGCTACGTCAACTACGGCGGCCGGGTCGGCTTCTGCGACCACCTCATCGGCGCGCCGGCCGAGCAGCACCTGCTGGGCGACCTGACCACCACCAGCTTCGCCGACATCTGGAACGGCCCGGCCTACCAGGAGCTGCGGGCCGCGCACGGCCGCGGCCGCGAGGGCCTGGCCGGTCGGTACGAGGAATGCAACTGGTGCTACCACAACCGATACGTCGACTTCGACGTGGAGACCTACGAGCCGTACGAGAAGCACGAGGTCAAGCTGACCCCGTCGGTGTGTCGCTCGTTCACGCCGGCGCCGTCGCTCACCCCACCCGGCGCCACGCTGCCGCTCACCGTGGTGTCCAGCCGATCCGACAGGGAGACGTCATGACCGAGCAGTCAGTCCGGCGTTGGCCGGCGTGGCCGCAGACCGACGAATGGTCCGCGCAGGCAATGGGGGCGGCGCTGCTCAGCGGCCGCCTCGCCGTCAGCGGCGCGCGCAGCCAGTGGACGCCGCGCGCCGTCGAGGCCGCACGGCAGCTGGCCGCGCGGGCCGGCCGCCAACACTGCACGCTGACCACGAGCGGGTCGAGTGCCATTCTCGTGGCGTTGCAGGCGCTCGGCGTCGGCCCCGGCGACGTCGTGCTCATCCCGGCCACGACCTGGGTCAGCTGCGCCACCTCCGTGCTGAGGGCTGGCGCCACGCCGGCGTTCTACGACGCCGACGAGCGGTCCCCGTCCGTGATCGGCGAAGCCCCGCAGATCACGCCGTCGGTGGTGCTGGCCGTGCACCTGTACGCGCAGCAGATGGACATTCCGGCGCTGCGCAAGCGATTCCCCGGCGCGCTGATCGTCGAGGACGCGTCCCACAGCCAACTCGCCGAGACCGACGACGGCCGGCCGATCGGCAGCCTCGGCGACGTGAGCATCATGAGCCTCCAGGCGACCAAGGTGATCACCTGCGGTGAGGGCGGCGCCATCCTGACCGACGACGACGAGACCGCCGCCCGGATCGAGTCGCTGGTCATGGACTCGCGCCGGCGGGCCGCCACCGTCGGGCCGACCGCGGCCAATGAGCTGGAGCCCGCGTTCCTGCTGCACGGGGCCAACCACGCGCTGTCGGAGGTGTCGGCGGCGCTGCTGCTGGACCAGCTGGAGCGCATGCCGGCCCAGTCGGCCGCGCGCTCCCGAGCCGCGACTCGCTTCGTGCGGCGGCTGACCGAAGCCGGCTGGCAGTGTTTCGCCGACGACGGCGCGCTGCGGTCCGGCAACTTCTACGGTTTGGCCGTGCGGATCCCGGACGGCCGAGGCACTCCGGCGGAGCTCATCGAGGAGGTCGCGGTCAAGACCGGGCTGACGCTGGACCGCGTGTACCCTCCGGTGCCCGAGGGTCCGCTCTACCGGCCGGGCACGGTGAAGCAGTACTCGCTGATCGACCACGTCGTCAGCGGCGCGACCCAGTCCCGGATCTGGCACGAGCGCAGCGTTGTCGTGCCCCACCACGCATTCCTTGCCGATGACGACCTCATCGACGAGCTGGTCGACGTCCTCGCCGGCGCGGAGCCGGCCGAGCGTGCGACCCCCACCACCCGGCCGGCGGTGGACGTCGTGCTGGTGACCAGCGGCGACCGGCCGACCCTCGCGGACGCCCTGGCCGGCGTCGCGGCGCAACGGGTTGACGCCGATGTCCGCGTCACGGTGTGGGTGGACGGCCCGGAGCCGGTGGGCGGCGTGCCCAACCCCGGGCTCGCGGAGCTGCGGGTGCTGTCGCTGGACGCGGGAACGGCACTGCCGGCGACGCCGTTCGAGCGCATCGCGGCCCTGCGGCAGCTGGCCGCGCAGCACTGCACGGCCGACTACACCGCTTTCCTCGACGACGACAACGTCTGGGCGCCGGACCATCTCGCCTCGCTGCTGGCCCTGATCTCGGCGGACCGGCCGGCCGTGCACTCCTGGCGGACGCTGGTCGACAACGGCCGCCGGCCCGTCGCCGTGGACCGGTTTCCCTGGCTGCCGCCGGGGCCGGCGGCCTTCGACCGCTGGAATTCCCTGCGGGCCGCCGGAGTCGTCGACAGCGGTGGCACGGTCGTCCGCGACGGCGTCGAGCACGACATGGTCGACATGGGGGAGTGGCTGTTCGACACCCGCCTGCTGCGGTTGCTCCGGTTCGACCGGCCCCGCACGGCCGAGGAGGTGGCGGACCGGATCGGCGAGGACGACTTCGTGCTGCGCCAGCTGCAAAGGCTGGGCGTGCCGACTGCCTGCACCGGCGTGGCCTCGCTGTTCTACCAGCTCGGTGGCATGTCCAATCCGGAGTTCGCGACGGCATGAGGCCCAACGAATGCCCGCCGCGTGAGCGGCGGGCATTCGCTTGTGCCGGTGACCCAAGGCCGCGGCCGCCCGTTGCCGGGCGGCCGCGGCCTTCACGGTCTCAGGAACAGATCCTGGTGAGCACTTCGGCGTAGGCCGGCGCGCCCGGGCGGGACCAGTCCGGGTCGAAGTAGGGGTACTGCTCGGTGTCGTACTTGTGGTCAGCGCTCAGGAACAGCGTGATGTAGTCGCGGACCTTGGCCTCTTCGCGCTCGGTGCGCGGCGTCGCCGCGTAGGAGGCGCTCCACTGCACCCGGTCCCGGCCGGACAGGCTGGCGTGCCACAGCTTGACGTCGAAGAAGATGACGTCGCCCGGCCGGGAGTCCAGCGCGACCGCCGGGAACAGCGCGGCCTCCCGCTGCTCGTCGAGCACCGGCTTGCCGGGCGGGTTGTCGGCCCGCAGCCGCGACAGCGACGCGGAGACGTCGTCGTGGTGGGAGCCGGGCAGCACGCGCAGGGCGCCAGTGTCGGCGGTGAGCGGGTCCAGGTAGGCGACGACCTTGACCGCGTTGAGCTCGCGGTCGTACGAGTCCGCGTGCCAGCTGGAGGCGTCGCGGTAGAGGACTCCCTTGGCCGGCTTGGGCACGACGTCGTCGCCGAGGATGTCACGGGCCACGTCGACGAGCCGGGGGTCGGCCAGCAGTGCCCGGCTGACCGGCGTGCGTGGCCCCATCATCGGCAGGTAGAAGCCGGCGGTGCCGGTGGCCGCGGCCGCCGACTCGGTCGGCAGCTCGTAGTTCGCCGACAGCGCCGCCAGGATCTCGGCCCGCAGCCGGTCGACCTCGTCCTCGGCCAGCACGTTACGCAGCACGAGGAATCCGTGCGTGGCGAAGAACGCGGCGTGGTCCACGGTGCTCATCGTTCGACCTCGCCGCGGATGAACTTCTCCACGGCGTCGTGGGCCTGCGAGTCGGAGTACTGCTCCGGCGGCGACTTCATGAAGTAGGAGGAGGCGGACAGGATGGGGCCGCCGATGCCGCGGTC
>NZ_JBIUAG010000049.1:0-60731 GCF_044547355.1 Kutzneria sp. NPDC052558
GCGGCGGTCGCGGCGCGCATCAGCGCCGAGGTGCGAGGCAGGGTGATGGAGGTGGCGTCGGAGAAGGAGCGCGCGCAGGAGGGATCGTCGGGCAGGCGCAGGCCGATCGGCGCCGGCAGGACCTCAGCCACCTCGGCGGCCTGCCGGTCGGTGGCGGCCAGCACCGCCAGCCCGAGCCGCTCGGCCGGCACCAGCTGCCCCAGCAGGCGGACCAGAGGGCGGGTGGCCATCACCGAACGGTGCTGCGGCCGCACCGCCACCAACACCAGATCAGCGATCTCCAACAACCCCCTCGGCGTCACCGGCCCGAACCGGCCACAGTCGATGATCACGTCCGAGGCGATGCCCGTCGTCTGTGTGGCGGTCAGGGCGCGAGCCAGGCGCTGCCACCCACCGGCCCCCAGCGCGGTCAGCTGCGCCGGCTCAGCCAGCCCCAGCAGCGCCCGGGCGTTGCGGGCACCCGGGAGCAGCTGGGTGTGCCCGTCCAGATCCCCGACCTCGTCCGGGCCGGCGTGACGGGTGGCGGTGGTGAAGCTGACGATGCCCTTGCCCGGCTGGACCCAGCCCTTCGCGATCCACGGCCCCAGGTAGCCGCCGATGATGTCGTCGCCGGCCGGATCCGCCCCGACCAACAGCATCGGCGCGTGCCAGGTCACGGCCAACGCGGTCGCGGTCGTGGTCGCCCCTGGGGAGGCCTTGGCCGACACGATCGAGATGATCGCCATGACCGTCACCGCCCGTCCGGACCGAGCAGCGACAGCACGACCTGCCCGACCCCGGCCGGGGCCGCGATCGGGTTCGGCGCGCCGTCGACGATCACGTCGACCACCAGCGAGCCGTCCGCGTTCGGGCTGCCCGAGTCCAGGACCACGCCGATCACCGGCGCCACCACCTCCATGCCGGACGAGGCGGTGGTCGGGGTCAGCAGCACCCGGTCCTGCGGCCGCACACCCGCGGCGGGCAGACCGCCGGGCTTGAGCAGCACCCCGACCACCACCTGCCCCGCCGCCGGCACCCGCGCGGTGGTCAACTCCGCCCGGGCAAGCAACGTCCCCGCGGCCAACGTCCGCACCGCGGTCTGGCCGAGCACCTGGTCCCGCTCGCCGGCGTCGACCGTGCGCACGTGCTCGTCCGGGATCACCTGGGCGACCACGAGATCCCCATCGACCAACCGGTGCCCCCAGCCCACGTCACGGGCCAATGCCAGCACCGGGATGGTCTGGTTCTGCGCCACCACGTAGGCCTGCACGCCGGCCAGCGACCCGGCCAGGATCACCACCCCGCCCGCGACCAGCCACCACCGGCCCCGCAACCACGGCCCATGCCGAGCCGGCGGTGACGGGGTGGAGCGGGTGGTGGTCGCGACGAGCCCGGGAGCGGACATGGCTATCCCCCAACAGGAATTCGACAATCATGGAATGGGAAGGCCAGGACTCAGCCAATGCGGGAACGGACGATATGGCCGGCGGCTCGGCCTCAGCAGTCAGAAAACGCCAACGTGATGAACTGAGCCGAAGCCCAACCATGTACCCCCGTCCGCAGGTCCGTGCCCTCTTGCCACTGGCCCCCTTCATAACCCGCGACCTTGAACGGGTCGGCGTAGTAGGCCAGCCCGAGAACAGCACCAGAGGTGCTGGGCGCCGACCGGATGTTGACGCCGTCAGCGTTGAACCAGTTGCACAGGCCGCCCGATTTCGGACGCGCTGCCACTGCTGTCACCGCGCCGCTCGCGTGCGCCGAGGCGCCGAGCTCCACGCTCGCCGGGGCCTGCGCTGGGCCGACCAAGCTGGCCACGCTCGCAGCGACCAGCACGCTCTTGACCATCACCATGACACACTTCTCCCTTACAGCGTCCGATGTTTGTCTGCGACGGGGCCCGGCTACGGGCACAGATGTCCCGCAACAGGAACCCGGAATCGGAATGCTCCTCAGGCCGGACCCCGCATACGGGCGCGGGTCTCAGCAGTGGAGGTAGAGGCGATCGGCGTAGATGTCGCGAATCCAGCCGTGCACCCCAGTGCGCAGGTCGGTGCCCTCCAGCAAGCCGCCGCCAGGGAAATTCGGGACCTGGAACAGATCGCCCTTGTACGCCAACCCCACCACCGTGCTGGACAAGTCGAAGGTGACATGGATGCGAACGCCGTCATCATTGATCAGGAAACAGGTGTGCACCAGCTCCGGCGGAGGCGGCTCCAGCACAGCCCTCGGCGCGCCGGGCACGGCCACCGAGGACATCAACTGATGGTGCGCGGACACCGGCGTGGCGTGGTTCGGCTGCGCTTGCGCGCTCACGCCACCGACCAGAACGGCCACGCTCGCCGCGACCACCGCACTCTTGAACATCAACATGACGCACCTCTCCCTCATAGTCTGTGTTAGCTAGCAACGGATCTGACGACAGGCACACTTGTCCCGCAACAGAAATTCGAAGGAAACGGGACTCAGCCGGCGTTGAGCGACTGAACTTCCTCGACCGCGAACCCGAGCATGGCGCGGGAGGTCATGTCCGGCAACGTGCCGCCGGCCGGCGCCGCGCCGGTCGACCCGGTCCACCGCACCGACCACTGGATCGCGAACGTGGCGTCGACGTGATCACGGGGCCGCACGAAAACGTAGTCGCAGTCCGGCGAAGCCCGGTGCAGCCCGGCCGACGGGGTGTAGGCCGTACCCGGCCCTGAGCAGGACAACGACCGGTCGGTATTCGGGGTGAACAGCAACTTCATCGGTGTGGCAACGGCTTCGGCCCACACCGGTCCGGCCTGCACCCGCTTGGACTGCACCGCCCAGCCCGCCTTGTCCGTCCACACCCAGGTGTGCTCCCCCACCACCGTCGCCCGACCGGAGGCCGTCCGCAGGTCCGGCGAGAAATGCGGCACCGGCAAGGGAAGTGCGAGCTGCTGGTACGCCTGCTGCGCCAACTGCTCCGGGGTCACCAACACCGCACCCGCCGGCAGCTGGTCCGGCCCGTTGAACCAACCACGGTGAGCCCCACCGCACACCAGGTAGTAGCCCTTCGCCCCTCCGCCGGCCAACGTGCCCCCGTATCCGGGCGTGCCCGCCGCGAACAACTCCGAGGTGGTCTTGCCCGCCGACTCGAACACGCACGCGGCGGCCGGGCCGGCACCACCTAGGCCCCCGGAGCCTCCTGGCACTCCTGGACCGCCGGGGCTCATCGCTCCGATGCCGACGCCCGGGCCAGCGAAGACTCCGCCGGGATCCACCGGTGCCACGGTAATCTGGCCACCAGGTACGTCTGCCAGCGCTTCGCCGGCCGGCAGGACGACCATCGAACCAGTCAGCACTGCAATGCCAACCACACCTTTTCCTCTCATCAGCACGTCCCTCCAGGGTATGAAACCTCCGCTACTCGCCACTTTCCGTCCGTGTCGTGCTGCATCCGGGCGGTGACCGGGCTTCGCGGCACTCCGACCGTCTTGTGCGCGCCGGTTTTCGCGTCTGCCTGGCCCGTGCCGCTCGCGTCCTGACAGTCCTGCACGGTGGCTATGTCGCCGGCGATGTCGATGTTCGTCACGTGTTCTCGCGTCGCGCCATAGACGGTCAACGACCTCGACTGCAGTGCGCCCAGGTTGTCCAGCATTCGCGAAAGCTGAGGATCGACGGCGACCGACTCAAGTTTCGTGCGCCAGGTTCCCGGATCTTCTCGGGCGACCGCGTTTCCCACGGCCCAGAAGTCCACGTAGGCCTGGGTGATCTCGCCACGCGGATCAGCGGACGCTGATGTCGTGGCCGGTGAAGCGGTCGCTGGTGGCGCATCGGGAGCGCGGTCAGTGCAGGATGTCAGCACCAAGGGAATCAGTGCCACCGCACCAAGGGATTGCACGGCGCGAGAGGTCATGTTGTTCTCCAACGGATGTCGCGCCGCCAGGTTCGTTGGAGGTGCCGGCTGCTCGGAGGCAGCGGGGGCAGCGCGCCTCCGGCAGCCGGCTCCCGGTCCGCACGCGGTGGCGCAGAGGGGATTCCGGCACCGACATGCGGACGTCACGGTGCCGGGGAGAGTCATCGAGAGGCTCATGGTGACCTTCCT
Source organism: Kutzneria sp. NPDC052558 (assembly GCF_044547355.1). Taxonomy (NCBI): domain Bacteria; kingdom Bacillati; phylum Actinomycetota; class Actinomycetes; order Pseudonocardiales; family Pseudonocardiaceae; genus Kutzneria; species Kutzneria sp. NPDC052558. Next base: position 4,046 of record NZ_JBIUAG010000049.1, read on the forward strand.
TCTCGGCAAGCGACGCGACGGTCATCGCGTCACACCTGAAGCTCTACACCGCGCCTCCTTGGCGCATTCAAGGTGCACCATGGGATCTCCCGTGCAGGTTCACACCTTCGGATGACCCCTGTATCTGGTCGCTCTACCGAGTACGGAAGATGCCCTGGCCACAGCCGAGTACTCCTTGCGGGTCATGACTTGCCTTGGCCTCCTCCAAGAAGCTCCACTCCTCGCCCCAATGATCCCGCCATCCTTGCGGATCAAGCTCCACTGCCGAGTACGGGTACAGAGTCCCCCCACAGCGGAGCGCCTCGGCGTGCATGACCCGGTTGGCGGCGAGCATGCCCTCGACAACCTCAGTCGCTTCCGAGCCCGCGTAACGGAACACGCTGAACTGGAACACCACCTCGTCGTCCGGCAGCCGGAAGAGCGGTGTGGACAACCGGGAACGTCGGAGCGGGTAGACGAGGTACAGGCCTTGCTCGCCGACTTCCGAGAGCGGTCGCGCGAGGGCGGCGTCGACAGCAGCGTCGACAGCGCCGCTCGGCACGAACACTGTGCAGTACGGCCGCACTTGACTCTGCGGCCCCAGATCTGCCAAGAAGGCGGCTTCGTCGCCGAGCCGGTTGACGAAGTCGAAGTACGACTTCGTGGTCGATTCCATCACGACGCCGTTGTCCTGGATGGTGGATTCTCCAAGCGCGTGGCCTTCTCCCAGGTACGCCACCGTCTCCATCCACCGGAGCCAGCCGCCTTCGCCGTCCTGTGTGACGAGACCCTCGACATAGTCGGTCCGTCCCTCGTCGACTCGGGCGACTTGCGCGGCGTTCAGCTCGGCCGTTGTCTCGTAACGGGTTCGTGTGTGCTGAACATGCGTAGGGGCGGCGATCAGCGGGATGGTCGCCCGGGTGATGATCGCGCACTGCCCGAGCCCCGCGAGTACGGCCCGGAACAGTGCGACGTTGGAGGTCCGAGAGCAGGTCACGATCTCGCCGGTGCCCGTCACGACCTCCAGTTCGATGACGGTGTCGACCTGAGCTCCATGACGGTGGCTAGTACCGCCGATACCGCCCAACGACAACGTTCCGCCAACGGAGAGGTCGAGGAAGTCCGGCAGGACCGGCGGCGTGAGCCCATGCGGGAGGGTCGCGGCAAGCACCGCACGCCAGGATGCTCCGGCATCGACGAGGGCCTGGTCGCCGTCGACGCGGTGGACCGTGCCCAGGCCCTTCATGTCGATGACGATCCCTTGGGAAACAAGCGATTGCCCGTACAGCGAGTGGGCACTTCCTCGGGCTGACACCGGTATTCCTCGGTCGGCCGCGAACCGTACGACTTGTGCGATGTCGGTCGCGTTCGCTGGGACGAGCACCGCCATCGGATGGCGTTTCGCCACGCCACCGAAGTCCACCGCCGCACACGTCAGGGCGGCGTCGTCGTGGCGAAGTCGACCGGTCAGCGTGAGATTTTCGGCACCAGCCAGCAGGATGGACATGTCGTGTTCTCCCCAGGTGTGAGTCTGGACATCGTCTCAGGTGGTCGCGAGCTGTGAGCGGACATCTTCGGCTTGCGGATCGCCACGTCGTTGAAGGATCTCCAGCGCCTGGGTCAGGTAGACACGAGCTCGATCGTTCGCGCCCACCGCGGTCATGACATCGGCCAGCCCGCAGAGTGACTCCTCCTCGCCGACCTCGTCGCCGGCGTCGTGGCACACTCGCAGGGCCCGCTGGTAGTAATGCTCAGCCAGCTCGTACTGGTGAAGGTACGCGTGGGATCGCCCAAGCACCTTGAGCGTCTGCCCCATCCCATGGGGTGAATCAAGTTTCTCGTAGTCATCCAGTGTTGTGCCGGCCAGCTCGATCGCCTCGCTGTACTGCCCCAGTTCTCGTTTCGTCTCAGCGAGGAACAAAGTGGTCACCGTCTTGCCGTAGCGGTCTCCGAGTTCGAGATGGACCCCGATGGCGGCGATGAGGTGGCGCTCGGCCTCCTCCAGCCGTTCCAGACCGAGGCAGGCGATCCTGAGCCCGTGCAGGCTCCACGCCTCGCCTTCCCGGTCCCCTAGCGCTCGACGGATCTCCAGCGCACGTCGTGAATGTTCATACGCACCGGTGAACTCGCCCCGGCCATGGTCAGCAACGCTCAGTCCATGGTGCATCCATGCCTCGCCAACCGGTTGCCCCTTGCCCTGGACCGAGTCCAGGGCAAGGCCGTACACCGCCGCCCACAGACTCCAGTTCTTCACCAGGTGCAGGTAGTTGAACTCGGCAAGCGGAATCTGCCAGGCAACATCGAGCCGGCCGGACTTGGCCGCAAGCTCCGCGGCGGCGGACAGCGCCGAGGACTCGTTGTGGAACCACTTCAGCGCGTCGTCGCGGTCGTAGATCGCCTGCAGGCCTTGAACATTCGCTTGATTATCGGGCAGGCACCGCCAAGGAGCCGCCGCGTCGGAGGCACGCACGGCCATGGCCAGATACCACTGCAGGAGCCGCTCCACCGCTTCCGATCGGAGCCTCGGATCGTCCCTTTCCACACAGAGTTCCTTGGCGTACAGGAGAATCAGGTCGTGGAACCGGTACCTGCCGTGCCGGATCTCTTCGACGAGATGGACACTCGCAAGCATGTCGAGCTGTTCCTGCGCCTCGGAGATCGCGACATCGAGCATCGCGGCAGCGGCGCCGACGCCGAAGTCGACGGCGGGATGAAGGCCCAAGATTCGGAACGACCGAGCATGTTCGGCGTCGAGATGGCGGTATGACCAGGAAAACACCGTCCGCGCCGAGGTCTCGTCGTCGCCACGAATCGTCAGCGCATCGAGCCGCCCCGCCTCTTCGGCCAAGTCCGCAGCGACATCAGACAGCGCGAGGTGGCTCCGCGTCGCGATGCGCTCGGCGGCAACCCTGATCGCCAGCGGAAGCCCCGCGCACAGCGCCGTCACACGGGCCGCCGCCTCGGGCTCGCCAGCGATCCGGTGCTCGCCGATGACGTCGGCCAGCAGGTCGATGGAGTCCCTCGCGCTGAGCGGCATGAGCACCACAGGATGAGCGCCGTCCCGAGCGACAAGGCCGTCGAGCCGGGACCGACTGGTGACGATCACGGCGGACCCTGCTCCACCGGGCAGGAGTGGACGAACCTGTGCGGCGCTCTCGGCGTTGTCCAACACAAGAAGGAGCCGCTTGGCCGCCGTGGCACTCCGGTACAGAGCCGACAGTTGATCCACATCGGCCGGCATGCGGGCCGAGCTCAGCCCGAGTGCCTCCAACAGGCCGCCCAGCACCACCGCTGACGAGGATGCCGCTCGTTCCTGGTCGAAGCCGTGGAGGTTGACATACATCTGGCAGTCGAAGGTCTCCGCCACGGAATGTGCGCAGGACACTGCCAGGGTGGTCTTGCCGACCCCGGCGGGACCAGTGATCAACACCACCGGCAACGGATCGCCGACCTGAGTGGGCGAGTCGAGCAGACGGTTCAACCGCTTCAGCTCGGATGTCCTGCCCGTCAGTCTGCCGTTTCTCCTTGGAAGCTGCGACGGAACCATGTGGTCGTCGGACCTGGTGCTCACGGGTCCCGGGTCATGGCCGCCAAGGTCGTCTGCCGGTTCGCCGCGGAGGATCTGCGAGTGGAGCGTCTGCAGAGCATGGCCGGGTTCGACGCCGAGCTGCTCGACAAGGCATCGCCGGGTCTCCTGAAACTCCGCCAGCGCGTCGGCCTGCCGATCACTTCGGTAGAGCGCCTGGATGAGCAGGTGCCTGGCTCGTTCACGCAGCGGATTCTGGCGGGTGAGCGACTGAAGGTCAGGGATCGCCTCGATCTGCCGCCCGACAGCCATCAGCACCTCCGCCCTTCTTTCAGCCGCGGCAAGCCTCAGCTCGTCGTAGCGGACCTGCTCGGTTTCCGCGAATGGCCCTGGAATCCCACTGAACGCGGGGCCCCTCCATAGCGCGAGCGCCGACTCCAGACCCGTAAGGCTCGCTTCGAACTCGCCGTGACGCCACCGCGATTCGGCCGCGTCAAACAGGCGGTCGAATTCCCAGATGTCGATGTTTTCCTTTGGCACTCGGAGCTCGTACGCGGCGTCATGCGATACGAGTATCTGACCGGGCTGGCGATTCGTGCGAGCCGGCTCCACGAGGCGCCGAAGTCCCGACACATAGGTGTGGACCCCACTCTCGGCCGAGACCGGCTGCGCGGCTCCCCACACCGCCGAGATGATCTCGTCCCTCGCCACAGCCTGTCCTGCGCGTGCGGCGAGGAGAGCGAGCACCGCCCACTGCCGCGGCGGCCCGAGGCGCAGGTCCCGCCCGTTCAGGGCCGCCGCCGGCGGCCCCAAGAGCGCGATGCGCAGGTCGCCTGCGAACTCCTCGCCGATCTTGCCTCCTGAACTCGTCATGAATCCCGCCCAGCCCCCAGTCGACGCCGACTCGCTGCCCCCAGCCGCCGATGCCGCGCCGGTGCGCGACTTCAGACGCCTGCAGTCGTCGTACAGCCATCCAACAGAAGCATTGACGAATCTGGAACCACGGACAGATCAGACGCCGGCGAACCACTCGATTGGAGCACGCCTGTACGCACACGCCTCCGATAGCAGCCGATCACTCGGCGTAAACACGACCGAATCGAACGCCAGATACTAATCCTTTCGAGCGATACCGCGGCCCATCCGGCCGCACACCGTACTCATTCAACTTGCAGATCGCACAGGTGCACTATGACTAGCACGGCAACATGGCCTGCTCACCTGAACAATAAGATCAACCCGAAAGACGCGCGAGTCTCACATTCGTCAGCGCCGCCGGAAGACCAGAATATCGCCGACCGACACCTCCACGACGACGCCGCTACCTTCCTCCAAGCATTGCTGGAGGTGAGACACCTACTCGCAGCGGAATGGAGCGCGGACATCTTGATCGCGCTGCAGTTCGGCTCACACCGGTACTCCGAGCTACTCGACAAGGTCCGAGCCAGCCGCGTGATCGACCGGCGAACCGGGCGATGCCGATACGCGCAAACACGCACGTTCATCTGCACTCTTCGCCGTATGGAAGCCGTCGGCCTGGTTCACCGAAGCGAACTAGAAGGCGTGTGGCCGCGCGAGGTCCACTACGAGCTGTCCGGCACGGCCCGCACACTGCTCGACGCGCTCTCTTTGGCCATTGGGTGGCACAAACAGCACGCGCATCCTGACCTGATCAGGAGGGCCACTTCTGAGCTTCGGACAGCTGGGCCTGAGTCGCTGTGACCAAGACACCGTCGGTACCTCTGCTGACCGACCGAATGCCGAAGCCCACGGGCAGCAGAGCTCGGTCCGTGGGCGGCACCCCAGACGGAGCCGTTTCACCAACAAACGAACAGATCTCGTCGACCAAGCCACGGTCAACGAACGGGCCGCCGACGTCGGTGCCGCCATCGAGTAGCAGAGTCCGAACACCTGCCTTGTACAGCTTCTCCAGCACGAGGGCAGGATCGCCAGTTAGATTGCTGGGCAACGAGAACACCCCAGCGCCGTGCCCACCAGGGCGTCCCTCGATCAGCCGGCCACCAGCTGTCAGGACTGCGTCGACGCCCGCGCGGAGCGCGAACGCGTCGCACTGGCTCCGAGGGATCGCCGTCGGCCCGTCTTTCGCGACTTCGAATGCCCAGATCACGAGAGGCCGGCCGCGGCGCAGCGCTCGCAACCAGGGACCGAGGACAACCTCCGCTTCCTCGACAAGGACCCCAGCCTCGACGTCCAGCCCTGCCTCGCGCATCCGCACGGCCCCGCCAGCGCCGCGCGAGGTGGGATCAATGACGGCGATCACCACGCGCGCGATACCCGCGTCAATCAGGGCTTGGTGACATGGCGGTGTCCGTCCGACGTGGTTGCAGGGCTCCAAGGTGACGACCGCAGTTCCGCCGTATGCGCGTTCCCCAGCCGCGGCCAAGGCGTGCGCCTCGGCGTGGGATTCGCCCTTGCGCTGGTGATATCCCTCTCCCACCGGCCGGCCTTGACGATCGAGGATCACGCAGCCAACCGGCGGGTTGGGACTGGCCGAGCCGAGCCCGAGCGCGGACAAGCTGATCGCCCGCCGCATCGCGACGAGTTCGGAGTCCGAAGTCGTCACGCCGAAACACCCAGGTCGTCGAAGAGAGCCTGAACGTCAGGAATCCGCTTGTGGCGCTTGAGTTGTCCGCCCAGCCTCGACACCTCTTGCTCGGTCCGGATCGAGCCGACGCTACGTGCGATCTCCAGCGCCTTCCTTCCGAACGCCGCCGCCTGGTCCGGATGGTTCATCGCGACGTGCGCCTGCGCCAGGCGGCTGTAGGCGACACCTCGATCCCGGCGGTAGACGGGCGGCAGAGCAGGCAGCACAGACTCGAACAGATCAACCGCTCGGGCCGGTTTCCGCAGCACCACAAAGTACTGTGCCCGCTTCAGTTCGAGGTAGGGCGGAGTGCAGAAGGATCCGTGGCCCTGCCGCGCGTCCCCGCTGGTTTCCGAAGCAGCGAACCTCTGAGCGGTGTCCAGCATGCGGTTCATGAGGTTCTCGTCGCCCGCCAGGGCGTGGCCGTGAGCTTGTTCTTGGAGGATCGCCGCACACATCGGCGTTGCCGTCTCAACGGTCTCGCGCCCGGCGGCAGCAGCAAGACCGAGTGTCCCTTGTGCGTCCCGACCGGCCGAGGCGTGTTGACTTCTACGGAACAAGCTCCACGCCACTATGTTGCGGTCGTCCGCCTCGTGCGACCATGCCATCGCACGGTCGATCCACCACACGGACTTGCCCATCTGATCGGAGTCCTCGTACAGCCAGGCGGCCGATTCCGCGTATGCCGCAGCAAGTTTGACTAGCTCACCCCGCTCGACCCCCTTGGTGACAGGCAAAAGCTCCTCGATCACACCGAGCTGTTCAAGGACACCGGCCAGCGCGCGACGAGGGCCGAGGAGGTTGTCCGCCCGCACGAGTACGTGCCACTGCTCCCGCAGATGTGCGACCAGCTCATCCACGTGATCAACCGAGCCGGTCGGCAACCGCCGCGAGGACGTGACCTCCGTGTCCGCCGCGCCCAGAGCATGACTTCTCGCTGCCGACGCCGCGGTCTGATCCAAAACCACAATCAACTCTTTTGGCGAAATGTCGAGAGCTAGCGCCAACGTCGGATGCATGGTTGGCGATGGCGCCGCTTTACCGCCCTCCCATCGACCGACGGTGCGTCGATCGACGTGAAGCTTGTCGGCGAATGACTCCTGCGTGTAACCCGCAGCCCTGCGCAACTTCGTCAACGGGCTCTCACGCCTGGCCATGTGTCACCCCTTCGTGTGATCGCATCCATGATACGCCAACCATTCTCGCAGGTGAAGAGGGCGCACGTCCCCTCCGTGTCCCATTCCTGTCCCATTCGCGACGTGGTGCGACTCACGAGGTATGGGTCTACTCGCAGAAGCACAACCAGAAGGGAAGAGGTGATTCCAGTGCGTCTCACCCTGCTGTTGGACGCCACCGGAATGGGCTACCGGATCGGACACGCCCGATGAACCGCCCGTCGCCGGCCAGTCGCCTTCTCATCCGCGATGAGCTTGCGGACGTGTTGCACGGCTTCGACCAGGGCGACATCCGCGGGCTTTCGGTGTTCGGCACGACCGACCTCGACGAGATCCTCCTGCGACTCGCCGGCGCCTGCTACGTACTCGTGCTGCTGCACAAGGTCGACGACTGTGGTCGTTGTCGGCGGTGCCGCCCAAAGACACGGCGATGGCCCTACTGGCCAACTCGAAAAGCCACCTGCCGCGTCCTCAGCGTCACCAACTTCTTCGCCACCGCCACCACCGAGGAGATCTGGCAGTGGTTGCTGCCTCGGATCGGTGTCCGTCGCGAGCTCGACAAGATTCGAGCGCATCTGGCCAACCGCGCAGCGGAACGCGACCCGACCAACACAGTCCCGATACCCACCCAGACGAGCTGGTCGAGCCGACATGCCTTGCACCACAACGGCACCGACACCCCCTCGATCTCCAGCCAGAGCATCGACTTGGGTTCGAAGCATCGACTCAACCAGCCATGACCGTGCCGGTCCCCACAATCCCGCTGCCGAGCGCCGAACCATCCGGCGGCCGCCACGCCCTGTCTGCCTGACCGCATCACCATTCCCGACAAGGAGCACCATCGTGGGCATCGCCGACGGCCACGACGAAGACCAGTGGGCCAGGAACTCCGACTGGCGACCGTCAGATGTGGACATCGAACGCCCCAGCGCCGCCCGGATCTACGACTACCTCCTCGACGGCTCCACCAACTTCGAGGTCGACCGCAAGGCCGCCAAGGAGGTCCTCGCGATCATGCCCGAGGCCCACGTCGCCGCCCGCAACAACCGCGCCGTCCTGCGCAGGTTCGTCACGTACGGCATCGAGCACGGCATCCGCCAGTTCCTCGACCTCGGCTCCGGCTCCCCGACAGCCGGCAACGTGCACGAAGTCGCGCAACGCCTCGTGCCCGACGCGCGCGTCGTCCACGTGGACAACGAACCCGTGGTCGTCGCCCACAGCCTCCACATCCTCAAGGACAACCCCTGCGCCACCTGCATCCACGAGGACATCACCAACCCCGACCGCGTCCTGCAACACCCCAAGACGCTGGAGCTGCTCGACTTCTCACAGCCGATCATGGTCCTGATGTGCGCGGTCCTGCATTTCATCCCCGACCACCAGCAGCCCGCCCGCATCGTGCGGGCCTACTCCGACGCGCTGTCGGCCGGCAGCTATCTCGGCCTCACGCACGCCACCGCCAGCGACTACCCCGACCGGCTGGCCGACATCGTCGAGATCTACCAGCGCACCCAGAATCAGGCCCATCTGCGGTCGCGGGCGGAGATCACCGCGATGTTGGCCAGCTTCAAGCACATGGTCTGGCCCGGCGTGGTCTACACGCCGGAGTGGCGGCCCGAGCACTGGGCCGACGTCGGCGACCCCGCCCAGTCGCTTGCTTTCGCCGCGCTGGCCTGCCATCTCTGAATCCCCATCTGGAGCACCTCGTCATGCCCCACCGTCTCTCGTTGACGCGCCGTCTGGCCACGCTGCGCCGGACCTACACCGGCGAATCCGACTCCACACTCCTGCCGACCGTCACCCAGGCCCTGCACGTGTTGTCCGCGCAGGAGCGGGCCGGGATGCACGAGCTTCTCGACGAGGGCTACGAGAGTCGGCTGCTCGGCGAGTACCCCGCCCCCGCGGTGAATCATCGCTTCCGCGACGCGCTGCTGGCCGACACCCTCGACGTCGTCCAGCAGCAGCTGGAAGCCGGAATGCTGTTCGCGCTCGGACAGATCGCCCCCTACCAGTGGCCGGCCACCACGGTCGAGGCCCCGATGCCGCTGTGCCGAATGATCCGCCCCCAGGAGCCGTCCGAGGGTACGATTGTGCATCTGCACCCGGGGGTTCTGGCGCCGATGATGGCGGCCTTGACCCCGCACGTCCTCGACGGCCGCCTGCGCGGGCTCGCCGGCCTGCGGGCGACCGTGCATCGCCGACACGTCCAACTCCACCTCGCCGACGGCCCGAGCCAGCTGATCGCGTTGTCGGACACGAGCCTTCGCCAGTGGGTGGCCGCGCTCGCCTTCACCCGGAAGGTGATCGGCTCCGAGCGACTGCCCGACCTCGACGGCCTGCTCACCGCGGCCGAGCGCTCCGCGATCCGCACCGGCTGCCGAGTTCCTGGCCCTGCGGCGTTGGCCAGCGGGGTGTTTCGCCGTCTGCAGGTCCTGGGCACCACCTACTGGCTGACCGTCCGCCTCGATGGCCCCGACGGTCTGTGCCTGGAGTGGGCCGGCGGGCGCACCGCGGTGAAGGTCGCCGCCGCACTGGTGCACCCGCTGGCCGGTCTTGCCGGCGAGCAGTTCTACGTCACCCGGCTCGCCGACGGCTCCGTCACCATTGTCGTGACCGGGATCTCCGGCGGGCCGACCGGGAAGCTCACCCTGCGGGAGGTGCCGGTGACCGCCACACCGCCGTTCACCCGCATCGACGTGTCCGAGGCGTGGGCGGTGTTCCGGCGCGCCATGACGGCACCGACTTTCGCATCGGCACAACGGGAATTGGTGTCGCGATGAGCCACGGCCTGCGCCAGTCCCCGCCGATACGCCGCCGGGCGGCCATCGCCACCGAGACCAGGCCGTCTGCGACCTCCGTGGTCACGGCCGCGCGCCGGCCCGAGACCGGCCTCGTGTTCCGCGCCCCGACGTCGACGGCCGGCACACCGGCCCAGCCAGCTTCCTCCCCGACGCCGGTGGGAACGACCGAAATCGAAGGCGGTCCCCATGTCTGAACCCGTGCCCACCAGGAGGACATCCGGCGTCCTCGCCACCCTTCTGACCGTTGTGCGCCCACGTCGCCTGTTCACAGCCCCCCGCGCACTCCTCGTCCTGAGACGCCACGAGACGACCGGGCCTAAGCCTCCGCACCCGAAGGTGGTGTCGCCATGAGCCACGACCAGGATCTGCTGCCGCAGGGCCGCGCCTCGGCCTTCGTGTCGGCCGTGGCCATCTCATCAGCGGCGGATACGTCGGGAGAGGACCGGCCCTGTGTCTGATCCGATGTTCGCGCGGGTCGTGCCTGGCGTCGTCATCACCAGGACGTTGTCCGCAACCACGATCGCCGCGCACCGGGACACCGTCACGGTCGCTCTCGGCGGGCACGCGGATTTCACGGTCAGCCTGTCCGCCGACGACCTGTTCGAGTTGCTGACCGCGCTGCTGGGTGGTGAGGTTTCTTACGTATCCAGCTCGCACCCGATACACGGGCGGCTGCTGCTCAACGCCAGACCCGCAGGTGACCGACCCCACACGCTGACGTCGGATCCGACGGAGCTCGGGCCCAGTGAGCTGGCCTTGACCTTGCCCGACCAGCGCACCTGCCAAGTTCTCTTCGACACCGAGCAGGCCGGGGACTTCGTCCTCCACCTCCGCGCGGCCTGGACACTCCTCGGCGGGTTGCCGCCCCGCGGCTGATCGTTGTCGTTCTGGTCCGGTCCGCCACCGCCAGCAAACAGGCTCGACGAAACCGGTTGAAAGCCTGGCACGTAAGGTGCAAACCTGCAGTTCAGCAAGTGTCGTCCCCGCGCAGGCGGGGCTGTTCCCATGCCTCCCCTGCACGTCGCCCGGCGTCATTGGTCGTCCCCGCGCAGGCGGGGCTGTTCCTGGTGCGCACTGGTTTTATCGCATCAGAGCTTTGTCGTCCCCGCGCAGGCGGGGCTGTTCCGGTCGTCAAGCCCCTCGGCGACGAGGGCCTGGTGTCGTCCCCGCGCAGGCGGGGCTGTTCCGACCTCGTCGACACCGTCGGATGGATGGCCAAAGTCGTCCCCGCGCAGGCGGGGCTGTTCCCGGCTCCCGCCGCCCTTCCCGGTCTTCTCAGGGGTCGTCCCCGCGCAGGCGGGGCTGTTCCGTAGATGGCGGCCATCGTGGCAAGGCCGAGCAGGTCGTCCCCGCACAGGCAGGGACCCACGGCGTGGACGCTGCTCGACGCAGTTCCACCCCGCGACTAACCACCGTCTCCCCCAGTTCCTCCTCCTGTGCGTGACCGATCCGCTACTGTCGGCAGGCTGCGTGCTGAAGGAGAGACGGGGGTCTCGTGGCAGTTGTCGAGCTGGACTACGCCGAACTGGGCGTCGCCTGGCAGCGGTCTCGCCTGCCGGCGTTGCCGGTGATCTTCACCTGGCGCAACCACGCCACCGTGCCCGACGACCCGCAACGGGCTCTTGACGAGGCCGAGGACCGGCTTCGCGCCCGCGGGATGATCGACCGCCGCGGCGACCTGGACGACGACCTCTACGGCGCCCTCGCCCTGTTCACGCAAGCCCCCGTCGAGCTGGACCTCCGCTTCTCCCCCGGCATGGGCCGGGAGATCCGCGCGTGCGTGGCCGCCCGCGGCGGCTACGCGGTGCGCGCGGTCCTCGACAACGACGAGGTCCAGGTCGACACTGTTCATGCTGACCAGGTCACCGCCGCGCTCGTGGGCGTGCTGCCCGATCTGTCGCCGGCCCGGGGCTCGGTGGTGAGTGTGCCGACCGCCGAGTTGGACGCTGCCGGCCGCGACGTCGCCGAGCGCGGCGACGACTCCGACCAGGCCTTCACTGCGGCCCTGCAGGCACGAGGCCTGCGCTCCGACGACGCCCGCAACCTCGTCTCGCTGCTGGGCGGCGACCGCACCGGGTACGGCAAGATCGGCGTCGCCGCCCGCGACTCGTCCGGCCGCCGGCACCGCTCGCCCAGGGTGGTGCAAGTGATCGACACCCACCGAGGCCGGTCCGTGCTCTACACGCGAGCCGCATACACCGTCGCCTCGCCGGCCGACTTCAACGTCGTGGTGCGGGCCGTGGAGGAGCTGCTGGCGGGAACCAGACGGCGGTTGTGACCGTCTCATCGGGTGCCGTTCGCGCCGGCGAGTGTGCGGTGCGTGGCACGATGAGCGGTCGGGTACGACGGAGTCGATGATCCTGGGGAGGATGCTGGGGATGCCTGAGGAATTCCAGGTCGGCCAGGCCGCGGCGGTCGGCACCGAGATGGCGACGCTGACCACCTGGGTCGGCGACGGCAAGGGCGGTGTCACGCAAGGCACTCTCAAGGTCGCGCCGGACCAGCTGCCCACCGTCAAGGCCGTCTGGGTGCAGACCAAGGAGAAGTTCGTCCAGATGCTGGCCGACTCCCAGATCCTCAGGACCGTCGGCTATCCGGCCGAGGACGCGGTCAGCAAGAAGGCTGTCAACGACATCCGCCGCATGGCCGGTGATGACGACGGATGCCTCGGCAAGACCCTCAACGACTGCATCGCCCGCTGCGACGACCTGATCGCCCAGACGGACAAGACCATGCAGCTATACAACGTCGCGGACAACAGCGCCGAGATCAAGTTCACGCTCTGACGACCCGGACCTGGAAGTGATTGTGAAATCTGAGCTTCGTCGGATCGGCGCTCTCGCCGCCGGCCTGTCCGTGCTCGCGGTGTCCGGCTGTTCCCCGACAGCTCCGGGCACACCGGGACCAGCGTCCTCGACGAGCTCGACGACCACGCCGTCGGGAAACACGGCGCCCAAGGTCAGCAACCCGAAGACCCTCAACGGAATCGCCCCGTGCCAGCTGCTCACAACCCAGCAGCTGGCAGATCTCGGCGCCACCCCACGGTCGCAGCCCAAGCCAGACACCACAGCCACCGGCGACCCGTCGTGCATGTGGGAGAACAACAACGTCACGGTCGTCCTCGCGCCCCTCATCAAGACGGGGAAGGGGATCGAGCAGACCTACCTCTCCAAGGACAACTACAGCTTCTTCCAACCGACCACGGTCGACAGCTACCCGGCGGTGCTGGTCGACAAGCAGAAGCTGTCCTGCGGAATGTTCCTCGGTGTCTCCGACACACAGGAGCTGTCCCTCACGGTAGTGGTCACGGGGAAGGACAACCCGGACGCCAGCAACCCGTGCGCGTTCCCGCCGAAGGTCGCCAGCGCCGCGCTGAAGAACATCCCCGCTGGACAGTAGGAAACTCGGGAAGAGGTGAGGGTGGATGTGGCCGTTTGACCGGGAAGTCCCCGGCGACGCGCACGCGGCGTTCGACCACAAGACGATCTACACGCAGCTGCACAACGGAACCGGCCCCAGCAGCCTGTCCACCGCCGTCGCCGGGTGGCAGTCCAAGATCAGCAGCCAGTTCGACGACGCGCACCAGCTGATCACCTCCGGGCTGCGGACGGCCAGCGCCACGTGGGAGGGCTCCGCGGCCGACGCGATGCACGGCGACGTGGCCCCGATGGCGCAGTTCGTGCTCAACGCCAAGGACGTGTCCCACACGATCGGTCAGTCCACCCAGAGCCAGGCCGACCACTTCGCCGACGTGAAGAACAAGATGCCCCCGCCGGTCGAGGTCACCGCGACCGACAGTTGGCTGTCGCGGGGATGGTCACACCTGACCGGCGGCCAGACCGACGCTGAGGCACAGGAACAACAGGCCCTGCACGCCTCGGACGCCGCCGCAGCGGTCTACGCCGACTACAACAACAACTCGACCACCGCCACCACGACGATGTCGGCGTACCCGGCCGTGCCGCAGAGCAACGGCATCGACGCCGCCCCGCCGCAGCAGCCGGGTGGGCCTGTTCCGTACAAGGTGGAGCAGCCGGGCCCAGTGGGGCGGGGCAGCAGCAATCCGTTGCAGCCGCAGGACTTCCGTGGGCAGCAGCCGATCCCGCCGCTCGGTCACGACGCTCCTCCGGTCGACACGCTGCCGCCCACGACGATCCAGCACGTACCGGTCGGCGGGCCGCCGACGCCTGGGCCGCCCGGCGGCTTCCTACCGGTGACGGATCCGGTCCGGCCGCCCGTCGGCACGCCGCCGATCAACCCGATCGGGTTCTACGGCCCGCCTGGTGGTGGCGGAGGCCCCGACGGGTACGGCAGCACGAGCGGAGGTCGCGGCGGTTCATCGTCGGGGTTCGGCGCGCGCGGTGGCGCCGGCGCCGGTGGCACAGGCAACGTCGCCGGACGCGGTGGAAGTGCTGGAGCGGGCCCGCTGGAAGAAGCTGGACCGGGCGGACGGCCGACGGCCGGCACTGCGGGCCGGCCCGGCACGGCCGGCAGCCCTGGCATGGGCGGGCCAGCCTGTCGAGGCAAAGGCAAGGGCGAGGAAGATCAGGAGCACCTGAACAAGTTCATGGAGCCCACCGACGAGCATTGGGGCACCGGGGAGAAGACCGTGCCCCCGGTGATCGGCGATCCGGACTATCAACCCTGACCATCACCAGACGTCGCGGCAGCGTGGGGAGGCGGTCCCAGTGATCGAGGGAGAATCACCGTACGAGGGGCTGGACCTCACCGACGAGGCGCGCGCCGAATTGGACGCGATGCCGCCGGCCACGCGCCAGGAATGGATCGACTACCTGAAGACCCAGCAGGCCGGCTGGGCCGCTGTCCACGCCAGCACCCGCGAGACGGTAGGCCAGTTGGACAAGATCAACGACTTGATGCTGTCCCAACTGGACATCCAACCGGACGAGGCGTCCCGACAGGCATTGGTCGATCACGTGATGACCACCGTCCTGATGGGCGAGTGCCTGCTGGCCTCGACCCGCGGCGACACCGAGGCCGCCGACACGCACCGAGAGGCGTGGCACCGGTACGCCGAGAAGACCAAGGACCAGGTGATCGTGGTCCGTGACCATCCTGACTCGGGTGTGTGAGTCGTTGATCCGCCCGACTCGGTTGGAGGCCCGCCGGTGAGCAAGATCAATGTTCATCCCGACCACTTACGCCGGTCGGGCGGCAAACTCAGCGGCTTCGGCGGCAAGCTGGCCGACGGCGGGCAGAAGCTGGAGACGGCCGGCCAGAACCTGGTCTCCCACGCCAGCGGCGACCGCTCGGGCATCGGCGCTGTGGTGGCCAAGGCGTTCGGCAAGGGCGTGCAGATCACCGGCAAGGTGTTCAGCGAGGGCGGCCGCGTCGTAGAGGGCGCCGGCAAGCGCCTGGGCACCACCGCCGACCTCTACGAGGAAGCCGACGGCAAAGGCGCCGGACTGCTCAAGCGCCTGCACCCCGACGCCGAGGCGGGCCGCACAGCACACGGCGGCAGTCGCACCGCGACCTCGGTCGGCAGCGGACGGGGCAGCACGTCACGGCACTCCCCTGCCCGCACGCAGGTCGGCGATAATCCGCGCCAGCACGCGATTCCCGGCGGCAAGAAGTGCACCGGCGGCGACCCGGTCGACATGGCCACCGGCGACGTCCTGCTCACCGAGACCGACCTGGACCTGCCCGGCACGCTGCCCCTGCAGTTGACCCGGACGCACATCTCCTCCTACCGAGTCGGTCGGCTGTTCGGTCCGAGCTGGGCCTCCATGCTCGACCAGCGGCTGGACATCGACGAGCAGGGCATCGTGTTCGTGGCCGCGGACGGCATGCTCCTGTCCTACCCGACGCCAGACGATGACGCGGTCCTGCCGGTGGAGGGACCGCGCTGGCCGCTGCGCCGCGACGGCCATGACTACGTGGTCGAGGACGGCGACGCCGGGCAGCGCCTGCACTTCGGGGAAATCGACAGGCTGGTCGTGCTCACCGCGGTCACCGACCGGCTCGGCAACCGCATCGACATCGACCACGACAGCGCAGGCGTGCCCCTCGAGGTCCGGCACTCGGGCGGCTACCGGATCCAGATCCGTTCGCAGGACGGGCTGATCACCGCCCTGCTCGTCCACGACGCCGACGACGCCGGCGTGCCGGTGCGCGGGTTCGGCTACGACGACGCGCGGCGACTGGTCGAGGTGACCAACGGCTCCGGTAAGACACTGGCTCTGCGCTACGACCCCGAGGGCCGGCTGACCGGCTGGACCGACCGCAACGGCGTGTCCTACCGCTACGGCTACGACGCGGCCGGGCGCTGCGTCCGCGGCGACGGGGACGGCGGCCACCTGAGCTACACCTTCGACTACGACCGAGAAAACCTCGTCACCACCGCGACCGACTCGCTGGGCCACAGCACGCGCTACCAGCTCAACGAGGCCCTGCAGATCGTCGAGATCACCGATCCGCTGGGCGGGACCACCCGCGCGGAGTTCGACCGCTACGACCGGCTGCTCGTCGTCACCGACCCGCTCGGGCGCACCACCCGCTACGAGTACACCGAGGCCGGCGACCTGACCCGCGTCACCCGACCCGACGGCACGCAGAATCTGGTCGAGTACAACGATCTCCGTCTCCCGGTCGTCATGGTCGACCCGGACGGGGCGACCTGGCGGCGCACCTACTCTCCCCAGGGCGCGCTGCTGGCCGCGACCGACCCGGCCGGCGCCACGACGCGGTTCGGCTACGACGACCGGCACCGGCTGGCGACGATCACCGACCCGGCCGGCGCGGTCACCCGCTACACCTGCACCGACGCCGGACTTCCCAACACTGTCACCGATCCCGCCGGAGCGACGACCCGCTACGACCGCAACCCATGGGGCCGGATCACCGCCATCCACGACCCCGCAGGCGGCGTCACTCGTCTGTCCTGGGCGCTCGACGGACATCTCACGGCCCGCATCTTGCCCGACGGCGCCACCGACCGGTGGATTTATGACGGCGAGGGCAACCCGGTCGAACACCACGCCCCGCACGGGGCGATCACCCGCACCACGTACGGGCCTTTCGACCGCCCCGTGGCCCGTGTCGACCCAACCGGCGCCCGCACGCTTTTCGGCTACGACACCGAACTCCGCCTGACCACGGTCGCCGATCCGTCCGGGCTGGTCTGGCGCTACGACTACGACGCCGCGGGCAACCTCATCGGGC
Source organism: Kutzneria sp. NPDC052558 (assembly GCF_044547355.1). Classification (NCBI taxonomy): domain Bacteria; kingdom Bacillati; phylum Actinomycetota; class Actinomycetes; order Pseudonocardiales; family Pseudonocardiaceae; genus Kutzneria; species Kutzneria sp. NPDC052558. The sequence continues at coordinate 21,314 of NZ_JBIUAG010000049.1, forward strand.
AGACCGACTTCAACGGCGCGACCCTGCGCTACACCCGCGACGCCGCTGGGCAGCTGACTTCCCGCAGCAACAGCCTCGACCAGACCACCGTCCTGACTTACGACCCGCTCGGCCGCATGGTGCGATGCCAGACCGCAGAGGAGGTCAGCACCTTCGTCTTCGACCCGGCCGACCGGCTGGTGCGCGCCACCAACGCCACCACCGATCTGATCCTGCAACGCGATGTCCTGGGCCGGGTCCTCGCCGAGACGTGCAACGGCCGCACGGTCACCAGCGGCTACGACATCCTCGGCCACCGCACCCACCGGGCCACCCCCAGTGGCGCGATCTCCCGCTGGGTCTACGACCCCGCGGGCAACCCCACCGCCTTGCACACCGCCGGCCAGGCAATGCTGCTCGAACACGACCTCGCCGGCCGCGAGACCGCCCGCCGCGTCGGCGCCGTGCTGTTGAGCCAGACCTGGGACGTCAATCACCGCCTACACACCCAGGCCCTCACCGCCCCCGGTGCCGGCGGCCAACGGCGGCTACTGCAACGCCGCGCCTACACCTACCGCGCCGACAGCGCCGTCACCCACATCATCGACCAGCTCGCCGGCGTGCGGACCTACGACCTCGACGCGCTGGGCCGCGCCACCACCGTCCACGCTCCCCAGCACCAGGAACGGTACAGCTACGACCCCAGCGGGAACATCACCGCCAGCCCGCTGCCCCCGACCGCCGACACCGACGCCGCCGGCACCCGGCAGCACTCCGGCACCCAGCTGCGCAGCACCGGCGGCATCCGCTACGAGCACGACGCGCACGGCCGGCTGATCGCCCGGCACTCCCGCACGCTGTCCGGCAAGCCCCGCACCTGGCGCTACACCTGGGACAGCCAAGACCGCCTGGTCGCCGTCACTGACCCGGACCAGACCGCCTGGCACTACAGCTACGACGCTCTCGGGCGCCGCGTCAGCAAACAGCGGCTCGGTGCTGACGGGCAGGTCGTCGAGCAGACGTTGTTCACCTGGGATGGCCTGACCCTGGCCGAGCAAGCCGACGCTCAGGGCCGGGTGACCAGCTGGGACTACCGGCCGGGCACCGTCACGCCGCTCGCCCAGACCGAACGTCTGCCTACGGCCAGCGCACCGCAGGAATGGATCGACGCCCAGTTCTACGCGATCGTCAGCGACCTGATCGGGACACCGACCGAACTCGTCGACCCCACCGGTGAGCTCGCGTGGCGGCAGACCACCACCCACTGGGGCGCGCCGATGCCTGCCCCACCGCAACGCGCCTACTGCCCGCTGAGGTTCCCCGGGCAGTACCACGACGCGGAGATGGGGCAGAACTACAACTACTTCCGCCACTACGACCCCACCACGGCCACCTACACCAGCCCCGACCCGATCGGCCTGCACGGCGGACCGAACCCGCACAGCTACGTCCCCAACCCGACCGCGTGGAGCGACCCGTTCGGGTTGCAGTCCTGCGACACCAACGACAAGCTCCAACGTCCGGACCCGCCGCGCCGCACGCTTTACCACTACACCAACGAGAAAGGCCTGCAGGGCATCCTGGACAGCCAGGAGCTGTGGGCCTCGACCAAGGAGCACAACCCGAAGGACGCCCGCTACGGCGACGGCCAGTACCTGTCCGACATCGTGCCGGGCACGAAGACCAGGGGGCAGCTGTCGGCGGCGTTCCTTCGCGTGCCGTACGCGGGGCACAAGTTCACCCACTTCGTCGAGGTCGACGTGACCGGGCTGGACGTCTACCAGGTGAAGGGCCGGCCCAACGTGTTCTACATTCCAGGCAGCAAGCCGCTCAACATCGCGGGCCGCATCGTACGCACAGGACAGAGCTGATGGTCTGGTACTTGAAGGTCGAGTGGCACCACGAGTTCCCGGACGAGCCGGTCACGCTCTACAGCGAGGTCGGCGACGACGGCTACGAGACCCGCAAAGTCAACCTCTTCCCCGACGGCCACCTGGAGTGGGCCGACGAGCACCACGAGACCGCCCACACCGGAGTCGGCGAGATCCCCGTCCCACCGATCGCGGAGATCAACGAGCAGGACGAGTTCTCCGCCGAGGAGATCAGCCGCGACACGTTCGAAGCACTGTGGACACAGGCCCGTGGCTGACTGACGTTTCCTCGGTTGACTGGGACCAAACCGGACTTGCAGCTGCCAGCTGCCTTTCCACTCGATGACCAGACGGCCGCCGGCCCCGTCGCCGACGATCCGCTTGAGCTGGAGGGCGGTCCCGACCAGCCCAACCCGCACCATGTGCGGCAGGCAGCAATGAAGTTCACCAACCGCGCCGACGGCGGCGCGGTTGGTGGTGCCGCAGAACGAGCACGAGATGACCAGGCTCCACGGCGGCAGCGGAACCGGCACGAACAATTGGGATCGGGCACACTGCCCAAACTGGTCCTCGGCGGTGGACAGGCTGCATCACCCACTACCGTTCCGCCGCCACGAGAAGAGCCCGGATCTCCTCCGCAAGCGGGTCGGCGACCTCCTCGCAGATGACCAGGGCACGTGTCCAAGCCATCCGCGCCTCGGCGGTTCGACCGCAGTCCTGCAGGACCAGCCCCAGACAGTGCAGGCTGTCGCTCTGGCCCCACTTGTCGCCGATCCGCCGACGGACGTCGAGGGAGGCTTCCAAGGTCGCCACCGCGTCGGCGAGGTCACCCAGATGCTGCTGCACCCTTCCCAGGCCGGCCAAGCCGACTCCCTCTCCCCACAGGTCGTCGATTTCCCGGAACACCTCGATCCCGAGGACGTAGTACGTCCTGGCGTTCTGGTAGTCGCCCGCCTTGCGGTAGCACTCGGCGATGTTGTCCAGCGCGATGCCTTCACCGCGGCGGTCTCCCACGCGTCGCCAGGTCTCGATGGCGCGGCGGGAGTGCTCGATCGCCTGGTCAACATCGTCGGCCACCTCGGCGATGCCCACGATGGACCTGGTATCCCACTGGCAGGCACCGGCCGCCAACTGCTCCAACGCCTCGCCCGGCCACAGCGCGACCGGCGGCAGCTCGAAGTCCTCACCGCCAACGCTAAACAGGATGTTCGGGCGGACACGCCCTCGACGAGGGCAACCCGGCTCGATGCCGACCGGCAGCAGTGGTCGCAACGCCGCCCACTGCGTCAGCCAGATCGGCCCGGCCCGAGCGCCACGGCACGGCCTTGCGTGCCCGGGGTTCTGGCAGCGTCGACTCGCAGCGGCCGGCCACCCGTTGCAGAATCCGGATATGTGCGGTCGTTACGCCAGCACCCAGACCGACGCCGAGCTCGCCGCGGCATTCCACGTGGCCGAGGTCATCGGCGAAGAGCCGGAGCCGTCCTGGAACGTCGCGCCGACCCAGCAGGTCCGCGCCGTGCTGGAACGTGCCCCGAAAGACGAGCCGGAGGCGCCCGCGGCGCGGCTGCTGCGGCCAGCGCGCTGGGGCCTGGTCCCCTCGTGGGCCAAGGACACCAAAATCGGTAGCAAGATGATCAACGCCCGGGTGGAGACCCTGCTGGCCAAGCCGGCCTTCAAAGCCGCCGCCAAACGCCGACGCTGCGTCATCCCCGCCGACGGCTACTACGAGTGGATGACGATCGACAACAAGAAGGTCCCATTCTTCCTACACGCCGCCGACGACCAACCGCTGGCCATGGCCGGCCTCTACGAACTGCGCCCAGACCCAGACCAGCCCGAGGACAAGCCGAACCGGTGGCTGTGGACCTGCACCGTCATCACCACCACCGCGACCGACACCACCGGCCACATCCACGACCGCAGCCCGCTGGTCATCCCGCCCGGAGACCTCCTCGACGCCTGGCTCGACCCGACCCTCGACGACCCCGACGACGTCCAAACCCTGATCAACAGCCTGCCCGAACCACACCTCGAACCCTACGAGGTGTCCACGGCCGTCAACAGCGTCCGCAACAACGGCCCACACCTACTCACCCCTGTCAGTTGACCAGGTTCGTCCGTGTCCTGTCCGCGCGAACCTTGCGGGTCGAGTAGGCGTTGAACTGCGACCCGCAAAGTAGATCCGAACGTTCACCGGCCTCGCCGTTCAAGTCTAGTCTGCGGATTCGTGTCCTGTTCAGTCGAACCTTGCGGTGTCCAGGGCTAGTTTTCGGTACTGGCTGCGACGTCCGCGGGTAGTTCGCGGATCGCTGCCCGTTCTCACAGGTGGTGGCACGTTCTCGAGCAACCGCGTCGGCACAGGGCCCAATGTCCTTTCCGGATGAACCTTCCGGGGTCGCTACCACGACTCCGCCGGCGGAGAGTACGCGACTCCCGACCCGCTCGGCCTCTACGGCGGCCTCCGGCCGCACGGCTACGTCCCCACCCCGCTCAGCTGGCTGGACCCGCTCGGGTTGCTCGGACGGGACTGCAACGGCAGGAAGGTCAACGACGACGAGATCACCCTGTACCGCGCGGTGAAGGAACAGGACCTCGGCGACATCCACAGCAAGCGCGGATTCACCAACCCGCCGGGCATCGAGGCCAAGTACTTCTCCTACAACGCAGAAGGCACCGCGGCCTACGGCCGGGAGGCATACCGGAACTGGCCGGACGAGGGGCCATACACCATCGTGCGCACCACGGTGAAGAAGGATCTGATCCCGGACGACGCCGTGCTGCCCCACATCGCCGACGTCAAGGGCGGTCTGGGCGGTGTCGCCCTGCCCAGCTCGTGTTGCCGCACCTCGGGCGGCCACGCATACCTCCCTACTCGCCGCTACCGCACAAACGATGAGGAGTGACCGCGGTGCAGTACGTCCTCGCCTCCGTAGCACAGTCCACATTGGACGACTGGCGGCGCGTGCTGGGGGACCTGCCGGGCCTGGACTTCCGGCTCGGCGCCGGATCTGCGGTATCCCACGACTGCGACGCCCAGATCGTGACGTTCTACCTCGCGCACGACCGGTACGGCGGCACCCCCGAGATAGGCCGATCCCAGATCCTGACCAACACCCGCGGCGACGGCTCACCGGCGATCATCGTCGCCACACCGCCGTTCGCCAGCGGCCCCGAGATCAGCGATCCACCCGAACTCGCGGAGCGGATGCACGTCACCTTCTCCAGTTGCTTCAACGAGATCGCCCGTCTCAACACGACCAACCCCGACACCGCCACCAGGGCGCTCATCCACATCGAGGGTCTCGACTTGGAGGACATCAGCCGCGAACCAAGCATCACCGCCCTGCGACAGGCCTTGGCTCGACAGAACAAACAAGACGCATAGAACTTGAACCCTTGGCCACACCGCTTGGTCGCGACGAAATATCGACGGCATGTTAGACCAATAGCGTCGCTACCATCACCAAGATCGGCACAGACAGCCCCGCCGCGCTGGCCACCGTAGTCGAGCTTCGGTTCGACTACGGTTAGCGGTCCACCTTCCACGCGCATAATCGGTCAGCTACATCCATTCCCCGCGCAAACGGTCGACCACGTTTCGCAACCCAGGGAGGGACCCTGAAATCTTCTTCCTCTTTGCGTACGATTCTGCACGGTCAACCGACATCTCGAGCAGTTTAAAAAGGTCACGATTCAGATCCGCGCTCACCTCTTTCGGTACGGCAGCCTGTACCACCAAGAGTGCTTCGACGCTAGAGTAACTTCCCGTTCGCACACCCACAAATTTGGGCGCAACCCAGTCGCCCGCTATATGAAAAACCACATTCAGCCTCAAAGGCGACTCGTCATCACCCAAAACTTCACGAACCTTACCCGTTAGAGCTATTGCAGCCTTGTCCCAAGCATTTCCCGAGGCCGTGCCGTCAACGACAATACCTATACTAAGCACTGGAATATTACCGGCTTCGGTCGACACTACCTATTCTCCTCGTCCGCCATGGCCGCCACGAACGCCGCCCAACCTTTGTCGTTTTTTCGGCACCCACATAGTGACACACAGCGACCAGACTGGCCGCCAAGTGAAAACCTCCACCAATATCACCAGATTCCCATCAACACACGTACGTTTCTGCTTGTCGGTGGTGCCGACGACGGGGCGCGCGCCCTGGGACACCGTGGTGTTGGAGAAGCTGTAGGTAACGATGCGGCAGATGTTGGCCGTCAGGCCTCACGGCACGGCCTTCACTGCCACCACAAGGCGACCAATCGCAGTGGCCAGCCAGCGAGAACAGCCCACACTTCCCCAGCCATTACCGATCATCAAAACCGAAAAGTCAACGGTTTAATTTAACCGACACCTCGCTTGACAATCCTGAAGTTGGGCGCTACCACGGCGTCCGAAACCGTAACCTCGGCACCATCCGGCACAGGTGTCATATTTGACGCCAACCCGACCATGCATGATCCGCACCAGAATATTGCAATCGCCCGCACATCGTCGCTAAAATTGCCCCGAAAAACGAGATTCAGCGCCCGCGACCCACAGTTTGGACAGTTTAGCGACGATACCAAGGCAGGGTTCTCATACGCCACACTAAAGACGTCATACCACTGATCGTACCGACTACGTTCGACTGTCATTTGTTCGGCTTCCCAAACGTCTCCCACCAGAAATCTTCGAAATCCCTGACGGCCTTCTCCATCACTTCTGCAGGACCTCCCAGGTCAGGGAACGTTATTCTGACGACTTGATCACCCAGAAATAGGACAACGGCTCCGCCCGAGTAAGATCGTTTTCCTCCTACAGAACACGACTTACAGGCGGAACCGTTGCGCTACCAGTCTACTACAGGGCTTGCCGCTGACCAGATTGAGGAGCTCGTCACGCGCATCTGGCAGATTGCCCAGTGTCGCGAGGGGCAACTGTGGCCTCCGATCGTGGGACTGTATCGCGCGGTCGTGCTCACACTCGTGTACGTCCGTCAGAACTTGAACCAGGCCGCCATCGGCGACCTGTTCGGACTCAGCCAACCAACTGTCTCCAGAGTCTACCGTGGCATCCTGCCCCTTATCGGGGAAGCTCTCTGCCTTCACGTTCCCGACCTCAAGGACGCCATTCGCGGCCGCATCGTCCTGGTCGACGGCACCGACGTCCCGACTGGCAACCGCGCTGGTCATGACGACAACTACTCTGGCAAGCGGCACCGCGCTGGGCTGAACATCCAGGTCGCCGCGGACACCTCCGGCGGCCTGCGGGGAGTGTCGATTCCCTTGCCGGGCTCCATGCACGACCGCAATGCGTTCACCGAGTGCGGATGGGAGGAGGTCCTGGTCGACACTCCGGTCATCGCCGACCCGGCTTATCAAGGAACTCATGGCCTATCAAGGAACTCATGCGATCACGCCCACGAAAAATCCACGTGGCGGCGAACTCTCCGTCGGCAACAAGGCCAACAACAAGACAGTCTCCTCGATACGATCCGCCGTCGAGCGATGCATTGGACATCTCAAGAACTGGAAGATCCTCGCCACCGGGCATCGAGGCCGTCTCGCCGAGCTTCCAGCTGCGCTCCAGATCGTTGTAGCGCTTGAGTTCTACCGACTTGGTTGGTAACCCTTCGTGAATAACGCTCCCAGACTATTATGCCGCATAACCACAATAGTCCAACCTGTCGTTATGGCGAACTTCACCTTCACGCCAACAAAGATTACCCTGCCCACAAAGTCAATCACCATCGTAACGCCTATACAATTCACGCTCAGGCCAATCATCACCAAAAGACTCAACAAGGCGCTCGAGCAGCCTCCGGCGATTTATCCCAGCTTCCTTCATCAGAAGATCTTCAGCCATATCGCGAATCGACTGCCAGCGCAGCTTGTACATACAGTACTGCAAGATCTCCAGGCTCATAACATTTAGGTCTCGAACCAGTGTTTGAAACTTAAATTCTACACGAACCTTACAATTTGAAGCCCTGAGGATTGAATCAACCAAATCCTCCAAAAGCGGCTCAATCTGATCCACTCCGTCGGCAATTTCTTGAACCTTCAAAAGGAAGTCAATCTTGCCAAAGACCCTCGCACAGTCGTCATCAACAGCGCGGTTCGGGGAATTTATGTTCAACATACTTTCCTGTCGCATCGAAACCGGCCTTATTAAAAGCATCTACCGCGGAGGCTTCTGCATTCGACCCGTAAGGCTTATAGTGACCCGAAAGATTGTTAATCTCCCTTATCCTACCACTCTTGATGCGCACCTCGCCAGCCGCGGAGACATCGGCGCCTTTTGTCAGCGCAATATGACCGTCCCCCTTACCCAACAGCAGGGTTCCGTCGGTCAAAACTACATACTGATAGTTTCCGGTTCTAACGAGCGCATTGCCGATATTGATTACTCTCGTCCACCCACCCGTATCCTCTGGATACAAGTTACTAAAGACGCTTGGGTCAGACTGACCATCATTATGAACAAGCACCGGAGCGTCGCCAACAACGACATAATACGAATGGAGCGCGTCGATAGAAAGGTTGTACGTGCGAACACTACTGGTAAACCGCCAGCTGCCACTTACCACTACCTGTGCAACCCCGATTCCTTCCAAGCGATCGCCAACCTTGAGATCTGCCGCCTCCGTCCAGATATGAGCCGTTGCATTCCAGAACAGATGATGTGCCGTTACCATAATAGCTTTGTGTCCATCAGGTGAAGTGACAGACAAACTTACAAAGTCGGTGTCAGTGTCGGTGACGTGAACCGCCGTTACAACGTGCCGCTGAGTAACAGAATCCCCCGGAGCGGCGTTGGCAACTTCGTCGCCCACCTTGACATCTCGAATCGGCTTGACGCTTCCATTAGCCATTAGAACGGGGGTGTCACCGGCAAAGCTATTTGCCAAACAAGAGCCGGCAGCATCTTGAGCCGCTTTGCCGGAATCTCCAGCACCTTCAGCAGCCTTGCTGGAATCGGCGGCAGCATCGGTCGCAGCCTGAGCAGCCTTCGCCGCATCGTCGGCAGCTTGGGCCGCCTTGGCAGCAGCAGTGGCAGCCTGAGCAATCTTGTCCGCCTCTGCAGCCACCCTCGCCGCGTTCACAAGAGCATCAAGAGCCCTTAGAGGCCTCAATAGCGGAATGATGCTCGCCAACGTCCAGAGGCAGCCGGCAACATCGCCATGCAAAACGCAGTTCTTCGCATCAACAATACCAAGAAGGAGCGCCGGGACGTACAAGGTGTCCTTGACCTGGGTCCAAAAAGGCTTGCTCCTCTCAATTATTGCGGCACGGGCTTTACCCTGCCGAACCTTATCTGGAGATTCGCCGCAAGTTTTAGAGCAGCTATTTCCGCTCGGAGGATCGTCTCCACTGGAATCGGCACCACCGCCTCCACCACCTGCTCCTCCGTCTCCCCAAGGATTCCAACAGGCGACGCCTCCGGGCGTGCCACATGCGGGACCGGACGGGTCGGACATCAATCCGGACGGGTCGCTGCCGGTGACGGGGTTGTTGCCTGCGTAGTCGTAGCCGTTCAACTGATTCTGGTCGCCGGCCTCCAGCACGGGGTCGACTGAGAGGAAGCGGCCGTTGGCTGGGTTGTACTCGCGGGCGCCGAGGTTCTCCAGCTGCGTAGTGGGATCGGGCAGGCCGCCGACATACCCCAGTCCACTGGGCCACAGGCTGGGGGCGGAGTCACGGGTCTGACCGAAAGGCAGGAACTGGCGCTTCGTGAGGGCCTGAGAACCAGAGTCGAAGGCTAGTTGGTCGGTGCCCTGGCGGTCGGGAACAAGGTATTGCGGGTTCTCGTCACCGGTGCGGCAGGCGACGGTCTGGCCGTTGATCTTGTAGTAGCGCGTTGTGGTGACGGTGTTCGTGGCTTTGTTGAGCACGATCTGCTGGTCACCGATGAACAGGGTGGTCTGGCCGGGGTCTCGGCGCACAACGAGGTTGCCGTCGGCGTCGTACACGTACGAGCTGCCGCCGGTGCTGGTGGTGTCGGTCGCGAGTTTGCCCTGGTTGGTCCATGTCAGCGACTGATCGCCCGTCGCGCCACCCGTGATCTGCTGAGTGTTGCCGGCCGCGTCATAGGTGTAGGACGCGGTCTGGGTGGAGGCCTTGGGCCCTGTCGCGGTGGTGTTGGTCAGGGTGTGCGACTGGGGGCTGCCGGCCGTGGGGTAGTTGTAGGTCGTGGTGGTGTCGGCCGAGGTGTTGCCGGACGTGTCGTGGTCAACCTGGGTGGCGCGGTTGCCGGCCGCATCGTAGGTCCACGACTGCCAGTACGGGCTGGTGCCTCCGACCGTCGAGGAGGCGCCGGGTTTCGGGGTCGACGCGCAGCTGTCGAGCGAGGTCCAGGCGGCGGAAAGGCGGCTGGCGTAGTCGTAGGCGAAGCACTGCTGATCGGTGACCGTGCCGCCGTTCTGCTTGTCGGTGGTGCCGACGACGAGGCCCGCGCCCTGCGACACCGTGCTGTTGGAGAAGCTGTAGGTGAGGTCGTCGACGGGGGCGGACGAGGTCTTCGAGGCGAAGGTCTGCACCTCGTTGAGCGCCTGGGTCTGCGAGTCGTAGCCCAGGTTGACCTGAATCTGCCCGCCGTTGGTGGGCAAGGTGTACTGCTTCGGCTGGCCCAGTTCGGAGTAGCCGACGGCCTTGACGTAGATGGACGAATACCCGCCGCTGGAATCCAGGCCGGTCGGCTCGCCGAAGGCGTCGTAGTGGTAGGACACCATCTCGTTCAGCAGGCCGGGCGTGGTCGGCTCGTTGATGTTGTTCAGGTTGCCGGTGGCTGTGTATCCCCACGAGGTCATCAGGCCTGCCGCGGGAATGATCGTGGTTCCCTCGCCGGTCAGCTTGGCCGTCACCGCGGTGGGCTTGCCGTACTGGTTGTAGTCGCTGACCGCGGTGCTGTAGACGTCGCCGCCCGAGTACGACGTCGCCGATGTCGGGTAGCCGATCTTGGGCTTGTCATACGTCCACGACGCGATCGTGTTCGACGGTGACGGCGCCACGCCGCCGGTGGTGTCGTACGTGTTCGTCTTACGGCCGTCTTCGTCGTACTGCATCGTGGTTTGCTTGCCACGCGCGTCTGTGGTCGTCGTGAGCTGTCCGACGGGGTCGTATGTGTCCACAGTGGTGCCGGCATCAGGGTCGTGGATGACGGTCTGGTGGCCGGCCAGGTCGTACTCATAGGACCAGGTGTTGCCTGCGGGGTCGACGATGCTGGCTTGTTTCCCGCTGGGGTAGAAGGTGTACCGGGTGTGGTCGTAGTCCGACGGCGCGGCCGTGAGCGGATCCGGGGTGGCTCCAGCGTGGTACCGGTACACGTCGGTGGTGTTGCCCCGCGCATCGGTGAACGCGGTCGTGGCGGCGGTGCCGGTGGGCGGCATTGTGGTCATGGTGTTGCCGCCGTATGCGTATGTCGTCTGCCAGGTCTGGACGGCGAAGTGGTTGGCGACACTGGCGGTCTTGCGGCCGGCGCCGTCATAGGAGATTCCGGTCGCCGAGGGCACCTTGTCCGACGGCGCCTGCACGAAGGTCGCAGAGACCGGGTCCGAGTTGAAGTACGGGTCGTCGGTCTCCGACACCAGCCCGTTGGTGTTGTAGAACGTCTCGGTGACCACACGGCCGTTGTCCGGTGTCTGTGTCTGCGTCTCGCGGGCCCGTAGTTTCGAGTCGTAGAGGGTTTCCGACGTGCGGTAGCTGCCGTTGTCGTTCTTCGTCTGCGTGGTGACGACCGACGGCGCGTTGTTGGCCACCGTGTACGAGTACTTGACGGCGGCGGTGATTCCCGGCTTGTTCACGGCCAGCCGGCGGCCGAGCGCGTCGTAGGTTGCGCTGGTGACATATCCCGCGGGGTCGGTCGCGCTCAGTGTCAGATCCCGCAACGGGTCGAGTGTCGACTTCGTCGTGTGCGACTTGGGGTCGGTCACGACGATCGCTGTCGGCTCGGCGCCGGTCGTCGGTGTGTAGGCGGTCTTTGACGCATTGCCGTTGGCGTCGGTCACGGTCAGCGTGCGCCCGTACTGGTCCACAGTGGTCGTGGTCGTGTTGTACTGCGGCACGCCGCCGTTGTAGGTGACTTGCTGCTGAGCCTGGGTCACATCGCCGACGGTGGGCGGTGTCGCGAGATCGGTTGCGCCGTCGTAGAAAGTGCGAGTGTCAGTGACGGTGTCGGCGGGGGTGGCGTCCCGCGCTCCGCAGCTCATCGCGAGGACTTTGACCTCGGACACCTTGTCGAGCATGAAGGTCTTCGGCGAGGTGTTGTCGGTGTAGGTCGTCGTGCTGCACAGGTCGTCGCTGGTCGTGGCCAGGTCACCGTGATCGTTGGACTGGTCGACCCGGCCGTACTGGTCGTGGTGGTAGTCGGTCTCGGTCTTACGTACGGTGCCGTCGGCCAACGGCACATAGACCTTGGTGTCCGCTGTTCCGGTCTGGAAGGCCTGCAGTGCCGGAAGTCCGGTGAGCGCGTGAGTTGCGGTCGGTGTGGACGACCACGGGTCGGTGACGGTGTCGGAGATGACCGAGGAGCCGTTGAAGACCTGGGTCTCGTAGGTCATGCCGGAGAACTGGTCGGAGTCGGTGACCGCCGGGTCGCCGCGAGAGTCGGCGACGTGGCTGGGACGAGTTCCCTTGCCGGTCGGGATGTCGCTGGGCAGGATGTCGCCGTCCATGCCCTGGAAGTACGTGTACTGCGTCTTCATCACCGGGTCGGACGCGACGACGCCGCCGGTCTGGACAATCATCCCCTGGTAGCCACGCCACTGGTTCCAAGTGCGCTGGTTGACCGGCGTGGTCGGGGTGAGCGGGTTGTCATCGTAGTGCCAGGCCGCATCCCCGACCGGGATGTAGGTGGTGGTGGACTGATGGTTGGTGCCACCGCCGGTCGAGTCGTCCGAGTCGACCGAGTGCACGGTGTACTTGGCGAACCAGTCGATGACCGGGTCCGTCGCGCCTGGCGGTGTCCAGTACGCCGGGTAGCAGGTGGTCGTGTTGTGCGCCGGATCAGTCGGTGGTGTGCCGCAGCTGGTGTTGTAGTTGACCGTGATCTTCTCGCCGGTCTCGGTCACGATGTTCTGCAGGCGTTGCCGAGTGATCGACGGGCGATCATTATTGGCATTGACCCGGTTGGCCAGACCTGTGCCCACGAAGGTGATCAGCGGCAGGTCGATGGCCGCGGTGGAACCGCTGTTCGAGGTGTCCTGCCCGGTGCGTTTGATCGAGTCGAGCCACAGCGCCGGTGTCGTGTCGGAGTTCGTCACGGGGAAGCTGTGCGACAGCGTCCACTGGTCGACCGGCTGCTCGGTCGAGCCGACCAGGGCCAGGGTCTGGATCGAGGACAGCATGTAGGTGGAGTAGAAGGTCGGCGCTTGGGACGAGCAGTCCGCGCTGGCCTTGCAGTCCAGGTCCTTGGGGGTGTCCGGCCAATCCTGGGTGGTGATGTTGTCCGGATTGGACGGGTCGGCGCACTGTGCCAGCTTGCACCGGCCGGTCGAGTTGAACAGGACCTCGGCTGCGGGCTGGGTGGAGTAGACCTGGCCGTCACGTTGGCCGTAGAGGATCTTGGTGAGGGAGCTCGCGCGGTCGTAGTCGGTGTCGGCCTTGGTCCCCAGGTTGCGTGCGTAGTGGCCCTTTTCGATGCTGTAGAAGTAGGACAGGGCGTCGGAGTGGGCGTCGACGACGTAGTCCAGGTTCCACCGATAGGGCTGCAGGCAGTAGGAGTTGGCGAACGTCGCGTTGTAGCAGGGTTGGTCCGCGGCGGTCGCGTAGACGGGCACGCTCAGCACCGAGTTGGTGGTCGGATACTTGGTCGCGTCGCCTGCGGTCCAGCCGGGCAGCTTGTTGAGGCCGAAGTAGTAGACGGTGCCGTCCGCCGTGGCCACGATCCACTGCTCGCCCGCGCCCCCTTGTGCCGGGACGTGCGTGACGCGCTCGTTCGAGTCTCCCTGCGGGTGGTACACGTCCTTCTGGGTGTTGTCGGGGACGAGGGTCGTGGTCTGCCCGCCCAGGGAGAGCGTCAGCGTGGTGTTCGGCGACCAGCACTCGTCCCAGGTCTGGGTCGTGCCCTTGGGATTCTGGTGGCACGACTGGTAGGACCGCTCGACGAACCCGGGCTCGTAGGACCAGCCGTCGCCGATCCACGACGCCTGATTGTTGGTGGACGAGCTGAGTCCGTCCACCGCTTGCGAGTTGTAGCTCAGGCCCAGCTTCGGCACCAGGCCGCCCGGAACGGCGGGAGTCTGCATCTGGTACGACCACGAGAACGCGTCTGAGGCGCCGCCGGCCTGCCAGGAGCCTGAGGGCTTGAGCGAGGTCGCGGAGAAGTCCCCGCCGCCGCCGCTGGCCGCGGCCACGGCCTCCACCACCATCGGCTTGCCCGCGTTGGGCATGGTGACCTCGGCCGACACCGTTGTGGTCTTCACGTTGTTGGTGGAGGCCAGCGGGGTCTGCGTGCGGCACTGCGGCAGCTCGGGCGTGGTGAGCGCGCAGTCGGGCAGCTGCACGAGCATCAGACGGCTCGCCCAGTCCGCGCCGACCGCGTCCCGGAACTGGTTGTAGTTCACGGCCACGTTGGTCGTGACGGCCTCGGGCGCGTGGTCGGTCCGTTGCACGGACACCATCAGGCCGGTGGTTCCCGCCGGCGCGGGCTTCACCGCGACGTGCGCGGTGACGGGCGCCGTGGCGGCTTGGGCCGATGCGGCGCCGGCCTTCGCCGGGCCGAAGGACACCGGCAGCGAGCCCCCGGCGGCGACCGCGGATTTCGCTGCGGCGGCGCCGAGTGTCACGTCGGAGGTGCCCGAGGGCCAGGTGACTTTGCTGGGCTGCCAGGCCGGCATCGCCTTCGGCGGCGTGTAGTGGCTGGCGACCGGGTGGACTGGGACGGATTGGTCCTTGGGCACCGAAGGCGCCGTGAACGACGACGTCGTCGCCAGGGCCGGTGGTGGCACGTCCACGAGGGTGCCGGCGATCAACCCGGCCACAGCGGCGATGACGACCAGCAGGTGACGCATCGGTCTACGTCTGACAGCAGCACGAAACCCGTGCACTGCACGACCCCCCTATGCCGAGGCGGTCCACACAGGACAGCCCCCTCCCCCGCTCCCGGCCAACCCGAGACGGCAAACTGAACGCTAATCTCACACGCCCGGTCGCACACAGCGACTATTCGGGCGCTGATGCACCCGGCGACCTACGCCGACAGGACGAGTCACCCCCGCCCGAACGAACCCGCGATATTCCCCAACAACACAAGTGACACAAAACGGACCGGCTACGACGAGGGCGGCGCGGTGAAGTACCCGGAGACGTCGGCGACGATGTCCACCGCTCCGTGGTGGTTCCAGAAGGTGATCTTCCCGTCGCTGCCGACCGGCACGATCGCCGAGTTGGAGATGATCTGCCCCGGGGAGAAGTTGATGTTCGAGGTGTCAGGCTGCGCCGGGCCGCTCGGGTAGATCGTCAGGAAGCTGTCGGCCGTCGGGTTGACCACGGCGACGTGCAGCAGCACCGCGGTGATGTTGGGCGGAGCGCCGAGGACACTGGCGACCGGCACGTTGACGGTGCTCTCGCCCAATGGGGCAACACCGTTGGTTCCGGTGCCGTCCAAGGTGTTGAGGACTCGCATCGGGGTCACCGTGGTGAACGTGCTGCCGGCGCCTTGGGTGTAGTAGCCGAAGATGTCGGCCACCACGTCGGTGGTGCCGACGTTGTTCCAGATGGTGATCTGCCCGTGGCTGACCGGCACGACGGTCAGGTTGGCGACGCTCTGCCCGGGGCCGAAGTTGACGTTCGAGGTGGCCGGTCTGGTGGTTCCGGTCGCGTACGCGGTCAGGTAGCTCGCGTCCGTCGGGCCGGTCGCCGTCAGATTGAGCACGACGGCGGCGGCATTGTCCGGGATCCCCGCCGACGGGCTGCTGACCTGGAGCACCAACTGGGAGTTCGGCCCCAGCGGCCCCTTCGCCCCTGGGATGCCGAGCCCGGAACGGGTGTCCAGGATCCGGCCGGGGGTCTGAAGCGGGGTGAACGTGTCGCTGCTGCCGGTGGCCGGCTCGTAGTAGCCCTCGAAGTCGACCACGACGTCGGTCGAGCTGTGCGCGCTGAAGATGTCGACCGAGCCGTTGGCGGCGGGAACCATCACCAGGTTCGCGGTCGTCTGATTCGGCGAGAAGTCCACATTGGACGTAGACGGGCGCGAGGTGCCGTGGGGATAGACGGTCAGGAAGCCGCCTGCTGTCGGGGCTACGGCCGTCACGTTGAGCACGACCGCCGTGGCTCCGACAGGAACACCAGGGACTTGCAGCGTCAGCGTTCCGTCCACCGGCAGACGCGTCTGCCCCGCGGCTCGCGTGTCGAGCACGCGCGCGGGCGCGGCCGCCGGCACGTAGGTGCTGCCGGTCGAGGATGTCGCGTGCGCCGAAACACTCCACCGCACGGGTGCGACGACGGCCGCGGCGGCGAGCACGACACCGGCGGCGATCAGTAGTCGCCATCGCGTCGGTCCGGATCTCCCCATGCGATCTCACCATCCTTTGTGGACACTCACGAGCACCTGTCGGCGAAGGCGCGAACAGCTCACCCCAGGCCCGCGCCTCGCAGGCGCAGTGAACCAGGTTTGTCCGCCGCCACACACCACGTTAGGCAAAGTCTTATTTGGAAGATTGATCGCTTTTGCCGGCATGAAAACGGCCGATCGACGCAACCGACTGCGCCGCGTGGAGCAATTCGGGGCAGCAGCTAGCGCCCGAACAGTCGCTGCGTGCAACCAGGTGCGGACCTTAGCGTTCGACTGTCGCCTCGGACGAGCCGGGAGCGGCTTCGAACGGCTGACCCGGGGGCCAGCCGCAGGGGGAGGGTACGTCGCCATGTTCGGTGGCAGATCCACGCGCCTAAGCGTCGGCGCCGCACTTGCTACAGCAGGCATTCTGGTCGCAGGCACTGTCAGCCCGCCCAGCGCGGTCTCGGCGCCGCAACCACATTCGTCGTCCCCGGACGTGGTCGGCTCAACCGGGAAGCCGGCGCCGACCCCCTCGCCGGGCAAGCCCGCGTCGCCGAACTCCACGCCCACCACCACATCCTCCCCGGCTAAGAGCGACACACGGTCCGAAGTCAGTCAGGCGCGTTCCAGCCACAAGCCGGTTCCGGTGGACAGTCTGACCACCGAGACCCAACAGGTGACAGCGCAGCCGGACGGCTCCCTCAAGCTGACCGAGACGACCGAGCCCCAGCGGACCCGGCAGCAGGGCAAGTGGGTGCCGATCGACACCACGCTCCACCAGACCGCCCAGGGCGGGTGGGCCCCTGCCGCGACGGCCTACGGCAGCCTGCTCCTGTCAGGCGGTGGCGACAGCCCGCTGGCCACCACGACGTCGGGCTCGACCACCTACACCGTGAAGTGGCCGAGTCCACTGCCCGCGCCAGCCGTCACGGGGCCGACCGCCACCTACGCCGGCGTTTTCCCTGGAGTCGACCTTCAAGTCACAGCTACCACGACCGGCGGCTTCACCGACGTCCTGGTGGTCACCAATTCCGACGCCGCCCGAAATCCCGCTCTTGACCAGCTTCAGCTGCCCACCACCCTGGCCGGCGGACACATCACCACAACGGCGGGCGGGATACAGATAGTCAGCGACGACGGCGCGGCAACGCTGACCGCGTCAGCGCCGCTCATGTGGGACTCGCCGAAACCCACCGCGACGGCAAGCCCCAAGGCGGGCAGCGCGGCCGACTCGGACAAGACCGGCGTCGGCGCGCACGTCAGCGTGGTCAAGGCCACGGCGTCGTCGTCCAGCCTAAAGCTGGAGCCTGACCGCAGATTGCTCAACGCCAAGTCGACGGCGTTCCCGGTCTACATCGACCCCACGTTCAACTGGAGCATCGCCCCCGTCACCGCCCCCGACTTCGAAGAGACCAAGGCCGGCTCCCCCTGCAACGGCGTCCCCCTGTTCGACTCCACAGATCCGGAAGCCGGCGACTCAGGCGCACTGGGCGTCGGCTACAACGGCTGGAAGGGCTGCATCGGCATCGAACGGGCCTACTACCAGTGGCGTCTACCCGATGTCACGTGGGGATCGATCATCAACAAGGCCACGGTCTACGCGAACAAGTACTACTCCGCGGACTGCAACCCTCAGGCCCAGTACACCGTGGACATGCACTGGACCGGCGGCATCAGCTCGCTCACGAGCTGGAACTCCCGTATCCCCGACTACGGTCGCATCTCGTCGGCCACCACAGGCGCCGCCTACAACCCGGACTGCAACCCCAACGGCGCCCGCAGCGTGACGGCCGCGTTTGACGCCACAGGCCGGATTCGGGCGAGCACCGCGGCGCACGACGGTCAACTGACGGTGTCGCTGCAGGAGGACAGCTACGAGCCGGGTCGCAACAAGCTCGGCTTCAGCCGGTTCTACAAGGACGCGGTCCTGGAGATCCAGTACAACAACCCGCCCGACACGCCGAACCCGTCCAGCATGTACCTCGCGGCCGGGTCGACGACGATCCCGTGCGCCACCAGCAGTCCGTATTCCTACCTGGGCCGCTCCCTGCCCCAGAACACGCCCACACTCAACGTGCTGGCATCCGACAGGGATGGGAATCCGCTCCAGGTCTTCTACCAGTACTGGCTGGACGGCGCCACTCCTGGAGATCCCAGCCCTGGTGCCGACGGCGTCGGATCGGGCACCAACGCGCAGTTCTCCCTACCGGGATCGTTCCTGTCCGGACTGTCGAACGGACAGGTCGTCGACTGGCGCGCACAGGTGACCGACGGCGAGGCGACCAGCGGTTGGTCGCCGACCTGCCACTTCATCGCCGAGCCGGTCGCACCAACGGCCCCGACGATTTCCTCCGCTGACGGCAAATTCCTGGTGACACAGGCCGGCGGCGTCGCCGGCGCCGCACCGGTCGATCGGTGGAGTCTCCACGACGGCCATGGCGCGGCGGCCGCGTCGACCGGGCCGCACGGCGCGACATTGAGCGGTGGCGCGACGTGGGCCGCAGACCCCACGCGCGGCACGACGCTGTCGTTGGACAACGTCAGCGGCTACGCGTCGACCAACACTGCGGTGGTGAACACGGCAGGGTCGTATTCGGTGTCGGTGTGGGTCAGGCTGAACAGCACCAACGACTTCTACACGATCGCCAGCCAAGGCGGCACCAACGCCGCCAGCTTCTACCTCCAATACAACAAAAACCTCAACGCATGGGCCTTCATCAGCCCCAACAACGACTCCACCAACCCCACCAGCTTCCCCGCCGCGCAAAGCACCACCCCACCCGCACTCAACACATGGACCAACCTCGTCGGCGTCTTCAACACCGACGACAAGAACTCCATGACCCTGTACGTCAACGGCCAACAAGTCGGCAAGGCCAACAACCCCACACCATGGAACTCCACCGGCCCCTTCGCCTTCGGCGCCGCCAAGACCGCCACCGGCACCAGTAACTACCTCAACGGCTCCATCAGCGACGTCCAGGTGTACAACTACGCGCTCAAGCAGTCCGACGTGACCTCGATCGCCTACATCCAGACGACCTTCGCCGGCGGCGGCAAGGCCAGCGACTCCGGTCAGTTCACCCTGAGCACCCCGAGCTCGACGGCGACCAAGCTGGTGTACTCCCTGGACAAGACCATCGACACCACAGCCCCCCAGTCCGGCAACGTCGTGTCGGCCTTCAGCGGTGGGGCGTCGGCCAGCCCCGCCGATCGCTGGAAATTCACTGAAGGGAACGGCAACGCCGTCGCGGACACGACGGCCGCGCACCCGGTGACGTTGACCGGCGGGACAAGCTGGGGCACCGACCCGGTCCACGGCAAGGTCCTCGGGCTGGATGGATCAACCGGCTACGGCTCGGCCACGGGGCCAGCGCTGAACACCGCTGGGTCGTATTCGGTGTCGGCATGGGTCAAGCTCAACAGCACCTCCAGCTACTACACGATCGCCAGCCAAGGCGGCACCAACGCCGCCAGCTTCTACCTCCAATACAACAAAAACCTCAACGCATGGGCCTTCATCAGCCCCAGCAACGACTCCACCAACCCCACCAGCTTCCCCGCCGCACAAAGCACCACCCCACCCGCACTCAGCACATGGACCAACCTCGTCGGCGTCTTCAACGCCGACGACCACTCGATGACGCTCTACGTTGACGGGCAACAGGTTGGCAGGACCAGCAACTTCACCGCGTGGTCCGGCGCCGGCCCGTTCACCATCGGCGCAGCCAAGACCGCCACCGGCACCAGTGACTACCTCAACGGCTCCGTCAGCGACGTGCAGACCTACGCCAGGGCGCTCGTGCCGTCCGAGGTCGCCTCGATCCACGCGACCGCGAACATCTCGGTCACCCCGATGGCGCCGGGCACGCACTACCTGTACGCGTACGCGGCCGACGCCGCCGGCAACGTCTCCGAGTCGCAGTCGTATGAGTTCCTGGCCGCTGGCAACCCGAACGTGTCGTGCGGCACGTTCGACCAGTGCCTCGCCGCCAATCCGTCGAACAACATCGCGATCAGCTCCAACTCCGCCCCCAACCTGGGTAACGCCGACGGCACCAACAGCATCTCCGCCGAGGACCTCCAGGCCGCCGGCTGGCAACCAGGGGGCAAAGTCACCGTCGACGGCGCCACGTTCACCCTGCCGCAGTTCGGCACAGGCAAACCGGACAACCTGCTCGCCGCCAACCAGACGATCACCTACTCCAGCCCGGTGCCCGCTCACGGCACGACCTCGTTGGTGTTCCTGGCCACCGCGACAAACGCGAAGATGACCGCTGGCGACGTGCAATTCACGCCCAACGGCACACGGTCAGCACCGGCCGTGACATCGGACATGAAGGTTGCCGGCTCCTACTGCTTCACGGGCGTTGACCCGCAAGGCACGTGTCCGGCCAACGGCGTCATCACCACGACGAACGGGTCAAGCTCACGCGACACTGCCTATTCGCTGATAGTGCCGGACTGGATCACCGGCCCCGACACACTTGCCGCGGTCAAGTTGCCACACGAGAACACCCGCTCAGGCCAGAACACCACGAACAGCCCCAAGATCTACGCTTTCGCTGTTGCACTGCCGGCCAGCGAGGCAGGCCGGCAGATCACGAGCGTGACCCTGCCGGACGTCAGCAACCAGGTCTTCGGGCAGGGCCTGCACATCTTCGCGATGGCCACCCGCAACACCACCTCGATCGACACCAACATCTCGTGGACCGGGGCGTGGGCGAGCCCCAACGAGGGCCAGTACACCCAGCAGGGGGCCAACTTCACCAACCAGACGTTCCGCATCGCCCTCAAGCCCTCCCTGGCGGGCAACACCGTGCGGATCAAGCTCGACAACTCCCTGGGCACGAACCCGTTGACCATCACGAACACGACAATCGCCTCGAGCTCGACCGGCAGCACCCGATCCTCCACAACCGCGGCCGACATGAAGCCGTTAACGTTCAACACATCGCGGTCACTCACGATCCCAGCCGGAGGCATGGCCTACAGCGATCCACTCACATTCTCGGTCAGCCCCAACCAGTACGTGCTCGTCTCCTTCAGCCTGTCGGGCTCGGTGCCCTACCTCGTCGAGCACACCTGGTCCAACGACGCCTGGGAGTACACGACACCCCCTGGAACCGTGGACCAATCCGGAACCCCGAGCGGCGCCTTGTTCACCGGACCGAACGGCGCCTTCACCAACCTGCTCACCGGACTGGACGTCACAACCAACCACGTCGGCACCACCGTGGTCCTCGGTGACGGCCTGATCGACGCGCCGAACACCCACCCCTACCTCGAAAGCGACCTCGCGGCCGTCCTGTCCGCCGCCGAACCGACCACGCCCGCGCCCTACGGCACAGTCAGCGCCGGCATCGAGTCCAACGAGGTGACCGCCGACTACGCCCAGCCTTCAGCCGACGGCAGGGTCGGCGGCCCCTCCGCGCTCTCCAGAGTCGACCGAGACCTCCTTGCCCAACCAGGCGTCACCACCGTCGTGCTGTACGAAGGGCTCCAGGACGTCCTCAACGGCAAGACCGCCGATGAGGTCAACAAGGCCCAGGCGCAACTCGTGAGGTATCTCTACGACGCCAACATCACCGTGATCGCCGTCGGGCTCACTCCTTGCACGAACTACGCCGGACGGGGCGGATCGTCCAACGACGCCTGTTCCGATTCCGTGGAGGCGCAGCGCCAAGTGGTGAACCAAGAACTCAGCGGTGGCACCATCCTCGGCCTGACCGCCCCGAGCTACTACTACCTGAACTCCGATCTGGTGGTGGGCAAGGCCGACCCGGCGACCAACCACACAGTGCTGGACCCGAACGCGTCAATGTCCGACCACGTCAACCTGTTCGCCACCGGTTACGCCGCCCTGACCTCGAAATACCTCGGGCCTCACAACACGTGGCTCCTGGATGACGGCACGAGCAGGCCCGAGACCTCCGCAACCAAGGCCGTCGACAGCGCCGACCAGACCCTCACCCCATGGTTCACGCAGGACGGAAACATCGGGCAAGGCGAAGGCACACTGCACGGATCGACCTCATGGGCAAACGATCCGACCCGCGGCAACACACTCCAACTCGACGGCTCCACCGGGTACGTCGCAACCGCCGGGCCTCTGCTGACCACCACCGGCAGCTACAGCGTCTCCGCCTGGGCCAACCTCTCCAGCACCACCAACGACTCCGTCATCGCCAGCCAGGACGGCAGCCAGAACTCCGCGTTCACGCTCAAGTACGACGCCACCACCCAACGGTGGGCCTTCAGCATGGCTGCGGCCGACACAGCCGGCGCGACGCAGATCAAGGCCGTCTCCCAGTTCGCCCCGGCCACCAACACCTGGACTCACCTGGTCGGCACCTACAACGCCACAACCGGAACCCTGACCCTGTTCGTCAACGGCTCTGTCGTAGGCACCGCCCACAACACCACTCCCTTCGCCGCCGGCGGCGCGCTCGCCATCGGCCGAGGACTCGCCAACGCCACCAACACCGGTTTCTTCTCCGGCAAGCTCAGCAACGTCCAGGCGTGGTCGTACGCCCTGGCCCCGGCTCAGGTCCTGGCATTGAACCAGCAGATCAGCTGAACGGGCGTCCGTGGGGGGTTGGGGCGAGTTCCACGTCCCTACCCCCACGGACGTTCTCGACCGGTGTTGCGATCGCAACCCGTTTGTCCCGTGGTCACTCCACCACGGCGAACATGCCGACACGGCGAATGCGATGTGACCTGTGGGAACGACACTTGGCGAACCAATACGACTCCATCCGGCATGACTGCACGCGGACTCTTGACCAGCGGGCCGTCGCTGATCAATCCAGGAGGTCGGGTTGCTGGCCGCTGAGGAGCGAACACGCACGCCCTATCCGACTCGATTTACGGCGCCGCGATCGGCTGCGCGCACATGCCGCGTGAGCACACGGGCCTCTCCGACCCGAAATCCAGATACCTCCGCACTGTCTCCGCAGAGACCGGCCGACCATGGCGAGCCCAATGGCACCCAGCACGGGTGCGACGAGTCCGGGCTGATCGTCGCGGTGACCGCGCGGACAACCTCATCGGCGAGATCGACTACAACGGCAGCGCCCTGCGCTACGAACTCGACGCCGCCGGCCAGGTGCTTGGCCGCACCAACAGCCTCGGGCAGACCATCCGCAGCAGCTACGACCAGTTGGCCGGGTCGTGCACCGCGTCGGTGAGGGCAGACGACGACCTTCGGCTACGACGAGGCCGGCCGCCTGGTCCGCGCCACCAACCCGACACCGACCTCGTGCTCGCCCGCGACGCAGCCGGGCGGGTCGTCGCCGAGACGGTCAACGGCCGCTCCCTGCAATCGAGTTAGGACCCGCTCGGCCGGCGCACCCGGCGCGTGACCCCGAGCGGCGCCGTGTCCAGCTGGGAGTACGACCCGGCCGGCAACCCGATCGTGCTGCACGCCGCCGGTCACACGCTGACCTTCGAGCACGACCTCACCGGCCGGGAGAGCCGCCGCCAGTTCGGGCCGGTCGCGCTGACCCAGACCTGGGACACCAACCGCGCCCGACCCAGGACAGCGGCAGCCGCTGGTGCACCGCCGCACGTACACCTACCGGGCCGACGGCACCGTGACCAACATCGTCGACCAGCTCGCCGGCGTCCACCAGTTCGACCTCGACCCGCACGGCCGGACGACCAGCTGACAGACCCGAACGTTGTCCAGCCGGCACCGGATGTGGCGTTATAGCTGGGACATCGACGACCGGCTCGTCGCCGTCACCAGGCCGGACGGGGTCGTGTGGCGGTATGTGTACGACGCGCTGGGCCGCCGCATGGCCAAGCTACGCCTGGCCGCGGACGATACCGTGGCCGAACGCGTCGACTTCACCTGGGACGGCACGAATCTGCCGAGCAGACCAGCCCGGCAGCCACATCCCGCTGACCCAGGTCGAGCTGGCGTCGCAGGAGTGGATCGACAGCCGCTTCTACGCCATCGTCACCGACGTCGTGGGCACCCCGACCGAGCTGGTCTCCCCCGACGGCGCGCTCGCGTGGCGGCAAGCCACCAGCTTGTGGGGCCTGCCGCTGGCCACCGGCCCGACCACCGCCGACCCGCTTGGGTTCGACGGCGGCCCGAACCCGCACGCCTACCTGCCCAACCCGCTGGTGTGGCTCGACCCGCTCGGACGCGAACGAATGGGTCCGCCGGCTGGGACCGCGCCCACCGCTGCCCCCATAGTCCCCAGCCACCACCGACAGCTTCGACGAAACCGATTGAAAACCCGCCCCGCCACGTGCGAACCTGCAGGCCAGCAAGTGTCGTCCCCGCGCAGGCGGGGCTGTTCCGGGACAGACCCTCACCCCAGCGCAGATAGCCCAGTCGTCCCCGCGCAGGCGGGGCTGTTCCGGACGATTGACGGCCGGTTGCCGTTGGGGGATCGTCGTCCCCGCGCAGGCGGGGCTGTTCCGACGGGGCGCTGGCCACCTCCTTCTCACCGGTGGTCGTCCCCGCGCAGGCGGGGCTGTTCCGGCCATTCGGACCGTGCAGACCTTCGCTGCTGCGTCGTCCCCGCGCAGGCGGGGCTGTTCCGGGTGTTATGGCGCTCACGCTACAGACCGCGAAGTCGTCCCCGCGCAGGCGGGGCTGTTCCTGCCCGACCATCGTCCAGCGTGAAGCCAACTGCGTCGTCCCCGCGCAGGCGGGCTGTTCCGGCGAGGTTTCGACGGCAGCGGCCCACGCTACCGTCGTCCCCGCGCAGGCGGGGCTGTTCCGGCCTTGGTGGCCACGCGGATGGTCATGGTGTTGTCGTCCCCGCGCAGGCGGGGCTGTTCCGATCGCGAGGATCTTCCACCCGTGCGGGAAAACGTCGTCCCCGCGCAGGCGGGGCTGTTCCGCCGCGCATCCAGATGGGCGTCGTGGTCTGCTTGTCGTCCCCGCGCAGGCTGGGCTGTTCCTCCACGGCGTCGACTGCCAATCGCGCCCGAGCCGTCGTCCCCGCGCAGGCTAGGCTGTTCCGCAGCAGCAGGACCACGAGAACGCGGTCAACGCGTTGTCCCCGAGCAGGCGGGGCTGTTCCGGCGAGCACCTATACGATGTGCCCGCCCAAGTTGTCGTCCCCGCGCAGGCAGGGGTGTTCCCTCGTCACAGTGCTCGACCAAGAGGGATCTGTTGTTGTCCCCGCGCACGCGGGGTGCTTCTCCCCACATCGCTCTGTCAGTAGCAGCACGTCGTCGCTGCCCACGGGCGAGGCTCCCGGTGCATGGCCTTTCGCAAACATGGCCACGCACCGGGAAGCCGCAAGCGTCCATGCGCCTGCTGACATACGACGTGGCTACTCGGGCGTAAGTTCGTAGGTTCGTGACGCCCCTCAGCATCACGGGCACAAGCTGCTCCGCCCCAGCGACACTTTCCGCCCTCACACGCCGGCCAAAGTCGTCGCAGTGATCGTCGACCAGCTTGCACAGCACGATAGGACCTGGCAAGATCAACTTCGGACGGCAACGTCGTCGCCAAACAGCGGCGGCCCCCGGCATGCACCGAGGGCCGCCGTCTTCGCTTCCCGGACAGGCAATGAACGAGAAAGCAGGTTGAGTTTAGATGGCCCAACAACGAGCCAGCTCAGCGACCTCACGGCGAAGGTCGCTGGCGCACAGCACGACGATCGGCGTCGTGGCGGGATCGGTGAGCCTGCTCGCTGGCATCAGCACCGGACTGGCGGCATGGGCGACCATCGCTCCGACGCTCGGGCGGCCACTCGGCGTGTTCCACGCCGTGGCGACCAGCGTCGTCACGGTCGGGTTGACCGCGCCGAAAATGGTCGCCACGCTGCGCGCGTTGACCACCTGAGCTAGCGCACTTTGCCACTCGATGGGGTTCGATCAGACGATCGAACCCCATCGAGTGATCTGCTGATCAATCGCTAACGAGCGGGGGCCTCGACGCGCTTACCTCTCCGAGCAGCAGACCCGACTCAACCGATGGAGGCGTGCGTGAGGACCGCGACGACGGCGTGGTTGTCGGCGTGGGCGAAGTCGACCACCGACGACCACGGCGCGGTCACACACTGGTTGCCGCTGCACCAGCACCTCGCTGACGCAGGCGGCGTCGCCGGCCTGTTGGTCGACACCTGGGTGTCCCCGCAGGTGATCCGGCGCCTCGCGCGCGATTTCCCTGGTGGTGAGGAGGACGTGCGGGCTGCGGCGTGCTGGCTGGCAGCCACCCATGACGTTGCCAAAGCGAGTCCCGCGTTCAGCGTGCAGGTGCCGGTGTTGGCGGATTTGATGCGTAGCAACGGTTTGCGGACGTCGCCGTTGTTGCGGCACGACCCGGCTCGACGGTCGGCGCCGCACGCGTTGGTCGGCCACGATGTCGTGGCCACGTGGTTGGTGCGGGAGCTCGGGTTCACGCAGGAACGGGCCCAACAGTGGGCGGTCGTGGTCGGCGGGCATCACGGGGTGCCGCCGGCGCCCATGGATCTGGCGGCCGTGCGAGGCCGGATCGAGCTGATCGGCGCCGGCGAGTGGGACGTCGCACGAGAGATGCTGCTGGGGCAGGCGACGGAGGTGGTGGGCGGGAAAGCGGTGCTGGCGCGGTTCGCCGGGGTTGCGCTGAGCAGGCCGAGCCAGGCCCTGCTGTCGGCGATCGTGATCCTGGCCGACTGGATCGCCTCCAACACCGAGCTGTTCCCGCTGCTGCCGATCTCCACCATCGAGCAGCCTCTGCCCGTGCCGGACGAGAAGGTCACCGCCGCGCGTCTGGCGCGTGCCTGGGCACGGCTGGGCCTGCCGTCCCGTTGGGTGCCCGAGCAGCTCCATGACGACCTCGACCAGGTGTTCCGCGACCGGTTCGACGTCCCGCAGGACGCGAGCGCCCGGCCCGTGCAGGTCGCCGCGGTCGCGGCCGCGCGAGCGCAAGAGGTCGCTGGCCTGGTGGTCGTCGAGGCGCCGATGGGCGCGGGCAAGACCGAGGCGGCGTTGCTGGCCGCCGAGCAACTGGCGGCCGTCTCGGGCGCGGACGGGTGCTTTGTGGCGTTGCCGACGCAGGCGACGACGGACGCGATGTTCGGTCGGATCCTGCCCTGGCTCAAGCGCCTTCCCGGGCTGCCGGCCGGAGCGACCTCGGTGTACTTGGCGCACGGCAAGGCCTCGCTCAACGACGACTTCCAAGGGCTTGTTCGCGCCGGCCGCTCGGTCGGTGTCGACATCGTCGACGGCTGCGACACCAACAGCTTGGTCGCGCACGAGTGGCTGTTCGGGCGGAAGAAGGGCGCACTGGCCTCCTTCGTGGTCGGCACGATCGACCAGGTCTTGTTCGCCGGCTTGAAAAGCCGGCATCTTGCGCTGCGTCATCTCGCGCTCGCGGGCAAGGTCGTGATCATCGACGAGGCTCATGCCTACGACGTGTACATGTCGCAATATCTGGACCGGGTGCTGCACTGGCTGGGCGCCTACGGCGTGCCGGTGGTGCTGCTGTCGGCGACGTTGCCGCCGTCGCGCCGGGCCGCTCTGCTCGACGCCTACGCCAGCGGCGCCGATCAACAGTCCGAGACTCCAGACGTGGTCGGATATCCGGTGGTGTCCGGCACCGGCGGCATCAGGCCGCAGCCGATCGCCACGATCGACGAGCCGACCCCGGTGGCGCTAAAGCGCGTGGACGACGACCTCGACACGCTCGTCACCTGGCTGCGCGCGCGGTTGGCCGGCGGCGGGTGCGCGGTGGTGGTGCGCAACACCGTCGGCCGTGTGCAGGAGGCCGCCGCGCGGTTGGAGGCCGAGTTCGGCGCGGACGCGGTCACGGTGGCGCACGCGCAGTTCCTGGCCTGCGACCGGGCCGCGCGCGATCTGGACCTGCTGCGCTGCTTCGGCCCGCCGGGGCCAGCCCGGGAGCGGCCTCCCTTGCACATCGTGGTGGCCTCGCAGGTGGTCGAGCAGTCCTTGGACGTCGACTTCGACTTGATGGTCACCGACCTCGCGCCCATCGACCTGCTGTTGCAGCGGCTGGGCCGGCTGCACCGCCACGACCGCGAACGCCCTGTCCTCCTGCAGGAGCCGGTTTGCGCGGTGGTCGGCGTGCAGGAGTGGAACGACGCCCCCGTGCGGGCGGTGCCGGGCTCGCGGCGGGTGTACGAGGAGCACCTGCTGCTGCGCACGGCCGCGGTGCTGCCCGCTGACGGCGCCGCGGTCGCGCTGCCCAATGACATTCCCACTCTGGTGAGCCAGGTCTACGGCGACGAGGTCCTCGGCCCGCCGACCTGGCAGGCCGCGATGACACAGGCCCGCGAGGCGGCGGACAACGCGACCCGCGACCGGATCGCGAACGCCCAGAGTTTCCTGCTCGCCAAGGTCGGCAAGGACACCGAGAGCCTGGTCGACTGGCTCCGCGGCGGCATCGGGGACGTCGACGACGACCACAAGGGCATGGCCCGGGTGCGCGACGGCGAGGAGTCGTTGGAGGTGCTGGTCGTCCAGCGCGATGGCACGGACGGCCTGCGGACACCGGACTGGATCCCCGATGGCGGCGTCCCGATTCCGGTCGATCTCGCTATGCCGGCCGAGCAGGCCAGGGTCATCGCGTCCTGCGCGTTGCGGTTGCCGTACGCGCTGTGCCACCGCGCGGTCGTAGCCGACGTCATCAGCGCGTTGGAGGTCAACCAGTTCACCAGTTTCCAGCAGTCCCCGCAGTTGGCCGGGCAGCTGGTCCTGGTCTTCGACGAGGACCGCAGCGCCCTGATCCACCACGGAACAGCCTGCTTCACCCTGACCTATGACCCGCGCCGCGGTCTGCTGCACGAGCGAGGATAGTGTTGTCCTACAACCTGATCGACCAGCCGTGGATCACCGTGCGCCACCACGGCGGCACCCCCGAAGACATGTCCATCATGGACACTTTCCGGCGCGCGCACGAGGTGCAGGGCCTCGGCGGCGAAGTGCCCACACAGTCGTTCGCGATCACTCGTCTGCTGCTGGCGATCGTGCACGGAGCCGTCGAAGGCCCACGAGACCTCGATCAGTGGAAAGACCTGTGGGGCAAAGAAACCTTGCCGGTCAAGGCAATCGAGCGCTACCTCAACAAGCGGCGAACTCGGTTCGACCTGTTCGACCCCGTGACCCCCTTCTTCCAGGTGGCCGATTTGCGGACCGCCAAGGGTGAGGTGTCGGAGCTGAACAAGCTCATCGCCGACGTGCCCAACGGCCACCCGTACTTCACCACCCGCCTGGGGCCAATCGATTCGTTGGACATCCCCGAGGCGGCGCGCTGGCTGGTGCACTGCCAGGCGTTCGACCCGTCGGGTATCAAATCCGGCGCCGTAGGCGACACCCGAGTCAAGGGCGGCAAGGGCTATCCGATCGGCGTCGGCTGGAGCGGCCTGCTCGGCGGCGTCCTCGCAGAGGGCGCGACGTTGCGGGAGACGTTGCTGCTCAACCTGATCGCCTACGACGGCGGCAACCGCTCCCGCTGGGCCGAGGACGGCGCGGCCTGGGAACGCGACCACCTCGGCCCGGGTGAATCTCCGCGCACACCCGCCGGGCCGCGGGACCTCTACACCTGGCAGAGCCGCAGGATCCGGCTGGTCCGCGACGGCGATCACGTCACCGGCGTGTTGATCTGCAACGGGGACAGACTCACCCCACAGAACATGCACGATCTGGAGCCGCACACCGCGTGGCGGCGCAGCAAGCCGCAGGAGAAGAAACTCGGCATGCCGCTGGTGTACATGCCGCGCGGGCATGATCCGGACCGGGCGATCTGGCGCGGCCTGCAGTCGATGCTGCCAGGAGCGGAAAAGCCGCAGGACGGCAACGCCGCAGCCGCGGTCTCGCCGCTGATGCTGGAATGGATCGCGCGCCTCACGCTGACCGCCATCGACCCCGATCATCGGATCCGGCTTCGCACGGTGGGCATGACCTACGGCAGCCAGAGCGCCACCACCGACGACATCATCGACGACGCCCTCGACATCCACACCCTGCTGCTCGGCGCGGACAGCGCCGGCCTGGTCGACGCGGCCGTGCAGTGCGTGCAGGCCGCCGAGCTCGCCGCCCGCGCCGTCGGGAACCTCGCCGGCAACATCGCCACCGCCGCCGGCCGCCGGGAGGTCGACGGGCCGACCAGCCGCGCCACCGAACTCGCCTACGCCCGGTTGGATGACCTGTTCCGCACCTGGATCAGCACGCTCGGCGCGGGCGACGACCCCACCGAGCGCAAGGCCGAGTGGCACCACACCGCCTACAACGCCGTGCGCGAACTCGGCGACCAACTCATCGACCAGGCGTCGCCGACCGCCTGGATCGGCCGCGTCGCCGGCGGCCGCAAGGTCAGCACCTCCCACGCGGACGCCTGGTTCCGCGGCACGCTGCGCCGCTGTCTGCCGCTGGCCTTCCCACCGGCGCCCGAGTAAGGAGCGGCCTCATGACGACGAAAGGACAAGCTGTGCCCGAGGACGCCGCACCTACTACGAAGCCGTCGCTGTCGGCGGCCGCGTTCGTGGTGCACAGCCGAATCCGCGTTCTGCAGGAAGGAGCGCTGGCCAACCGGGGCGCGCAGGTCGCGGGGCTGGCCCGCTTGCGCCGCGCCGCCGGCAAACGCCCGGGCGAGATCACCGACATCTTCGAGCACACCACCGCAGCCGAGTTCACGCCCCGCAGCGAGGACCGGGCATCGGACGAGCCGACGGCGCAGGAGACCGCCGCCCACATCGCGTTGACCCTCTACGCCACCCACCAGCAGTCGCAGTCCGAACGCATGCACCAACTCGGGCCCGGGATGGGCAAGGCGCTACGGCAGCTGCTGCCCGACGGGCTGCCCGAGGAGAAGATCCACCCCGTGCAGCGCCGGTTCCAGGCGCTCGGCGGTGTCGACGACGTCCACGCGCTGGCCGTGCAGTTGCGCGGTCTGGTCCAGCTACTGCGCGCCCAGCACATCTGCTTGGACTACGCGCAGCTGACCGACGAACTCATCCGCTGGCAGAGCGACCCCCTCGGTCCCTCGAAGGTCCGACTGCGCTGGGGACGCGACTTCTACCGCGCCACACCGAAAAAAGCCCCGACCGCATCCGCACAAGCCTGAACCGCCGGAGGAAGCACCCCGTGTCACGCACGTTCGTCGACATCCACGTCATCCAGACCGTCCCGCCGTCCAATTTGAACCGCGACGACACCGGCAGCCCCAAGACCGCCGTCTACGGCGGGCGGACCCGCGCGCGGGTGTCCAGCCAGGCCTGGAAACGCGCCACCCGCCTCGCGTTCGACGAGCTGCTGGACAAGCAGGATCTGGGCGTGCGCACCAAACGCGTGGTCGAGCTGATCGGCGAGGAGATCACCGCCCAGTCCCCCACGCTGGCCGACCGGGCGCTGGAGCTGGCCGCCGAGGTGCTGGCTGCGGCGGGCATCGCCACCAAGCCGGCCCGCAAGCAGGACGCCCCGGCCGAGGCCGGCTACCTGGTGTTCCTCAGCCGCCGTCAGGTCATCGGCCTGGCCGAGCTCGCCGTGCGGGCAGCCGAGAAGGCCGGCGACGGCAAAGTCGCCATCGACAAGAAGGACGCCAAAGCACGCGCCGACCGCGCGCACTCGGTGGACGTGTCGTTGTTCGGGCGCATGGTCGCCGAGGTCACCGATCTCAACGTCGAGGCCGCCGCCCAGGTCGCCCACGCGATCAGCGTGCACGCCGTGGCCAACGAGTCCGACTACTACACCGCGGTCGACGACCACAAGAACGCCGACCCCGCTGAGGACGCCGGGGCCGGCATGATCGGCACCGTCGAGTTCAACTCCTCCACGCTCTACCGCTACGCCACCATCGACGTGAACCAGCTCCAAGGCAACCTCGGCGACGCGATCGCGACCCGCCGCGCGGTCGAGGCCTTTGTCCGCGCGTTTGTGCGCAGCATGCCCACTGGCAAGCAGAACACCTTCGCCAACCGGACTCTGCCCGACGCCGTGCTGATCATGGTCCGCGACTCGCAGCCGATCAACCTCGTCGGCGCGTTCGAGGACGCCGTCGACGACCGCGACACCAGCGGCCGGCTGGCCACCGCGATCCGACGGCTGGCCCAGCACGGGCAGGAACTGCACGCCGCGTTCGACGAGACCCCGGTCGCCGGCTGGGCCGTCGGCGTCGGCGACCGCGCAAAGCCGTTGACCGAACTCGGTCAGCGGGTCAGCTTCGACGCCGGCGTGCAGGCGCTGGGCGAGTTGGTGGCGCAGCGATTGGCCACGCCGGCATGACGGCGTTGTTGCTGCGGCTCGCCGCCCCGCTGCAGTCCTGGGGCACCAGCAGCAGGTTCGTGCGGCGCTCCACCGACCGCACGCCCAGCAAGAGCGGGGTGATCGGGCTGCTCGCCGCGGCGCAGGGCCGCCGCCGCACCGATCCGATCGAGGACCTGGTCGATCTGCGGATCGGTGTGCGCGTCGAGCAGCCGGGCCGAATCGAACGGGATTTCCAGACCGCGCTCAGCCTCGACGGCGGCACCGCGCTGCCGTTGTCCTACCGGATGTACCTGGCCGACGCGGTGTTCCTGGTCGCCGTCGAGGGCGAGCAGTCGGTGCTGGAAGGGCTACGTGATGCCGTGCGCCGCCCGCAGTTCCCGCTGTTCCTTGGCCGCCGGTCCTGCCCGCCCGCAGGCAAGGTCGAACACGGCCTGCGTGACGGCACGATCGAGGAGGTGCTCGGCACCGAGCCCTGGCACGCCTCGCCATGGGTGATGAAGTCCTGCACCACGCCCACCACCCGGCTCGACGCCGTCTTCGACGTCGAGCCGGCCACGACCACCGACGACCTCGTCCGTGACGTGCCGCTCAGCTTCGACCCCCGCCGGCGCGAGCACACCTGGCGATCGGTCCTCCGTGACCGGCTGGACGTCCCCAACCCTGAATACCGCGCCCCCGCGCCGGTTTCCCCTGACCGCGGCAACGGCCTTCACGACCCGTGGGCCGCCTTCGGAGACGACGACTGATGTTCCTGAGCCGTTTCGACGTCAACACCGCCCGCCGCGCCGCCCGCGACCTGCTCGCCTCCCCGCACAAGCTGCACGGCGCCGTCTGCGCAGCCTTCCCACCCGGCCACGCCAAGCCCGGCGAGGACGGACGCGTGCTGTGGCGGCTGGACACCCATCCACACCAGACCACTCTCTATTTGGTCAGTCCCCAACCGCCGGACCTGACCCACCTGGTGGAATCCGTGGGCTGGCCAACCACTCACGGCTGGGACACCCGCGAGTACACACCGCTGCTGGATCGGCTCCGTGTTGGCGACCGTTGGGCGTTCCGCCTGACCGCGAACCCCGTGCGCAGCGCCCGCAAGAACGACACCGCGACCGACACCCAACGCCTGGGTCACACCACCGTCGCCCAGCAGACCAAGTGGCTGCTGGACCGCACCGAACGCAACGGCTTCACCATCACACCCACTACGGGCGGCGAACCCGACGTCGCGATCCGGGGCCGGCGGATCTGGAAATTCC
Organism: Kutzneria sp. NPDC052558; assembly: GCF_044547355.1. Taxonomy (NCBI): domain Bacteria; kingdom Bacillati; phylum Actinomycetota; class Actinomycetes; order Pseudonocardiales; family Pseudonocardiaceae; genus Kutzneria; species Kutzneria sp. NPDC052558. The sequence goes on from NZ_JBIUAG010000049.1 coordinate 55,069, forward strand.
CGCGCCAGAACCAGACCGTCACCATTAGCACCGCCGTTTTCGAAGGACAGCTGCAGATCGCCGACCTCGACGCGCTACGTCGTTCCCTGACCGGCGGTATCGGCCCAGCCAAGGGGTACGGCTGCGGACTGCTCACCCTCGCGCCAGCGCGGTGAACGACATCCCCGGCGCCGCGCCGGTGCCGATCTCACACCTGGTCCGGGCACAGGACCGGATGACCTTCCTGTACCTGGAGCACTGCGTCGTGCTCCGCGACGCCAACGCGATCACCGCTCGCGACGCCCGCGGCACCGTGCACATCCCCGCCGCCACCCTGGGCGCGCTGCTGCTCGGACCCGGCACGACCGTCAGCCAGCAGGCGATGGTGTTGCTCGCCGAGAGCGGCTCCACCGCCGTGTGGGTCGGCGAGCACGGCGTGCGGTACTACGCCCACGGCCGCACCCTGGCGCACTCAGCCCGGCTGCTGATCGCCCAGGCCAAGCTCGTGTCCAACCAGTCGTCACGGCTGAAGGTCGCCCGCGCGATGTACGCGATGCGCTTTCCCGACGAGGACACCACCGCCCTGTCGATGCAACAACTCCGGGGCCGTGAAGGGGCGCGCGTGCGCCGGATCTACCGCCAGCACGCGCAACGCACAGGCGTGGAGTGGACCCGCCGCGAGTACGACCCAATCGACTTCGACAGCAGCGACGCCGTCAACCAGGCGCTCTCCGCCGCGCACACCAGCCTGTACGGCGTGGTGCACGCCGTCGTCGTCGCGCTGGGGTGCTCCCCAGGACCGGGATTCGTCCACACCGGACACGTCCGGTCTTTCGTCTACGACATCGCCGACCTGTACAAGACCCAGATCTCCATCCCAATCGCCTTCGACATCGCCAGCCGAGAGGTGGCCGACATCCCCGGCGAGACCCGCCGCGCGGTGCGTGACGCCATGCGCGACGGCGCCTTCCTGCACACCTGCGTCCAGGACATCAAAACCCTGTTGTCCGACCAGGACGAGGCCACCGAATACGGCCCCGAGGCGTTCGACGAGGCCGGCGTCGTCATGCTCTGGGACGACAACGGCCGCGCCGTCACCGGCGGCACCGCCTACGGAGACGACGCGCAATGACCGTCATCGTCGTGGCCGCCTGCCCGACCGGACTGCGCGGGCATCTGACCCGCTGGCTGCTGGAGATCTCCCCGGGAGTATTCGTCGGCAAAATCCCGGCAAGGGTCCGCGACCTCATGTGGGAGCGCGTCGTCGATATGGCCCGCTCCGGCCGGGCCATCATGGTCTACGCGGCCAGCAACGAACAGGGACTGGCCTTCGCCGTCCACGAGCACGACTGGATCCCGACAGACGTGGACGGGATCACGCTCATGCTCCGGCCCGATCGCTCAGCACCCGACACCGACACCGACGACGACGTGCGCCCCCGCAAGACCGGCTGGAGCAACGCCTCGAAGCGTCGTCGGTTCGGCCGACGATAAGGCCTACCGCACAGAAAAGTGAATGAAAATCCCAACCTTCAACAGCAAAGCCGCAGGTCAACAAGTGTCGTCCCCGCGGACGCGGGGCTGTTCCGGGGCAGGCGTACTTCAACGCATTGCACCACTTGTCGTCCCCGCGGACGCGGGGCTGTTCCGATGGGTCCCCGGTCGCGGTAGACCTGGTCGTCGTCGTCCCCGCGGACGCGGGGCTGTTCCTCCATCGCCGAGCTGTGTTTCGAGCTGCACATCGTCGTCCCCGCGGACGCGGGGCTGTTCCGGGAGAGCACGCACGCAGGGATGACCACCGGGCGTCGTCCCCGCGGACGCGGGGCTGTTCCCACCTCGTGTTCGTGCCGGTCGAGGTTCTCGGCCGTCGTCCCCGCGGACGCGGGGCTGTTCCGCTGTGGAGCGCGGTCGCGTCAAGGTTTTGGGCAGTCGTCCCCGCGGACGCGGGGCTGTTCCGGTGTGGGCGGTCTTGCCGAAGGTGGTGGTGTGTCGTCCCCGCGGACGCGGGGCTGTTCCTTCGTTTCGCTCGTTTCTACGCAGACAGAGGATGTCGTCCCCGCGGACGCGGGGCTGTTCCTACGCGCGAACGCGCCCGGGGACGGCGGAGTGGGTCGTCCCCGCGGACGCGGGGCTGTTCCGCTCGACCAGCCAGGACCCAACGGCGGTCGGCAAGTCGTCCCCGCGGACGCGGGGCTGTTCCGTCATGGTCGGTTCCCGCCGGAGTAAAGTCGGTGTCGTCCCCGCGGACGCGGGGCTGTTCCGCACCCGTCGGTGGTCTGGACGCTGAGCACACCGTCGTCCCCGCGGACGCGGGGCTGTTCCGGCCCGTGCTGAGGCCCGTTGCGCCACGCACGCGTCGTCCCCGCGGACGCGGGGCTGTTCCGGCCCGTGCTGAGGCCCGTTGCGCCACGCACGCGTCGTCCCCGCGGACGCGGGGCTGTTCCGGACCTTGGTCGGCATCCGCGTGACGGCGTGGGCGTCGGTGCGGCGACAAGTCGTCCCCGCGGACGCGGGGCTGTTCCGCCGCAGCCGCAGGCCGTGCAGTCCCGGGACCTGTCGTCCCCGCGGGCGCGGGGCTGTTCCTCCCATCGCCGGCGGTGGCGGTGCGCTGATTCGGCCGAGCCGTCGTCCCCGCGGACGCGGGGCTGTTCCGATCCGGCCGATGTGCTCGCCGGCGGTGTCGTAGTCGTCCCCGCGGACGCGGGGCTGTTCCGCCCAAGGCCGTATAGGGCACCGACCCTGCCGGGTCGTCCCCGCGGACGCGGGGCTGTTCCGTACCGGGACCTGGCGGCACGGATGCAACACCAGTCGTCCCCGCGGACGCGGGGCTGTTCCGCGGCGGTACAGCAGGGCCAGCCTGGCGTCCGGGTCGTCCCCGCGGACGCGGGGCTGTTCCTGGCGCCCAACGACCTGGGGTGCATCGGTTGCGTCGTCCCCGCGGACGCGGGGCCGTTCCGGCCCCCGGCGTTCTTCCGGGGGGCCTTCGCCGTCGTCCCTGCGGACGAGGGGCTGTTCCCTACGTCGGCCCGGTCGCGAAGTCCTTCGGCATGTCGTCCCCGCGGACGCGGGGCTGTTCCGGCGACGTTGTGGCCGAGGCCAGAGGTGTTGAGGTCGTCCCCGCGGACGCGGGGCTGTTCCGATGACGCGCGCCCAGTTGGCGGACCTTACGCAGTCGTCCCCGCGGACGCGGGCTGTTCCGGTGATGGACACGCCCGCCTCCGTTCTTGCAGTGAACCTTTTTCATCCTGGTCTGGATGTCTTGGGAGGCAAGGGATGCAGATCAGGAACTGAGGGGCATCGGCGTGTCGGCGCGACAACGGATGAAACCTCCAGTAGGAGGGCTGTCGACCAAGAGCAGACCCTGCCACCGAAGGCTTCGCATGCTGTTCTACCGTGCCGCGCTGCCGTTGTCACATCAGACCCTGACCTTCGTGCCCGAGCTGTTGGCCCAGTCTTCTTCATCCGCACCCTCGAAGCACCGAGCTCGGCACCGAACGGATCCAGCGCACCTACGAGTTCTTGCATGCGACGGTCGATGGGTATCTGGTCGCGAGGGCGGTGGCTAGAGGCGCTTCTTGAAACCAGCGCGGGGCTAGACTCCCGACTTCGCATGAGAAATCCCGACGACAGCCTACTAGTCACGCCGCTCTCCCATCACTGATGGCGCTGTTCATGGTGGTCCTGCCAACCTTCACCTCCTTTCACAGATTGTCCTTGATTAACCGGCCGTCGGCGCGCTCGGGCGCAGCGTCGCGGCAACGTTTCCCGCGACGACCAAGCCGCTCGGCCGATCTAGCGATCGTGACGCGATCCATCCCGAGCAGGCCGGGTTGCTCCCAGGTAATCCGACTCCCGGTACGGTTCAGATTTCACACGTTGACCGAAGTCGGGTGCGTCGATCATGAGGTCGCCGCCGATGTAGAGCCCGACGTGGTGGACGTCGGGCGGAGTGCCGAAGAAGACCAGATCGCCCGGGAGCAGAGGTTGTCCCGCTGGGACGTGGGGACCGGCGTCGTATTGCGTTTGAGCCGTGCGGGGCAGCGCAATGCCGGCGGCGGCGTAGGCGGCTTTGGTGAGACCGGAACAGTCGAATCCCCCGTCCCGCAATCCGTTGCCGCCCCAGACGTAGGGCAGTCCCCGCTGCCGACAGGCGTAGTTGATCGCAGCCAGAGCTGTGGAATTGGGTGCCTGGACATGGTCACAATCCCCGGTGCCGACGGTGATGCCGGTGCAGACGGCCCCCGCGACGGCGGCGACGATCTCCCGCGCGGCCTGCTCGTGTTGGGCGTAAGCACCAGGAAATCCTGATTGCTCAACGGCTTGTGCCGCGTCGTTGACGCTCATCTGCTGCCAGCGTGGTACGGCGAGCAGATGTCGGTAGAACTGGGTGGCGGCGTAGGTGGGGATCATGATCTGCGCAGGGGTTCCCCAGCCCTGGGACGGGCGTTGCTGGAACAGGCCGAGGCTGTCCCGGTCGCCATGGTCGAGGTTCATCAAACCGGATTCCTGTAGGGCCGCGGCGATGGCCACCACCCAGCCCTGCGGCGGGACCGCGAACTGCTTGCCGACCGCGACGATGGTCGCCGCGTTGGCCATCTGGTCCGGTCGGTAGCCGGAAAGCCCGCCGGCCGTCCCCACGATCGAGGCGCAGCCGGTACTGCCGGAGCCGACGGTCATGGCGGTGATACCGCCCGCGGCGGTGATAAGCACGGCGGGCAGCCCTAGCGAGACCGCCACGACAAGGGCGATCCTGGCGTTGCCGGACATGCGGATCACCCTCTCGGCGCCGGAGAAGATGCGGGCGGCATCGGGCTCGGCGGAGCGAGTTGTGCACTTGTAGTCGGGGCATCGGCAGGAGCGAGCGCCGGCCAGTTCCGTGCGAGGTCGATCAGCTGCAGGCGTGTGGTGTCGGTGCCGTTGATTGGCAGCCAGGCCGGGACGACTGGCGAGGCAGTGGTGCCGGTGGCAATGGGCACGAGGTCGGGATGGTCGAGTTGGTCGAGGGCGTCGGTCAGGGCGCGGCGGGCGGTGGCTTCCCTTGCGGGGCTGGTGAAGCGGATCAGCAGCGGGGTGGTGATCGCGGTGGAGAGGGCGAGTTTCTCGTAGTCGGCGAGTTTGCTGGTCAGGATGCGGAGGTTTTCGGTGCCGAAGTCGAACTCGAGGAAGAACTCGAGCTCGGTGTCGCGGACGCGCCAGCGGGCGTAGGCGTCGGGGCGGGCGAGGTCGCCGACGTGCTTGCGGCAGCGGGTTTCCGACCACCAGGCGGTCAGGCGGGTGTGGTCGGTGGTGCGGGCGTGGGCGATCAGGGTGGCGAGGTGGCCGTTGACGGCGACGGTGTGGGCCAGCCGCAGCGAGTGGGCGATGCCGATCGAGACCTCGTGCCGGTAGGCGCGTTCTTGGGGGTCGAGGCCGTCTTCGTGCGCGAGGAGATGAGCGCCGGCGATGTCCAGGACGTAGTGCATCGGGGCGGAGCCGACGGTCACGAACGGCTGGAACCGGTCGATCACCCGCCACGCGAACAGCTCGCGCAGCCGGCGGTTGGCCGCCCGCACTCCCGTGAAGGCCATCTGCACGATCTGGCGGCTGGTGAGCACGCGGTGCTCGCGCAGCATCCTGGCCAGCCACCGGTCTCGGGCGGTGAGGCGTCGGGCGAGCCAGGCCAGGTGCTCGGGCGTGACAACGGA
>NZ_JBIUAG010000050.1:0-58110 GCF_044547355.1 Kutzneria sp. NPDC052558
GACGCGCCTGCGTCAGGACCGCATGGCCATTCGACCATCCCGCAGCCACCAAGATCACCATCAAAGATCAACGGTGGATCCAGGTTCAACGTCAGGAAGGGCCCCTTCATGACACCCCCAAACGCCCGGAAAGGCCCTTTCACCCAAGCACTGGACGCCAGTATCGGGCCCTTCCTCGCATTTCTGGAACCGGTTTCAGGAAAGCAGACGGGACAGTTCCTCGCCGCCGTGCCGGATCAGCGTCTCCAGCTGCCGGCGCCGTTTGGCGAAGTCCTTCACCGGCACCGACAGCGCCACCGCCGCCGTCGTGCGGCCCTCCGCGTCCTTCACCGGCGTGGCCAAGCAGGCCAGCCCCGGCTGGAACTCCTCGATCTCGGCGGCGATTCCCGTCCTCCGGACCACCGCCAGCTCGCGGTCCAGGTCCTCCAGCCGGGTGATCGTCCGATTCGTCAGCCTCGCCAGGCCCGCGCCGGCCAGGTAGTGTCGCCTCGCCGTCGGCGACATCGCCGCCAGCAGCACCTTGCCGAAGCTCGTCGCGTGCGCCGATCTGTCGAACCCCAGATCCAGCGGCTCCGCCTTCCGGTGCTCCGGCGAGTCCGCGACCTCCGCCACCACCAGCTCCTCGTCGCGGACCACCGCGTAGTACATCGCCGCCTTCGCCCGCTTGTGCAGGTCTCTCAGCGTGTAGGCGATCTCCGGGGTCACCGACAGCTGCTCCTGGAGGCTCCCGTGCAGCTCCGGCAGCTTGTAGCCCAGGCCGAAGCCCCTGGCGTTCTTCAGCCGTACCAGATATCCCTCGTGCACCAGTGTGTTCAACAGGTGGTACGTCGTCGAGAGCTTGAACCCCGTCCTCCGGGCCACCGCCTTCGCCGTGATCCCGTCCCCGCCGTCCGCCACCGTCTCCAACACCCGGAGCGCTCGCTGCACCGACCCGATCAGCCCACTCGGCGGCTTCGGCTGAGCGTCGGGCATTGGTCCTCCGGTCGCAAGGGTCGTCCCGCCGCCGGCAGCAGCCAGCGGCGGCATGGTGTCGAGCTACCGCTGACGCCGATGATCATTGAAGCCGCAACCAGGCCGGTCAAGGCGAAACTTTTCACATGCCGGCAATCGCCCCCATCACCTGCACCGCACTGCTTCCCTGTTGCTTTGGACCCCAATCGTGCCTCGCCACGCACCGCGACCCCGCCGGCACCAACCGCGACCACCAACGGTGTGGTAGCTCGACAGGTGAGAGCAGCACACTCATAACCTGTCAGGTCATGGGTCTGAGCCCACCCACCCGACCAGGGGACCGCCCACCACCCGCCTGCCGTCCGGCCGGTAGTCTGCCCACCACGCGCCATCCCCGGCGCCTTGGGGCGGTAGCTCAGCTGGTTAGAGCAGCAGACTCATAATCTGTCAGGTCGTGGGTTCGAGCCCCACCCGCCCTACCGTTCACGGCCTCCCCGTTCGGGCTTTGCGTGGCGCTTGGTCGATCGCGTCCAGGTAGGCCTCTGTTGTGCGGTGGGCGATGAGGTCGGCGTCGTAGCGCAGGGCGACGGTGCGGGCTTGGTGGCCGAGGGTGTCTCGGAGGCTGGCGGATGCGGCCAGTTTGGCTACCGCGTCGACGTAGTCGTTCGTGGTGGTGGCCGCGAGATAGGGCATCGCGGGGCTTGTGAAGACCTCGGAGAAGACCGGCAGATTGCTCAGGACCAGAGGAAGTCCGGACAGTGCCGCCTCAACCGGGGCGAGGCCGAAGGTCTCCTGGCGGGACGGGAACAGGAAGATGTCCGCCGCACGGTGGTACGTGGGAATCGCGGAGTGGGGCACGAGGCCTGCGAAGGTGACGTTCGGGGGAGCCGCGGCGATGGTTCGGCGGAGCTTTTTGCGATCGGCGGAGAACGCACCGAAAATCGTGTCGCCGACCCAGAGGAATTCCACCTCGGGTAATCGTCTGGCGACGTCGATGACCGTTTGCACGCCTTTCCGTGGCTGAAGCTGGCCGACGGTCAGCACGATCGTCTTGCTCGACGGGAGGGCGAGCAGCCTCCTGGCCTCGCTCCGGGTCGGGGTCTCCCTGGTGAACAGGACCGAGTCCACTCCGTTCGGGATGACGGTGATCCGGCTCGTCACGCCCAGTTCGCGCAGCTCCGTCGCGACATCCTCGCTCAAGGCGATGACGAGGTCCCCGTGGTTGAAGAAGAACCGCATGTAGCTTCTCACCGACCGTGCCAGCCTGGTCGCGCCTATGACGCTGCCAGGGAACGTGGCCGGCGTGACGTGCGCCGAGATGACCTTGACGCCCCGATGCCCGCGAAGCCGGCGCAGCGCAAGCGGCCCCGCGCTGTGCACGTGCAGCACACTCTCCGACCGCCGGGCGTTCACCGTCACCGGCAGTCCCAGCTTCCGCTGCGCCGACGCCAATGTCAGCAGGGCCGTGTGAACCCCGTGCCCCTGCACCGTGAACACGCTTTCCGAATAATGGTTCACTCGCCCGACCCGGCGAAACGGCTCGCTCATGAGAGGCCTGTCGCTCGACCACGGCAGTTCACAGCGGATCGAGAGTAGCCGTGCCGCCGCCCCTGGTGAGGCGGATCGAGCAGCGGACCGGGGGCAAGTTTGCTGCGGACGATCACCGCGGCCGCGGTGAATACGTCAAGGCCCGGTGATCGGGCGGTTCCGTACCGATCCGGCCATGCGTCACCCGATCGTGTGATACGGCTACTCGTCACGGCTGAGTCACGGGTCAGGCACTGGGGAGCGCGGTTGAGTCAGGTGGTCAGCGGCAGTGTTGCCGAACTGCGGCAACGGATGGACGACGGCACGCTGGTCGGCGAGCTCGTGCGGGCGACGGGATCGCGGCAGCCGGTGAACGCGGAGACGGGCGAGGTGGGCGCCTGGCGTAAGAGTCTCCCGATCCTCCTGGACCTGATGCGGCGGGCCGACATGGCGAACGTTCAGGTGGTCCTCGAACACCGGCTGCCGTACAGCCCAAAGCGGGTCGACGCGGTTCTCTGCGGCGTGCACCCGGGGACCGATGAGCCGTCGTACATGTTGGTGGAGCTCAAGCAGTGGTCCGGGCCGATCGTTGCGGAGGCCGGCGGCTTCCGGGTCAACGGCCTGGACAGTCTGCAGTTGCACCCGTCCGAACAGGTTTTCCGGTACGGCCGGCAGTTACTGGACTTTCATCCCGACCTCGCCCGCGCTCCGCACCGAATCCGTGGCATCGCCTACCTGCACAACGCGGAGGACAGGGAGTGCGCGGCGCTGAACCGACCCAAGTTCACCGCTCAGGATTACCTCGCCACAAAGACGAGGGTGTCGGTGCTCGAGGGCATGTTGCGACGGGCGCTGGACGCCACGGCGGACCATGCCACGAACCGGCGGGTGGCGAAGGAGTTGATCGACGCCAGGGCGGCGCCGGCGAAGACACTGCTGACGACAGCGGCCGGCATGTTCGAGAACCGGGGCGACTTCGTGCTGCTCGACGAGCAGAAGTTGGCCTACGACATGGTGATGGACGCGGTCGGGGCGACGCGGCGAGGGGACAACCGCAAGAGGGTCGTCATCGTGCTCGGTGGCCCGGGATCCGGCAAGAGTGCGATCGCGATGTCCCTGCTGGCGAAGCTGGCTCGGACCGACGCGAAAGCGGTGCACGCCACCGGGTCCCGAGCCTTCACCCAGACGCTGTGGAAGCGGGTTGCCCGCGGTGACAGCCGGGTGAAGTCTTTGTTCGTGTACTTCCGTGACTTCAGGGGGCACCGCAAGAACGAGCTCGATGTCGTGATCTGCGACGAGGCTCATCGGATTCGGGACACGCGCGCGACCAGCGGCGACCAGCGGCTGCAGATCGAGGAACTGATCGACGTGGCCAAGGTGCCGGTGTTCCTGCTCGACGAACGCCAGGTCGTGCGGCCCAACGAGGTCGGGACCCAGGAGTACATCGAGAGCGCCGCGACGGCACGAGGGTGCGACGTCGAGGTGGTTCGGCTCGAGGGCCAGTTCCGGTGCGGTGGCTCCGTCCTGTACGACGAGTGGGTGCGCCGCCTGCTCGGTCTGTCCGACGAGCCGCCGGTCGTCTGGTCGGACCTGGTCGCGGGTACGGGCGACGAATACGTCGTGCGCACCGAGGAATCCCCCGCGAGCCTTGAGCAATGGCTCCTGGACCGCACGCGGGAGACCGAGTACACGGCACGGATCGCCGCGGGTTTCTGCTGGCCCTGGAGCGATCCGGTGTCGAACGGCCGAGGCGGCCGTCGCCTGGTGGACGACGTGGCCATCGGGGATTGGCGGCGGCCGTGGAACACACCCGACGGCAAGCAGGTCGACGACGCGCCGCCGTCGGCACTGTGGGCGTCCGATCCCAAGGGCTTCAACCAGGTCGGGTGCATCTACACCGCGCAGGGATTCGAGTACGACTGGGCCGGCGTGATCTTCGGTGAGGATCTCGTCGTCCGGGACGGCCGGTGGGTCGCCCAGCTGGGCAAATCCCGGGACAGCGTCGTCAAGAAAGACGAGGCCCGGTTCGACGAGCTTGTCCGCAACACCTACAAGGTGCTGCTCACCCGGGGCATGCACGGCGTCTGCCTGCACTCGATCGACGACGAGACGAACGAGTTCCTGCGGAAGTACTCTCGATGAGAGTTGGCCCGGTGGAGGTGGAGGCTCGGTGACGCGAACCGCCTATGTCTATGTGCCCAGGAACTCGGCCCACAACCTGGAGATAGGCCTGACTCGGCGGGTGTGGGGCTGGGAGGACGATGCGCTGTCCAAAGCGGACGGCAAGGAGATGGCCGGTTCGCTGGAGCCCGGTGATTCCGTGGTGTTCGGACATCGCGGACCGAACAGTCGGGTCCAGCCGGGCGGGTGGAAGGACGTTCGGCTCGACAAGGTCGTGTTCGCCAAGGTCGCCCGGTCTCTCTACCGGTCCGACGAGTGGGTGTGGCCGGACCGTCCGTACCTCTGGCGCATCGATCTCGAATACGTGGGCGAGGAGGAGCAGGTCCACGGCCTGGCGCTGGGCGAGGTCGGCATGGAATCGCTGCGGCTGTCGGCCAACAAGCAGGGAACCCCTGTCGTCGCTTCGGCGCCTGACGGGTACGAGAACGTCGTGGCGGCGGCGCCCGAGGTCGACGAGGAAGACGCCTTTCGCTTCGACGGGCCGGTCGACGGCAAGCGGTTGATGGCGTATCGGCGGGAGCAGCGACGGCTGAAGCAGTTGAAGTTCGGCGAGGCCACGGAAGTCACGTGCGACCTCTGTGGACGAGTGCTGCCGCGGCGGTTCGTCCGGGCCGCGCACATTAAGCGGCGGGCCGACTGCGCGTATCCGGAGCAGCTCAAGCCGGAGAACATCATGGCCGCCTGCGCCCTCGGCTGCGACGAGGTCTTCGAGCACGGCTACATCTACGTCGACGACGAAGGAAAGATCAGGCCCGGTCCGCGCTGCGACGTCTTCCCGGCGGTGGCCGACTTCGTCAAGCTCACCTTCGCCGACCGGGCGTGCGGTGCCTACGGCGCGAAGAGCAAACCGTTCTTCGAGTACCACCGGGGCCAGGCGCTGGCCGACTGACCACAGGCCGGTTCAGGGACTTTCGAAGGACTTCCCGAGCTCGGCGAGTATTCGATCGGCATGGGCGCGGCCGATCTCGGTCAGCTTGAGGTCGGCGTCCGGATCCCGCCGAGACGCGGCTCACGGCCCATCGGACCTGGTGCTGGTGGTCAGCGAGACCGGTACGAGCCGTGTCGTGCGCTTGCGGCCCGTTGCTCGCCGGCGACTGCTCGTTCGTATGACCCTGAATCGCCTTGTCTGACCTGGCCGTCACGGCTGACCTCTATGTAGCAGGTTGTCTTCTGTCCGTAGGGAAAGCCATCCCTGATGCTGAGGCACTACGAGGCTCGGTCACTCGCTCTCCCTACCGGCTCGATTTCCTGCCCAGCCATCGGTATTCCGGGCCCGGTCGTGGGCGTTCAGATGCTAGTCCGGAGCTCATGAGGATGTTCCCTTTTTGGGCTTGTGTTGGCGATTCGTGCTGGCTGTCAGGCCTGCACGAGGGCGGTGGCGGCGGTGGTGGCTACGGACTGGGCGAGGGCGGCGAGGGCAGGGGAGTGGAGTTTCCATTGCTGCCAGAAGAGGGGGACGTCCATGTGGCGGGTGGGGGCGAGGTTGACGAGGGTGCCGGCGGTGAAGGCGGGGAGGGCGTGGGAGAGGGGGATGAGGCCCCAGCCCATGCCGGCCGAGACGGCGGCGAGGTAGGCGGTGAAGGAGGGGATCTGGTGGCGGAAGGGGCTGGCGCCGGAGGGAGGGGCCTGGTCGGGGCCGGCGGAGGCGAAGCGGTCCTGGAGGGCGTCGTGGCGGTCGAAGTAGATGACGGGGGAGGTGGAGAAGGACTGGAAGGGGAAGGAGGGGGAGGCGCAGGCGAGGTAGCGGAGGGAGCCGAGGGGGCGGACGGAGCAGCCGGAGACGGGGTCAGGGGTGGAGGTGACGGCGGCCATGACGAGGCCCTCGCGGAGGAGTTGGGCGGTGTGGCCCTCGTCGGCGCGGTGGAGCTCGAAAGCGACGGAGGGAACCTGGGTGAGGGCGGGGAGGAACCAGGTGGCGAGGGAGTCGGCGTTGACGGCGATGGGGAGGCGGGTGGGCTGGTCGGCGGTGGTGAGGCCGAGCTCGGCCTGGGCGTCGAGGGAGAGCTGGGTGAGTTGACGGGCGAAGCGGACGACGACCTGGCCGGAATCGGTGAGCTGGATGGGTTTGGTGCGGAGGAGGAGGACGCGGCCGGTGCGTTGCTCCAAGGACTTGATGCGTTGGCTGACGGCGGAGGGGGTGACGTGGAGGGCAGCGGCGGCGGCGTCGAAGGTGCCGGCGTCGACTACCGCCAGGAGGGTGCGGACGTGGTCGGCGGGCAGGTCGGTCATCACGGGAGGTAATGATACGTAAGAATCATTAGCTGGACTGTTGAGCAGCGCAAACATAGCGTCGGGGCATGACGAACGTGGTGCTCGCGTTGGCGGCGGGCTTCGGCACCTGCATGTCCCTGATCGTGGCGATCGGTGCGCAGAACGCTTTTGTGCTGCGCCAGGGCATTCGACGGGACGCGGTGCTGACGGTGGTGGCGATCTGCGGGGTGTCGGACGCGGTGCTGATCAGCCTGGGCGTGGGGGGAGTGGGGGTGCTGGTGCAGGCGTGGCCGGCGGCGGTGACGGCGGTGGCGCTCGTCGGCGGGATTTTCCTGCTGTGCTACGGGTTTCTGGCCGCGAGGCGGGCGATGAAGCCGTCGAGCATGTCGGTGGAGGGGGTGACGACGGGGTCGCGGAAGCGGGCGGCGTTGAGTTGCCTGGCGATGACGTGGCTGAACCCGCACGTGTACCTGGACACGGTGTTGCTGATGGGGTCGATCGCGGCGGGGTATGGGGCGCTGCGGTGGGATTTTGCGCTGGGGGCGGTGTTGGCGAGCGTCTCGTGGTTCACGGCGATCGGGTTCGGGGCCCGGCTGCTGAGCTCGCTGTTCACGAAGCCGGCGTCGTGGCGGGTGCTGGACGGGCTGGTGGCGGCGACGATGGCGGTGGTGGGAGTCAGCCTGCTGGCCGGTGCCTGATTAATGCGTCGCGGAGAGTCCAGGGAGAGATCTACTCTTGCGGAGCACTCCCGGTGCGAAGTCCAACGGATACTTCCTAGTAAGAAGACAAACGCCGTGGGACGCCATGATCTCGGGAGTGCGGGTCGCGGGTGCGTCCGGTGCGCAGGCGACGGTTACTTCTAATCGACAGGTCGCGGGTTCGAGTCCCGCCCGGGGCGACCCGGTAGCTCAGTGGGTAGAGCAGTTGGCCACACCGTCACCGACATTGATCTCGGACGCGTCCGTGATCGCCGAGAGGGGGTAGGAAAATGGCGAAGTTCAACGTTCTGCGGCGGCCGCGGACCCATGAGGGTGGCGCGACGGTGAAGCGCGACGACAAGCGGGAGCTGTTCCTGCTCGCCGTGGCGAACATGGTCGGCGAGTCGACCTTCTACGAGACCTCGGACCAGCGGGATGGCCGGTATGCGCAGCTCGTGCGGGCGGTGACGGTGGCGGACCCGGAGTGGACGGCGCGCCTGCTGGCCTGGCTGCGCGGCACGGCGAACATGCGCTCGGCGGCGATCGTCGGGGCGGCGGAATTCGCGTACGCGCGTGACGAGCCGGGCTTGACCCGCCAGGTCGTGGATTCAGTGTTGCAGCGAGCCGATGAGCCGGGGGAATTCCTGGCCTATTGGCTCAAGGAGCACGGGCGGGCGATTCCGAAGCCGGTGCGGCGCGGAATCGGTGACGCCGTGCGCCGTCTTTACGACGAGCGATCCCTGCTGAAGTGGGACAGCGAAACGCGGGCTGTGCGAATGGGTGACGTGTTGAACCTGACGCACCCCAAGCCGGCGGAAGACGGCCAGGGTGCCCTGTTCACGCACGCCCTCGACCGCCGTTACGGAAACGTGGCGGAAATTCCCGCGAGCCTGCCGGTGGTGAAGGCCCGTGAGGAGTTGCTGGACTGGCCGGTGCAGCGACGCCGCGAGCTGTTCAAGGGTGACGCGACGCCGGTGCTGCGGCAGGCGGGCATGACCTGGGAGTCGGTCGCCGGCTGGCTCCAGGGCCCGCTGACGGCCGAGGTGTGGACGGCGCTGATCCCGACCATGGGCTACATGGCAAAGCTTCGAAATCTGCGCAACTTCGATCAGGCAGGTGTGCCCGATGAGGTGGCGGCGAAGGTCGCGGCTGAGCTGGCGGACCCGGAGCAGGTGACGCGGTCCCGGCAGCTGCCGATGCGGTTCCTGTCGGCGTTTCGGGCGGCCCCGTCGCTGCGCTGGGCGTGGGCCCTGGAGAAGGCGCTCAACGCCAGCCTGGTGCACGTGCCGAGCCTGCCGGGCCGCACGCTGGTGCTGGTGGACCGGTCGGGATCGATGTTCTACAGCAAGGTTTCCGCGCGGTCCGAGCTGACGAGGGCGGACGCGGCGGCGCTGTTCGGGACGGCGATCGCGTTGCGGGCGGCCAAGGCCGACCTGGTGCAGTACGGCAGCACGGCGCACCGGGTCGAGCTGCGGGAGAGCGAGTCGGTGCTGCCGGTGGTGCGGGACCGGTTCGACAGCCTCGGCGGCACGGACACGGTGGGCGCGCTGCGGCAGTTCTATCGTGGCCACGACCGCGTGGTCATCGTGACCGACGAGCAGCACAACGGAAACACGCTGCCGGCGTCGGTGGTGCCGCGGGAAGTGCCGGTCTACACGTGGAACCTGGCCGGTTACGAGTTCGGCCACACCGAGAGTCGGTACACGTTCGGCGGCCTGAGCGACGCGGCCTTCGGCATGGTGCCGCTGGTCGAGGCCGGCGGCCGGGAGGCCTGGCCGTTCTGAGACGGAAGGCGGCTCGCCACGGCGAGCCGCCTTTCCGCGCGGGCCAAGGGAATCACTCGGCCAGGCTGCCGGACTTGCGGGGGAACTCGACGGCCTTCTCGGCGTGTTCCTCGGCCTCTTCGGTGTGCTCGTTGGCTTCGTGGCTCTGGCGGCCCAGTTCGACCGGGGCCAAGGGGAACTTGTCGTGCTCGCTGCCGGTGGTGAACTGCTCGCCGAGCGCGTCCTTGATGGTGTCCGGGACGACCTGCTTGAGGGGCTCGCCCTTGTCGACCGACTCGACGATGTCCTTGCTGGACTTGGCCCGCACGAAGGCCTCGGCGTCCTTGCCGAACTGGCGGCCGGACTCGGTCGCGGCGTCCTTGCCGGCCTTGACCCGGCCGGCGAACTGGCCGGCGTCCTTGGCGAAGCCCTTGAGCTTGAGGGCCAGGGACTCGATGGCGTGGCCGAGCTTGCCGAACTTGCCCATCAGCTGGGCCAACTGGTCGAGGACCTTGGCGATACGGGACGCGCACTTGCCGGCGAGGATGCTGCCCTCGGCGACGGCGTCGACGATGAAGGCGGCGACCGAGGCGCCGAAGGTGCACCAGGAGCTGGCCAGGGCGATGATGGCGCGCTCGATGAGCTTGCCGATGAAGGTGGAGATCAGGTCCCGGATGATGCCGCGCTCGGTGCCGACCAGCACGCCGCCGAGGGTGATGCCGCCGGCCGCCCCATCGGCGGCCTCGGCGAAGGCGGACAGGGACTCGGCCAGTTCCTTGCCCTTGGTGCGGTAGTTCTCGCCGGCCCCGCTCTTCCACTGGGGAATGTCGGCGTCGATGGACTTCTGGTAGTCCTCGCCGAGCTTCTTCATCTCGGCGCCGATGTTGGTCCAGGTGGCGGCCTGGGCAGCGATCTCGCCGGGGTTGCCGGCCAACATGTCCAGCGGCTTGCGGAGGAAGTCGAGATGCTCGATCAGCCAGCCGACGCCGGCCGACAGCAGCGAGCCGAGCGGATCCTCGATGACGCCCAGAGTGTCCAAAGCGGACGCCGCGCCGTCCATCGCCACGCCGAGCGCGTCGCCGTTGGCGAGGTCCTTGGCCGTGTTGGCGACGTCGGAGATCATGCCCGAGCCGTCGAATCCCGAGGTGGGGCTCTCGGCCGGCGCCTCGCCCTTGAGGTCGGGCAGCGTCTCGGTCGCCATCACATGCCCCCTTCGATGCCACCGAACAGGTCGGCGTTGTCGCTGTCGGTCTGGTGGTAGAGCTCGGCGGTGGCGTCGAGGTTCTTGCTCACGCCGCGCGCGGCGTCCACAGCGGACAGCAGATTGGCGGCCTGCTGCTGGGAGTTCGGCTTGATGAAGGCGGCGAAGGCCTGGCCGACGATGCCGAACGTGTCAATGCCGAAGTCGATGCCCTGCGCGGTCCGCGCGCAGTTGGCGATCTGGTCGGCGATGGCGTCCACGTTCTTGGCGTGAGTGTGCAGTTCGGACACTTCGACTTCGATGTCAGACACCGGTGCTCACCTCAGGATCGGGCCGTTGTCGTCGTTGTCGTCGTCCCACGCGGGCCGGGTCGGACGCTCCGGGGCGGCGGCCGGGGGCTCCTCGGCCGGCGGGATCTGGCTCTCCAGGAAGGACATGGCCTCGCTGTCGCCGATCAGCGGCTTGACCGACTGCGCCATCTGCTCGGCCACCTTGCGGTGGGCCTCGCGGGCCGTGCGCAGGATGAGCTGGGCGAGCTGGGTCGAGCTCAGGCTGTCGGCCTTGGGCGACAGCTGGAGGTCCTGGAGCGCGCCGGTCGGCCCGACGGTCACCAGGACCGCGCCGTCGGCGCTGCGCGAAGAGCCGGTCGCCGAATTGACCATTTCTTTAACCTGCTCGGCGCGGGCGAGCCGGTTCTGGATGTCCTGCTGGTAATCGCGCAGCCAGACGTTCGCGTCCACCCAGCCCCCTTTCATGTCGAAAAGCTGGAACCCGTCAGATCAGACCACGCCGGGCGGCGATCGGTTCCCGTATCCGCCAAAAAATCTTCGTGACCTGATGGCATGATGGGGCGGTCCCCGACCGAGGAGCCAGCCATGTGGTGGATTTCCGCGCCGCCGAGCCCGATCTCGCCGCAGGCGCGGGCGGCGCTGGCGCGCCGGTGGGCCGTCGTGGGCGTGCTGCTGTCTCTCGCCTTCGTCGTCATCCCGTTGGTCATGGCCGGCGCCGCGACCTACCTGATGGTCCGCGACACTGCCGCCCGTGGCCTTCAGTGGACGGCGTTCGTCTCGGTGCTGGGCGCGTGGATCCCGTTCCTGGTGCTGCACCGGTCGCTACGACGCGAGGGTCTGCTCTTTCCGACGACGTGGTTCTTGACGGCCCTGATGACCTGCACCGTTCAGGTTTTCATCGGTATCAGCCCCGCCGTCGTCTACGAGCCCCGCTCGATCAGCGACTCCGCCTATCTCGTCGGGTTCGGCCTGGACGCCGTGGCTGTGGTCCTCGCGCTGGCGGCGACTGCGGTGCTGCTGGCCGGGAAGCCCCGTGAGCTGGCGGAGACGACGTTCACCGTGGTCTGGAAGCTGCGGTCACGGCCCAAGGGGACGGTGGAGCTGGAGAAGACCAGGCTGCACTGGTCGATAAGAAGCCCGCTGTACAACAGCAGCGCCACCGCCCGCGGCCAATACGCGCTCGGCGACCTGGCTGTCACGCCTTCGCCGTTCATCCCATCGGCGGACCGTATTCAGTGGACGGTCGCGACCTCACGGCAGAAGAACATTCCCGCGCACACCGATCCTGGGCCGGGGGTTCTGCTGGGTGGCGGCGGACAGCCTCGTCAGCAGATTCCGTTGGACAAAGCGGACGAACTTGTTGATTTCGTTCAGCGGCGGGTGGCGTTCTATCGGCAGGCGGCGCCGGAATTGCTGGCCGTCAAATCGGACAAGAAAGGCTGAGTCCGCCGTGCGGATCGTCTCGTTGCTGACGGCCAGCGAGATCACCGAGCGCATGGACAGCCGGGAGATCTCGGAGACGGTGCACCACGGGTCGGGCATCTACACGCTGGACACGGACCTGCTGCTGCTGATGCCCTGCGGGTTCCCGCCGGCCAAGACCGAGCAGGAACTCAAGCGGCTCAAGGGATTCGACGCCGCCGACCGAAGGTACATCGTGGACGGACCGGCCTACTTCAACCGGCCGGGCCCACGGGTGGTCGACGGCGTCGAACTCCTGGCCGAGCTGTTTCACGGAGTCGAAGCGGAATCCTGATCGGCCGATCCCGGGGCCACCGGCACGGGCTGCTGGTCGGCCGAGTCGGTGGCGACCGCGTCCTGACTGGTGGGCAAGGGATCCTGGGCGGGAGGCGCGGCGTCGCCGTCGGTCAGGACCGGCTTGCGGAACTCCTTGACCGCCACCCAGATCGACAGCACCAGGGCGCCGAGCATGGCCGTGGCCAGGATCCGCATGTCGATGAACGACGGGTTGACCGAGCCGCCGCCGAAACCGCCGCCACCGAAGCCGCCCGAGCCCAGGCCGCCGCCACCGCCGGGCCGACCGGTGCCGCCGCCGAAACCGCCGCCGCCATAACCACCACCGGCGCCACCGGGGAAGCCGCCGGCGCCACCACCGGGAAAGCCGCCGGCGCCGCCAGAACCGGTGCCGCCGGGCGGCAACGTGGGACGGGCGCCGGTGCCCCCGGCTCCGCCACCGAAACCGCCGCCGCCACGCCCGCCGCCGCCGGCACCGATCAGGAACGGCAGGTACGCGAAGAACGACGCGAACTGCTCCAGCACCGGCAGCGCCCACAGCTTGCGCGGCAGGTAGAACGCCGCCACCACGGTCAGGGCGTCGGCCAGGAAGAAGTACCGCTCATGCATGGCCGGCAGGAAGTACGGCACCAGCAGCACCGAGACCGTGGCGGCCAGGATGATCCGCGTCGCCGACAGCTCCACCCGCCGCCACCACACCGCGACCACCAGCGCCAGCACCAGGAATCCGGTCAGCAGGATGCCGGCGATGCGCAGCGCCGAGGACGTCACCGACGGGCCGAGGTACTGATACACGTTGGGGGCGTTCAACGTCAGCAGCTCGAAGGTCCCGGTCTGCGCCACGTACACGGAGACCAGCTGCGAGACGCTGGTGCCGATGATCAGCGCCGGGATGTCCAGCACCACGTACACCAGCGGGATGGCCAGCAGCGACTTCCACGGCAAACCCTTGCGCAGCACCAGAATCAGCAGCAGCGGGAACAGGAACACGGTCTGCAGCTTCAACGCGAAGGCGATGCCGATGAACGCGCACGCCAGCCACGGCCGCTTGCGCAGGATGAAGTACACGCCGCCGACGGCGAAGGCCGCGTACATGGCGTCGGCCTGGCCCCACATGGAGGCGTTGACCACCACGGTCGGCAGGAACAGGGTGATCGTCCCGGCCAGCACCGGCCACCACTTGCCCGGGTAGCGCAGCGCCACGATCCGGTAGACGAACCAGCCCAACAGGAAGTCGAACAGCGCCGACACGATCTTGATGCCGATCAGCGGCGTGACCGGCAGGTAGCTCAGCGCGGCCAGGATGTAGAGGTAGGTGACGTTGTAGTTGGCGAAGCTGATGTCCTTCAGCGCCGCGAACCCGCCGTTCTGGGCGATGTGGTCGTACCAGGACAGGAAGATCCGCCCGTCGCCGGTCTCGTAGTTCAGGAACGCCATCCGCAGCGCAGCGGCGGCGATCACCACGACGGCCGCCACGCCGATCTTCAGTCCGACAGATCGGCGTGGCGGGGCCTCCGGGGCCGCAACAGCCATGCTTGTTGGTCCTATCCGCTCGTGGTCGGTTGCCTGCGTTCAGTGAAGCGGGCTCGACTGAGTGCAGGCTGTGAGCGGACAACCGTTAGCTGGGAACTGTGTGTGAGAAGGCTTAGACGTTGGCCACGGCCAGGCTGGGCAGCTTGGCCACCGCGAAGCTGCGCCGCTGGTAGAACCACCAGGTGACGGCGAAGCACAGCACGTAGAACACGATGAAGCCGTAGAAGGCGTTGTCGGCCACCTTGGTCGCGGCGACGGAAGAGGCAATGATCCGCGTCACGAAGAACCCGCCGAACGCGCCGATGGCCGACACGATGCCGATCGCCGCCGCCGCCTCCCGCTTGCCCTTGCGCACGGCCTCCGAGGCGTCCGCGCCTTCCGCGGTCTCGCGCTTGGCCTGGGCCACGAAGATGGCCGGGATCATCCGGTACGTGGAGCCGTTGCCGAGGCCGGCCGTCACGAACAGCAGCAGGAACGCGCCGAAGAACAGGCCGAAGCTGCCGGACCGCTCGCCCACCACGACGAACACCGCGGCCACGCCCATCAGCACGAAGTTCCACAGCGTGACCCGGCTGCCGCCGATCTTGTCCGACAGCCAGCCGCCGACCGGGCGGGACAGCGAGCCGACCAGCGCGCCGAGCCAGGCGAAGTAGGTGCCGTGCACGGTCGGGAACTGAGTCTTGATCAGCAGCGGCAGCGCGGCCGAGAAGCCGATGAACGAGCCGAAGGTGCCGATGTAGAGGAAGGACATCACCCAGGTCTGGGACCGCTTGACCGCCGAGATCTGGGCCGGGAAGTCGGACTTGGCGGTGGCCAGGTTGTCCATGAACAGCGCCGAGCAGACCGCCGCCGCGATCACGAACGGCATGTAGAACAGGCCGGCGGCGGCCAGCCCGATGCCGGTGGTGGCGGCGATGATCAGCGGGATGATCAGCTGCACCAGCGCGGCGCCGAGGTTGCCGCCGGCGGCGTTGAGGCCCAGGGCGAAGCCCTTGCGGCTCTCCGGGTAGAAGAAGGAGATGTTGGTCATGGACGACGCGAAGTTGCCGCCGCCAAGGCCCGCGGTCGCCGCCGCGAACAGGAAGAAGCCGAAACTCGCGTGGCTGGTCACGGCCACCGTCAGCATGGCGCACGGGACGAGCAGCAGCAGCGCGCTGATGATCGACCAGTTGCGGCCGCCGAAGCGCGGCACCGCGAAGGTGTAGGGCAGCCGCAGCGTGGCGCCGATCAGGTTCGGCAGCGCGGTCAGCCAGAACAGCTGGTCCACGCTGAACTTGAAGCCGGCGGCGGGCAGCGAGAGCACCACCACGCTCCAGATGCCCCAGAGCGAGAAGCCCAGGTGCTCGGAGAAGATGGAGAAGATCAGGTTACGGTTGGCGATACGGCGGCCGGTCGCCGCCCAGAACCCCTCATCCTCGGGGTCCCACTGCTGAATCCAGGTGCGTCCGCCGCGGGCAGGTGCTTCGGTCGTGGTCGTCATGTCGCGTTGCAGCCCAACTTCTCGGGTTCGGTGAGGGGGTCCTGCTCGGCCAGCCAGCGGGACAGCGCGCACACGGTGTCCCGGCAGCCACCGCAGCCGGTGCCGGCCATGGTGGTGCTGACCAGGGAATCGAACGACCGGGCGCCGGCGTGCCACGCGCCGACCAGCCGGCCCTTGTCGACGGTGTTGCAGCGGCAGATCAGCGTCGAGGCCGGCAGCCCCGCCGGATCGGCCTCCGGGGCGCCGCCGCCGGCGGGCATGGCGCGGCCCAGCAGCAGCGCCATCCGGTCGGCGGGGGCGGGGGTGCCCCGGTCGTGCAGCTGCGTGACGGCGGCGGCCACATCGGGCGCCCCCAACACGATCGCGCCCGTGACCCGGTCGTCACGCAGCACGATCTTGGTGTAGCGGCCGCGGCTGGGGTCTTCCAGCCGGACCACTTCGGCGTCGGTGGTGTGCGGCTCGACGTGCACCTCGCCCATCGAGGCCAGGTCCACGTCACGGGTCTTGAGCCGTGTCACCGCCGGCGTTCCCCGGTAGCGGGCGTGCGGGTCCGCACCGGTCAGCAGTTGGGCCAGCACCGAGGCCTGCTCCCAGGCCGGCTGCACGAGGCCGCCGACGGTGCCGGGGTGTTGCGCGCAGTCGCCGATCGCGTACACGTCGGGCGCGGTGGTGCGCAATGAATCGTCGATGAGGACGCCGCGGTCGACGGCGATGCCGGCCGCATCGGCTAGGCCGGTCTCTGGCCGCGAGCCGGCCGAGACCACCACCACCTCGGCGGCCACCACGGTGCCGTCGTCGAGCTGGAGTCCCTTGCCCGGCAAGTACTTCGTCGCCGACTGCCCGAGCCGGAAGTCGATGCCCCTGGCCGCAAGCACCCGGGCCAGCACGTGCCCGCCGGCCGGATCCAGTTGGCGTTCCATCACATGGCCGACGGGATGCACCACGGTCACCGCGCAGTCGCGGCCGGCCAGGCCGCGGGCGGCCTCCAGGCCGAGCAGCCCGCCGCCGAGCACCGCGACCGGCGTGCCCCGGGTGGCCAACTCCACGAGCCGCCGGCAGTCGTCGAGATTGCGGAAGGCGACCACGCCCGGGGCCGGTTCGCCGTCGACGATCAGGCCATCGGCGGGCGGGATCCACGGGCTGCTGCCGGTGGCCAGCACCAGCGCGTCATAGTCCACAGTGGACCCATCGGTGAGATCGATCCGATGGTCGGATGGGTGGACGGCTGTCGCGGCCACGCCCAGCCGGAGGTCGATCCCGTTGTCCCGGGCCCAGTCGGGCGAGTGCAGCAGCACGGTGTCCGGCTCCATCGCCCCGGCCACCACGTTCGACAGCAGGACGCGGTTGTACGCCGGATGCCGCTCCGCGCCGATCACCGTGATCGACACAGCGGATCCGCGCAGGTGATCGGCCAGGCGGGCGCCGGCCATGCCGTAACCGATGATGGCGATCCTCATGCCGGCCCCAATCGCACCGCGCACACCTTGAACTCCGGCATTCGGCTGGTCGGGTCGAGCGCCGGATTGGTGAGCAGATTGGCCCGTTGCGCGCCGGGGAAGTGGAACGGCAGGAAAACCGTGTCCGGCCTGATGGTTGTCACGCAGCGCACCCGCGCGAGGACACTGCCCCGCCGCGAGGCGACTTCGGCCCACTGTCCATCGTGGACGCCGGCCAGCCTGGCCGTATCCGGGTGCACCTCGACAAACGCCTCGGGACTGGCGGCCATCAGCTCCGGCACCCGCCGGGTCTGCGCGCCGGACTGGTAATGCGCCAGCACGCGGCCCGTGGTGGCGTGCAAAGGGAATTCCGGGTCCGGCGGTTCGGCCGGTCCGGTGTGCTCCACCGGCTGGAAGCGGGCACGGCCGTCCGGGTGAGCGAATCGGTCGAGGAAAAGCCTTGGTGTGCCGGGATGATCGGCCGCGGGCACCGGCCAGTGCAGCGCCTCGCCGGCCCGCAGCCGTTCGTAGCTGACGCCGGAATAGTCGGCGGGACCGCCGGCCGAGGCCCGGCCGAGTTCGGCGAACACGGTTTCCGGATCGGTTGGGAATCGGTCAGCCGGTTGGCCCAATCGGATTGCCAGTCCGTGCAACACGTCCAGATCGCCGCGTACCCCGATCGGCGGCGTGACCGCTTTGCCGCGCAGCAGGATCCGGCCTTCCAGGTTGGTCATCGTGCCGTCCTCCTCGGCCCACTGGGTGACCGGGAATACGACGTCGGCGACGGCGGCCGTTTCGGACAGCACGAAGTCCGAGGTGACCAGTAGTTCGAGTGATTCGAGTCGGCGCCCGACATGTCCGGCCCGGGGCGCGGACACCACGACATTGCTGCCGAACACCAGCAGAGCCTTCGGGCCCTGTTCGGCGCCCAGCGAATCGAGCAATTCGTACGCCGACGGGCCGGGGCCGGGCAGTTCGGCCGGGTCGACGCCCCAGACGCCGGCCACGTGGGCGCGGGCCGCCGGGTCGTCGATCCTGCGGTATCCGGGCAGCTGGTCGGCCTTCTGCCCGTGTTCCCGGCCGCCCTGCCCGTTGCCCTGCCCGGTCAGGCAGCCGTAACCCGAGCCGAGGCGGCCGCAAAGTCCCAGCGCCAGGCCCAGATTGATCCAGGCCGACACGGTCGCGACGCCGGTGGCGTGCTGCTCGGCGCCGCGCGCGGTGAGCACGTATGCGTTGCGCGCCTGGGCAAGCAGGGCGACGGCGGCCCGCTGGTCGGCGGCCGGCACACCGGTGATCCGCTCCACCCGCTCCGGCCACCAGGCGGCGGCGATCCGCCACACCTCGTCGAATCCCGTTGTGCGCTCGGCGATATAGCGGTGGTCGAGCAGCCCGTCGGCCACCGCCGCGTGCAGCATGCCCAGCGCCAGCGCGAGATCGGTGCCCGGGGCGGGCGCGAGGTGCAGGGACGCGGCCTCGGCGGTGGCCGTGCGCCGCGGGTCGACGACGATCAGCCCGCCCTTGTCGGCGGCCGGCCGCAGGTGCCGCATGAACGGCGGCATGGTCTCGGCGACATTGGCTCCCACCAGCACAATCGCGTCCGCCTCGGCCAGATCGGCGACGGGGAACGGCATTCCGCGGTCGGTCCCGAAGACTGCGATGCCGGCGGCGGCGGCCGAGGACATGCAGAACCGGCCGTTGTAGTCGATCTTCGAGGTGCCCAGCGCCAGGCGGGCGAACTTGCCGAGCTGGTAGGCCTTCTCATTGGTGAGCCCGCCGCCGCCGAACACGCCGACCGCGTCGGCGCCGTGCCGTTCGCGCAGTTCGCGCAGGCGCAGGGCCACGTAGTCCAGGGCCTCGGTCCAGCCGACCGGTCGCAGCGGGGCGCCGCGGTGCTCGCGCAGCAGCGGCGTGGTCAGCCGGCCGGGAGTGGTCAGCAGCGTGGCCGCCGTCCAGCCCTTCTGGCAGAGCCCGCCCCGGTTGGTGGGGAACTCGCGGGGCGCGACCGTCGTCTCGGCCGGCTCGTCGCGGACGACCATGCCGCACTGCAGCGCGCAGTACGGGCAGTGGGTGTCGACCTCGACTCGTGCGCCGACCGACATGGTTGGACCTCCACGGGATCGCGAGGCTTCGGCGGCACGGAGCCTCTCAACGGCGTGCTCCCGACGCCGTGAATCAGGCGTAAAAGGCCTGTTCCGACGTCCTCTCAGCGCGAGATTTGGACCGGTGCGCTCCCCGCGGCGCAATCACCGGGAGGCAAGCTAGCACGACCGCACAGCGCCCGAAAAGTGGCGGTGAGACGGTCGGTGAAAACGTTCACCGACAGTAGTGTTAGCCGAGTTTTTGTGATTTAGATGCCAGTTGGCGGTGTCGTCCATCCGCCATTTGACATTACGTGTGTGACTATGTGATGCGGCTACGCCGTTCGCGGTATTGACAGTCCTTGTGACGATGTGAAAGCTTCCCTGCTACTGGGGCTGGATGGCGCATTCGCGGCGTTGTGGGTGCGTTTCAAGTTCCTGCATGCGCGTTTCAAGGACAGGAGCACGTGGTGAGCGCACGGCACCGGCCGGCCATCGGCGAGGTCGATGGCCCGGCATCCGGCGGGCTGGCGACACTGGTCAGACCCGGCACCATTCGGGGCCGGCTGGCCCGCATCCTGGTGTTCTCCCTGGTCCTGGTGCTGGCGCTGCTCGGCGTGACCATCGCCGGCCAGGTGAGCTCCTACCTGGCCGCCGGCGACACTGTGAGCTCGGTGTCGCTGGCGCTGAAGGTCCAGGACTTCGTGCACGAGGTTC
Organism: Kutzneria sp. NPDC052558; assembly: GCF_044547355.1. NCBI lineage: Bacteria > Bacillati > Actinomycetota > Actinomycetes > Pseudonocardiales > Pseudonocardiaceae > Kutzneria > Kutzneria sp. NPDC052558. Next base: position 19,822 of record NZ_JBIUAG010000050.1, read on the forward strand.
AGCGCGAGCGCGGTCTGACCAATGGCATGCTCGGCGGTGAGACCCGGTTCCAGAAGACGGTGCTGACCCAGCGCACCGCCACCGACAAGGCGCAGACCGCGCTGAACCAGGCCCTGGCCGACGATTCCGCGCCCGGCGTGACCCAGGTGCGCGACGCGTTGTCTCACTTGTCCGGCCTGACCTCCACGCGTGAGAGCGTCGACGCCGGCCGCGCCGACCGCGGCGCGACGTTCAACTACTACACGGAGGGCATCGCCGCCCTCAACGGCCTCCAGCTCGGGCTGGACCAGGCCCAGGACCCGCAGCTGCGCCGCGGCCTGCAGGCGCTGTACGCGCTGGCCGACGCCAAGGAGTACACCGGCCAGGAGCGAGGCTTCCTCAACGGTGTGTTCGCGGCCAACAAGTTCGGCGCCGGCGAGTACATCCACTTCACCGAGATCCGGGCCAGCAAGCAGGCCGGCCTGACCGAGTACGCCCGCTACGCCACGCAGCCGCAGCAGGCGGCGCTGGACGAGGCGCTGCGTTCCGACAACGCCACCAAGGCCGCCGCCTCCGAGGCCGTCGCCATCGCCTCCACCCGCGGTCCGATCGAGACCCAGACCGACCCGGTGCAGTGGTGGTCGTGGATGACCGCGGTCATCGACGCCGAGCGGGCGGTGCAGCAGAAGGTCGGCGGTGACCTGACCACCCGGGCCCAGGACCTCCAGGGCCAGGCCAGCACCACGCTGGCCGTCTTCCTCGGGCTGGCCCTGCTCGCGGTGGCGGCCGAGATCGTGCTGGTGATCAGCAGTATCCGCTCCATCGTCCGCCCGCTGGCCGCGCTGGCCGTCGAGGCCGACGACGTGGCCCGCCGCCGCCTGCCGGCCTCGGTCGCCGCCTGGCACCAGCCGGGCGAGATCGAGCCGGAGCCGCCGCAGCCGGTGCAGACGCCGCGCAAGGCCGGCGCCGAGATCGCCTCGGTGGCCCAGGCCCTGGACCGGGTCCAGACCACCGCCTTCGAGCTGGCCTCCGAGCAGGCGCTGGTCCGCCGCAACACCACGGAGTCGCTGGCCAACCTGGGCCGCCGCAACCAGAACCTGGTGCGCCGCCAGCTCAACTTCATCAGCGAGTTCGAGCAGGAGGAGCTCGACCCGTCGGCGCTGGGCAACCTGTTCGAGCTGGACCACCTGGCCACCCGCATGCGCCGCAACGCCGAGAGCCTGCTGGTGCTGGTCGGTGAGACCAGCCCGCGGCGCTGGGCCGAGCCGCTGTCGCTGTCCGACGTGATCAGGGCCGGCCTGTCCGAGGTCGAGGACTACCGCCGGGTGGTGCTGCGCCGGGTGGACGAGGCGCTGATCGCCGGCGCGGTGGTCAGCGAGCTGGCCCACATGCTGGCCGAGCTGATCGAGAACGGCCTGGCCTTCTCGCCGCCGGACCTCGAGGTCGAGATCTACGGCCGGCGCGTCGCCACCGGCTACATGCTCGCGGTCGTCGACCACGGCGTCGGCATGTCCAAGGAGCAGCTGGCCAAGGCCAACGCCCGCCTGCGCGGCGAGGAGGACTTCATCGTCGCGCCGACCCGCTTCCTCGGCCACTACGTGGTCGGCCGGCTGGCCCAGCGCCTGGGCATCGAGGTCGAGCTGACCGTGTCGCCGGTCAGCGGCATCGTGGCCCGGCTGCTGCTGCCGGTGGACATCCTGGCCGAGAACAAGCCGGAGACGCCCAAGCAGGCCGAGATCAAGTGGCCGAGCTCGGAGCCGGAGGCCCCGGCCCTGTCCTCGACCGGCGTCGGCGAGATCGCGCCGCTGCGGGCCGACAGCGTGCAGCCGATGACGTTCACCGAACGTCCGGCGCCGCAACAACAGCCTCAACCCCAGCGGCCGACGCAGCACCAGCCGCAGCCGCCGACGCCGGTGCGCACCCGCCAGGAGCGCCTGTCCGGCACGCCGGTCACGCCGCCGCCCGCCGCCGCCGCGGCCCCGGTGGTGCCCGCGCAGCCGACGCCGGTGGAGGCCTCGCCCGACGGCGACGCGCCGGTGCAGCGCACCAAGAACGGCCTGGTGAAACGGAACCGGGGCCGGGCCGAGGAACCCACGTCGTCGCGGCCGGCCGCGTCCAGCCGCCCGCCGACCGCAGTCGAGAAGCGCTCGCCCGACGAGGTCCGTTCGATGCTGTCCAGCTTCAGATCGGGCCACCAGCGCGGTGAGCGCGGACCGCTGCCAGCACGAGTCAACACCACCCAGGAGGAGCACCGGTGACCGCCGAGGTGCAGCACGCCGACCCGCACACGTTCAACTGGTTGCTGGCCAACTTCGTCCGGGGCACCGACGGGGTCCGCGACGCGGTGGCGGTGTCCTCCGACGGCCTGCTGATCGCCATGTCCGAGGGCTTGGACCGGACCTCGGCCGACCGGCTGGCCGCCCTGGTGTCGGGCTTGTCCAGCCTGGCCAAGAGCGCCTCGCGCAACTACGACTTCGACGGCCTGAAGCTGATCATGATCGAGATGAAGCGGGGCTTCCTGCTGGTCTCGGCCATCGACGACGGCAGCTGTGTCGGCGTGATCGCCGACAGCAAGTGCGACATCGGCCTGGTGGGATACGAGATCGCGGTGTTGGCCGACCGCGCCGGCGCGTTGCTCACGCCGGCGTTGATCTCCGAGTTGAGAGAGACGCTACGGCGATGAGCAGCGAACAGCCGCGTGTGCCGGACCCCCGGATGATCCAGATGAACCAGGCCCCGTCCTGGTTCTCCCCGAACACCCCGGTCCAGCCGCAGCCCGAGCCCGAGCCGCCGGCCGAGGCCAGGGAGTCGTTCGTCCGGCCGTTCATCGTCACCGGCGGCCGGACCATGCCGCTGCGCGACGACCTGCGCATCGAGACGCTGGTCGTGGCCAACCGGGCGGCGCTGACCGCGCCGCTGCGGTTCGAGCTGCTGACCGTGGTGCGGCTGTGCCAGCAGCCCCGCTCGGTCGCCGAGGTCGCCGCCACGCTGCACGTGCCGCTGGGCGTGGCCAAGGTCGTCATCGGCGACCTGATGGCCGCCGGGCACGTGACCGTGCACCAGGCGACCCAACTCGCCGTCTCCACCATCGAGAGGATCAGGGACCTTGTCCGGGCGCTCTGAACACGGGCCAACGACCGTCGGACCGACGTCGGTGAAGATCGTCATCAGCGGCGGCTTCGGCGTCGGCAAGACCACCCTGATCGGGGCCATCTCGGAGATCGAGCCGCTGGTCACCGAGGCCGACATGACCGAGAGGTCGGTCGGCGTGGACAATCCGAGCAATCTCACCGACAAGCACACCACCACGGTGGCGCTGGACTTCGGCCGCATCACCCTGGACTCGTCGCTGATCCTGTACCTGTTCGGCACGCCCGGCCAGGACCGCTTCGTGTTCATGTGGGACGACCTGGTCGAGGGCGCGCTGGGCGCGGTCATCCTGGTCGACACCGGCCGCATCGAGGACTGCTACCCGGTGCTGGACTACTTCGAGCGCCGGGACACCCCGTTCATCGTGGCGGTCAACCACTTCCCGGGGCAGCGGGAGTTCGACCTGGACGAGGTGCGCGAGGCGCTGGGCGTGGACGAGTCCATCCCGCTGGTCGCCTGCGACGCCCGCGACCGCGAATCCGTCAAAGACGTGCTGGTCACGGTCATCGAGCAGGTACTGTTGGCCCGGCTGACCGCTCCGCCCGAGGTCAGCGCCACACACTGAAGGCAGGTGCGGCCGTGCGGTACGGGTTCCTCGGACCACTTGAGGTCACCCGCACCGGCCGGCCGGTCACGCCCAGCACGCCCCAGCAGCGCACGGTTCTGGCCCTGCTGCTGGCCAACGCCGGCAGCTGGGTGTCGCTGAGCACCATCGTCGACGAGCTGTGGCCGTCGGGCATTCCCCGCAGCGCCAAGGTGATCGTCCAGGTCGCGGTGTCCAAGCTGCGCAAGGTGCTGCCGCCCGACGCGATCCGCACCGGGCCGTCGGGCTATTTGTTGACGCTTGACGGTTGCGAGTTCGACCAGTCGGAGTTCGTGGCCGAGGCCCGGCGCGGCCGCGAGTTGGTGGCGGCCGGGCGGTTGGCGCCGGCGCGGGAGCTGCTGAGCGCGGCGCTGGGCCGGTGGCGCGGGGACGCTTTGCGGGACGTGGCCTGCGGTCCGGTGCTGGCCGCGCACGCCCGCTGGCTGGAGGAGCTGCGATTATCCACTGTGGACAGTCGGGTGCGGATCGACCTGGCCGCCGGGCGCTGTCACGACGTGATCGCCGAGCTGACCGTGCTGCTGGCCCGCGACCCCGGCCAGGAGGTGCTGGCCGGCTCGTTGATGGTGGCGCTGCACATGGCCGGGCGGGCGGCTGAGGCGGCGGAGGTGTTCGACCGGGTCGCGGCCTTCGTCGAGGCCGATCCCGGGCCGGTGTTGCGGCGCTTGGTCACGGATCCCTCGTCGTGGGAGCTGCCGCGGGCGGCGGCCCGGATTGCCCAGCTGCCGCCGGTGGTCGCCGATTTTGTCGGACGCTTCGCCGTTCCCTCCGGCCCGTTGACCGTCCTGTGTGGACCATCCGGGGCGGGCAAGACCGCGTTGGCGGTGCGGGCCGCCCACGACCGGCGTTCGGACTTCGCCGACGGCCAGTTGTACGCCCAGCTCGGCGGGGTGGAGACGACCGAGGTGCTGGGGGCGTTCCTGTCCGCCCTGGGCTGCGAGGCGCCGTTCGGCCTGGTGGAGCGGCAGCAGCTGTTCCGCAGCGTCACCGCCGATCGCCGGATTCTGGTTGTGCTGGACGGGGCTTCGTGTGAGGCCGAGGTTCGGCCCCTGCTGCCCGGCGGGGCCGGGTGCGCGGTGATCGTGACCTCTCGCAGCCGGCTGTCCGGGCTGGAGGGCGCGGTGGTCGCCGAGGTCGGCCCGTTGACGGAGCCGGAGGCGGTGGCGCTGCTCTCGGCCGTCGCCGGCGCGGAACGTGTTGCGGCGGAACCGGAATCCGCGCTGGAGCTGGTCCGGCTGTGCGGCTGCCTGCCGCTGGCGGTGCGGGTGGCCGGCGCGAAGCTGGCGTCGGCCAGGTTTTCCTTGGTGCGGGAATTAACTGAGCGGTTGGCCGACGAGCGGCATCGGCTGGCCGAGCTGAAGGTCGGCGACCTGGACGTGCGGGCCGGCGTCGAGCTCGGCTACTCGGCCTGCGATCCGTTGCAGCGCAAGCTGGTGCGATTACTCGGCTGGTTCCCTTCGGTGGATCTGCCGGAGTGGGCCATGACCGCGCTGCTCGGCGCGGACGCCGCGCAGGCCCTGGCCGGCCTGGTCGAGGCGCAGCTGGTGGCGGTGACCGGGCGGGACGGGTTGGGGCAGCTGCGCTACCGCCCGCACGAGCTGATCCGCGTGTTCGGTCACGAACGGCTGCTGGTCGAGGAACCGACCCGGCTGGCGGCGCTGGACCGTCTGATCAAGTCCTATGTGGACATAGCCGTGCGGGTCGACCGCAAGCTGCCGGTCGGCCGTTTTCCCCTCGCCCCGCCGGAAAAGGTCGCCGATCCGGCGGTGGTGCGGCGGGCCGAGGCGGATCCGCTGGCCTGGCGGGCCGCCGAGGCCGGGATGCTGCGCTGCCTGGTGCGGCTGGCCCACGGGCACGGTCGGTGGGCGCTGGCCGGCCGGCTGGCCGAGGTCAGCGCCGGCGACCCCGGCGACCGGCGCGTCGAGGTCATCGGCCTGCTTTCGGCCCGGCGCACCGGAAATCGCCGCGCCGAGGCCGTCAGCCTGTGCCGGCTCGGCGACCTGCACTGGGAGACCTACGGCCGCGCCACCCGGGCCCGCGTCTACTACGACATCGCGTGCCGCATCTTCACCGGCCTTGACGACCACTCCGGCCTCGGCCGGGCCCTGGCCGCCCGGGCCGACATCGACGTCGAACGCGGCGACATCGAGCTGGCCCAGGTCGCCCTGGAGGACGGCCTGACCATGCTGCGCCGGGTCGACGACCAGATCGGGCAGGCCGATGTGCTGCGCCAGCTCGGCGCTCTGCTCGCCGACCGCGGCCAAGCGCGGGCCGCCACCCGCTGCTTCGAGGACAGCCTCCGCCTGGCCCAAGGGCTCGGCGACCGCCGCAGGCAGGCCCACGCCGGCAAGCAGCTGGCCGATGTGTTGCGGCGCAACGGTGATCACGACCGGGCCGGCGCGCTGCTGGAGGCGGCGCTGGCCGACTGCGTGCGGTTGGCCGACCGGCACTGGGAGGCGCATGTGCGGCGCAGCCTGGGGGAGCTGTCCGACGAGCAGGACCAGCTGGCGCGGGCCTTGGCGATGTTCGAGGAGTCCGGGCGGGACCACGCGACCGCCTACGCCTTGCGGTCGCTGGGGGAGTGGCACCGGCGGCGGGGCCAGGACGACCGCGCGACCGACCTGCTCACCGCCAGCCTCAAGGCGTTCGAGGGCATCGACGACCGCCGCGGCCGCGCCTATGCCTTGCTGGGCCTGGGACAACTCCGCCACCGCGCCGGGGATCCCGTCGCCGGCCGCCGTGCCGTCCGCGAATCCCTGCGCCTGTTCACCGCCCTCGGCTTCACCTTCTGGCAGTCCGAAGCCCGCCACACCCTCCGTGCCCTGACCACCCCCGCGAGTTCACCCCGCTGATTCAACACTGTGCGGCATGCCGAACTGCTGAAACCGTTTCATCAGTTCGGTATGCCGGTGGGCGGGACTCGCGGGGGTTCGCGTTTAGCGAGCATTTAACGGGGGTGGTTTCACTGGCGCTCCCCTGCACGCACCCGAGGAGTGTCTTGATGAGAGCCCTGTTGGTCGCCGCGGCCGTGGCCGGATCCCTGCTGGCCGGCGCCGGTGTCGCCGCCGCCGCCCCGGCCGTGACCAAGCTGACCCAGTCCCAGGCCGCCGCCCAGCTCAGCGCGGCCGGCGTCACCTGGTCCTCCAGCGGCAACTGCACCACCCGAACCAACTCGCACTGCACCTCGTTCGACCAGATCAACGCCAGCACGGTCACCGGCGTGGTCACGCTCAAGCACGCCAGCGGCTGCGCCATCAACATCACCGGCGGCACCGAGGTCGGCCACGCGGCCGGCACCTACAGCCACTACAACGGCTACAAGGTGGACATCTCGCACAACAGCTGCATCGACGGCTACGTGCACAACAGCTTCAGCTACATCGGGCTGCGCGGCGACGGCTACCCGCAGTGGCAGTCCGCGGCCGGCAACCTCTACTGCGACGAGGGCAACCACTGGGACATCACGTACTTCTGATCTCCGCGCTTCTGACGCGCGGCGGCCATTCCCCGCGGAGGGCCGGCGTTCGCCGGTGGGGACGGCCGCTGTGCCGCCTGCGGATGCCCCAAAGCCCTGGGGCATCCGCAGGTTTGCTCTCAGCCCAGTCGCTGCTTGAGGAAGTCCGTGATCTTCGAGACCACGGTCACGGTGGTCCAGTACTTCGTCGCTCCGCTGTCGCTGACGAACGACAGGTCGCCGTGATTGGCCCCCTGCACCAGGTAGCGCGTGAACGGCACGCCCTTGGCCTTGAGGGCGTCGGCCACCAACAGGGTCTGGCTGGGGGACACCAGCGCGTCGGCGGTGCCGTGCAGCAGCAGGAACGGCGGCGTCGACGAGGTCACGTGGGTGCTGGGATCGGCGGCGGCCACCTCGGGCGTGTACTCGGCGGTCGACTTCGTGGTGTCCGGCCCGTAGACCCACTTCGCCAAGTTGTTGCCGGCGGCCACATTGGCGGCCTTGGCGGCATCATCGAAGTCGTCGCCGGTCTTGGACAGGTTGGACGGCCCGAACTGGTCGATCACCGCCTGCACCCCGCTGTCGCTGACCCCGGTCATCGCGGCCATGTAGCCGCCGGAGGACTGGCCCCAAACGGCGATCTTGGTGGGATCGATGCCGTACTCGGTGGCGTGCTGGCGCAAGAAGGCGATGGCCGACTTCACGTCCTGCACGGCGTCGCTGTAGATCGCCCCGTCGGACTCGGTTCTGTACTCGATGGCCACCACGACATAGCCCTGCTCGGCGACGTAGGTGCGCTGGCCGATGTTGTCGTCGAGGCTCACGTTCATGAAGCCGCCGCCGGGCAGGTAGATCACCAGCGGCTTCGCGCCGCCGGTCGCGGGGGCCTGGATGTCCATCTTCAGCTCGACCTGCTTGCCGGCGGTGGTCGGTGTGGCGTAGACGACGTCCTTGTGGCTGGTGAGCTCGACCTTGCCGCACTGGATCTGCGGTCCGGTCGGGTCGAGCACGGTGCTGTTGGCGGTGTCGGCCGGCTTGATCGAGGTGGCCGCCCCGAGACTGCCCTGCTGGCCCTGTTGACCTTGCTGACCTTCGGGTGGCGTGCCGGTGAGCGTCGTGGTCGGGCAGTCCTTGCCCGCCGCCGAGGTCGTCGTTGTTGTGGTCGACGATGCGCCGGTCGTGCTGCTGGAGCAGGCGGTGAGCAGCAGTGCCGCGGCGGCGACGACCGCGGCCGCCTTCGTTGACTTGATCATCGTGACCTCCCAATAAGCGGAGAAGTCTTCTCCGCTTATTGGCCACGCTAGCACCAAGTGGAGAGGTGTTCTCCACTTCTGGGCCTGGATCACATCAGCGCAGGCGCTGCCTCAGGAAGTCGACGATCTTCGACATCACGGTCACCGAGGTCCAGAGGGCGACCGCCGGGTCGTTGTCGGTGAACGCGAAGTCGCCGTGATTGCCGCCCTGCACCAGGTAGCGCGTGAACGGCACGCCCTTGGCCTTGAGGGCATTGGCCAGCAGCAGGGTCTGGCTGGGGGAGATCAGCTGGTCGGCGGTGCCGTGCAGGAGGAGGAACGGCGGCGACAGCGGGGTCACGTGGGTGCTGGGGTCGGCCGCGGCGACCTCGGGCGTGTAGTCGGCGGTCGACTTCGTGGTCCCCGGCCCGTACACCCACCGTGCGTAGTTGTTGCCCGGGGCGACATCCGCGGCCTTGGCGGTGTCGTCGTAGTCCGCGCCGACCGCGGACAGATCGGACGGTCCGAACGCGTCGATCACTCCCCGCACCCCGTTGCCGTCCAGTCCGGCCATCGCGGCCATGTAGCCGCCCGCGGACTGGCCCCACAGGGCGATCCGGCCGGGGTCGATGCCGTACTCCGGGGCGTGCAGGCGCAGAAAGGCAAGCGCCGCCTTCACGTCCTGTAGGGCGTCGGTGTAGACGGCCCCGTCGGCCGCCGCCCGGTACTGCACGCTGGCCACCACGAAGCCCTGCTCGGCGATGTACGTGCGCTTGCCGAGGGTCTGGGTGCGGTCCGCGGTGATGAAGCCGCCGCCGGGCAGGTAGACGACCAGCGGCTTGGGTCCGGGCGTGGCCGGGGCCACGATGTCCAGCTTCAGCTGGGCCGTGCCCGAGGTGTAGACGACGTCGTTGTGAGTGGTCAGCGGCTTCGTTCCGCACTGGATCTGTGGCTCGCTCGGGTTGAGCACGGTGCTGTTGGCGGTGTTGACCGGCTTGATCGTCGTGGCCAGCGTCAGGCCCATGCCCGGCGGCATCGGGATCACCGACGACGGGCAGGCCGCGGCCGGTGTCGGCGTCGCTCCGGCCGCTTGGCCGGCGCCCGCGGCGAGCAGGAGGGTCGCGGCCGCGAGCGCGGCGACCGTCCTCGTCGAATCGACCACTTGTGACCTCCGAAACATCAATGGAGCTGGCATTTCCGTGTGCCGGTCAACCGTAACCGGTAAGCGGATAGCCTTTATCCACATCTTGCTCAGAGCTCGGGTGGAATCACCTGGGGAAGCGGTGTGGCCGCCTCGGCCCGCAGGCCGTCCAGCAGCAGGTGCAGGTAGCGCCGCCACAGTTGGGGATCGCCGGTCTGCTCGGTCACCGCCGCCACCATGACCTGGACCATCGGCAGGTCCAGCGGGATCAGGTCGGCCCGCAGCACCCCGTGCCGCTGGGCCCGGGCCACCAGCCGGTCCACCGAGGGCTTCACCCGGTCGCGCATCTGGGCCTGCCGCTGGGTCGCCCGCCCGGCGCCCAGCATCACCTCGCGCAGGCCCCGGTCGAACGCCTGCACCTCGCACAGCCGCTCCAGGCTGGACACGATGCCCCGCCAGGGATCCGGATCGGCCAGCCCGTCGAGGGTGATCGCCTCCACCTGGTCGACCATGTCCTCGAACAGGGCGTCGACCAGCTCCTCCTTGTTGGCGAAGCGGCGGTACGCCGTGCCCACGCCGACCCCGGCGTGCCGGGCCACGTCGTCGAGGGTGGCGCTCAGGCCGCGCTCCCGGAACACCTCGTGCGCCGCCGCGATGAGCCGGCGACGGTTGAGCTCCGCGTCCCGCCGCAGCGGGGGCCGATCGGGTGAGGCAGCCATTGCCGTCATCGTAACGGCTACATCTTTTGTCGTACGGGGAACTCCGACCTCGTGGTGACGACGCCGCAGCCCGCCCGGAGCGATCTTTGACCCCGACGCAGCCGAGGCTGACCGGGAAGGTGTGAGCGATGATCGTCGCGCGGGGACTGACCAAGCGCTATGGAGCGGTGACGGCGGTGGACGGCCTGTCGTTCACCGTGCATCCCGGGGTGGTGACCGGGTTTCTCGGTCCGAACGGGGCCGGCAAGTCCACCACCATGCGGCTGATGCTGGGCCTGGACCGCGGGGCCGGCCGCACCGAGTTCGACGGCCGCGGCTACGGCGAGCTGGCCCACCCGGCCCGCGCTGTCGGCGTGCTGCTGGACGCCCGCGCCGTGCACCCGGGCCGCACCGCCCGCGCCCACCTGCGCATGATCGCCGCCGGCGCCGGGCTGCCCGCTTCACGCGTGGACCAGGCGCTGGACCGTGTCGGCCTGCTGGACGTGGCCGACCGGCGGGCCGGCGGCTTCAGCCTCGGCATGTCGCAGCGGCTCGGTCTGGCCGGCGCGCTGCTGGGCGATCCGCAGGCGCTGATGTTGGACGAGCCGGCCAACGGCCTCGACCCCGAGGGCGTGCGCTGGCTGCGTGACCTGCTCAAGGCGCTGGCGGCCGAGGGCCGAACCGTGTTCGTGTCCTCGCACCTGCTCAACGAGATGGCCGTGCTGGCCGACGCCCTGGTCGTGATCGGGCAGGGCCGGCTGGTCGCCGCCGAGTCGACCGACGCCTTCGTCGCCCGCAACTCCCGGCCCGAGGTGCTGGTCCGCCCGGCCGACCCCGGCATGCTGGCCGACCTGTTGGGCCGCGCCGGGTTCGCCGTCACACCGCACCCCGACGGCGCGCTGGTCGTCGCCACGCACGACACCGACGCCATCGCCACCATCGCCATGCGCGCCGGGATCGTGCTGCGGGAGCTGACCGTTCGCCACAGCAGCCTCGAAGACGCGTTCTTCACCGCCACCGCCGGCGCCGCGCAGTACCGTGGAAGGGCCTGATCCGATGCTCGACGCCATTCGCTACGAGTCCTTCCGACTCCGCTCGCTGCGCAGCACATGGGTGCTGTTCGCGACCGGGCCGGTGATCCAGTTCCTGTTCGCCCTGATCTGGGCCACGCACCGGGACATGCCGCTGCGGACCCGGTTCGACAACGCCTTCATCGGTGTGTTCCTGGTGCTGGCCGTGCTGCCGGCGGTCGCCGTCGGGGTGGGGGCGTTCGGCCACGAGTACCGGTTCCGAACGATCGTCACCACCACGCTCACGCTGCGCACGCCGGCCCGGATCCTCGGTGCCAAGGCGGTCGTGACGGCGTTGTTCGGGGCCGTCTCCGGAGCTGCCCTGGTGGCCGCCACGCTGCTGGCCGAGGCCGTCGCCGGCGCCCTGTTCACCGACGGCGCCGCCATCGGCCAGGCCTTGCTCGGCGCGATCGTGTTCGCCGTGCTCAGCTGCCTGCTCGGGCTCGGCGTCGCCGCCGTCAGCCGCAACTCGGTGGTCGCCCTGGTCGCCATGATCGGCTTCCCGACGATCGTCGAGACGCTGATGACGCTGGGCAAGGTCGACGCGGCGCTGATCCCGTTCTCCTCGGCCGCCCGGCTGATCACCACCGCGCAGTGGTCCGCGCCGGTGACGCTGCTCGTGCTGGCCGCGGCGTTCCTGGCCGCGAGCTGGGTGACGCTGAGCCGTCGCGACGCCTAGGGTCTGTCGGGTGAGGAAGCTTCTGTCCTGGGTGGACAGCCGGTACGGCGTTATCGCCCGAGACACGGTGATCGCCGCCCTTGTCGCGTGGCTGTCGGTCCAGGAGGCGTTCACCAGTTCCTTCGGACTGCTGTACTACGGGCCGGTGGCGATCGCGGTCGCCGTGGCCGGCTCGCTGCCGCTGGCCGTGCGCAGCCTGTTCCCCCGCTCGGTGGTGCTGGCCACCTCGCTGCTCATGATCCTCGACGGCGTGTTCACCCCGCTGCTGTTCGCCGTCTACACGCTCGGGGCCAGGCGCGGCAACACCCGGGACACCTGGCTGGTCGCCGCCTGGGCGCTGGTGGTGATGCTGGTGCCGTGGTGGCCCGGCTTCCAGCTGCGGTTCCGGTCCACACTGGACGTCAACGACTTCTTCCTGAGCTTCCTGCTGGAGACCGTGCTGATCGGCTTCCCGCTGCTGATCGGGCTGTGGGTCTGGCAGCGCCGGCAGCTGATCATCAGCCTGCGGGACCGGGCCAGCCAGGCCGAGCGGCAGCGGGATCTGTTGGCGGCCAAGGCCGTCGCCGACGAGCGGGCCCGGATCGCCCGGGAACTGCACGACGTCGTGGCCCACCGGGTCAGCCTGCTCACCGTGCAGGCCGGGGCGGTTTCCCTGTCGTCCAACCGGGAACTGGCCGATTTCGCCGAGGGCGTGCGCCAGAACGGCGCCGCTGCCATGGAGGAGTTGCGGGAGATGCTCAGCGTGCTTCGTCGTGAGGACGGTGACATCGACGCCCCCAAGCATCCCCAGCCCACCCTGGCCGCCGCGCGCGCCCTGATCGACGAGGCCACCGCCGCCGGGCAGCACGTACGGGCCGAGCTGCCGGCTTCGCTGCCCGAGGTGCCCGGCTCCACTGCTCGGGCCGTGTACTGGCTGCTGCACGAATCCCTTGTCAACACGGCGAAGCACGCCCCCGGCGCGGAGATCTCCGTTTCCCTGCGGGACTTCGATGGCCGGCTGGAGGTCCGGGTGGTCAACACCGCCGCCCCGCCCCGGTCCGTGCCCGCGCCTCCGAAGTCGGGTTTCGGTCTGATCGGCATGCGTGAGCGGGTCGCCCTGTCCGGCGGCGTCCTGTCGGCCGGGCCGCGCCCCCAGGGCGGTTTCGAGGTGGCCGCCACGTTTCCGAAGGAGCCCCGGTGATCAAGGTCGTGCTGTTGGAGGACGAGGAGCTGGTGCGCCTGAGCATCAAGATGATCCTCGAGAGCACCGGCCGGATCGCGGTCGTCGCCGACCGGGACGACGGCGTCGACGCCGTGGACCTGGTGCGGGAGTTCCGGCCCGACCTGGTCGTCACCGACATCCGGATGCCCACTGTGGACGGTCTGGAGGTCACCCATCGCCTGCGCGCCTTGCCGTCCCCGCCGCCGGTGCTGCTGCTGACCACGTTCGATCTCGACGAGTACGTGTACGAGGCGCTCGGCGCCGGGGCGGCCGGCTTCCTGCTCAAGGACACTCCGCCCCGGGATCTGGTGCGGGGCGTGGAGATGGTCACCGCCGGCAATGCCGTGCTGGCCCCGTCCGCGCTGCGGCGCATGGCCGTTCGCTACTCCGGCGGGGCCGTGGCCAGGCAGGCCGCCGCCCAGGCCCGTTTGGACAGTCTCACCGACCGTGAGCGCGAGGTCGTGCTGGCCGTGGCCACCGGCGCCGGCAACACCGAGATCGCCGCGCGCCTGGCGGTCAGCGAGGCCACCGTCAAGGTGCACGTCAGCCGGGCCATGACCAAGCTGGGCCTGGACAACCGCACCCAGCTGGCCATCGTCGCCTTCCAGGCCGGCGCAGCCGGGTGACCCTTGGTGACGGGTCTTGCCGCCGCGCGGTACAGTGCGTGACAAGGCACCACGCGGGTGCCGAGCGGCGTCACATCCCCGGCTCCGGTGGCGCATCGCGTTGAAGGGTTTTGGCTCATAGCCCACCGCGTCTCCTGTGGACGTGCGCCGTGCCGGGCGGCCCGCTTCCCGAGGACGCGCCATGCCCCGTCATTCCCCGCTCGTGTCCAGAGTCGCCCGTCTTCGCCGGCCCTACACCGGCGAGCCGCAGTGGGCCGTCGAGCCCGAGGTCGGCGGTGCGCTGGCTGATCTTTCCCCGGTGGAGCTCTCGCACCTGCTGGGCCATCTCCCCGGTCCCGTCCCCGACCGCGTCCGCCGCCTGGTGCTGCCCGACGCCCTCGACCCCGTTCAACAACGCTTCGAGGCCGCCGTCTTCGACGCCGCCTCCACCTTGCCCCGCCCCGTTTTCTGGATGATCCAGCCCCGTCCAGACCAGGTCCGCCTGTCCCTCATGCCCGATGTCGCCGCCGAGCTCGTGCAGGCCCTCTACGCCCGTCTCCCCGGCCTCATCTCCCGGCCCATCGGCATGCACGTCTTCTTGTCCCTCGGTCAGGCCACCGTCGTCCTGGCCGGTGTCGGCGGCGAACGCTGGACCGCCCTCATGGACGACTTCTCCGTGTCGTCGTCCCCTTCTTCGCCGCCGGAGCTGGCCCCCGTCCTCAGCGCCCTGCTCCGCCGCTCGTGCCTTTTCCCGCTACCGCCCCGAGTTGTCGCCGGCGAGCTCCGCTGGCAGGACGGCCCCACCATCGAGTGGATCTCCGCCGCCCTTGCCCACCCCGTCACCGGCCTTTCCGTTGCCCAGCCCCTGAAACTGGTCTCCGAGTCCCCGTCCGCCGGCGTCTTCCCCCGCCCCCAGTCCCCCTCGAAGCGCCGTTAGCTCTAGTCCCCCACGAACTGGAGGTAGCTTCCCGTCGTGACCGCGCATTCCGTGCCCCGACCCCGGCCATCACCTCCGCCGGGTCCGTCCGGGGGGACGACGCGTGAACCCGCTGGACCTCGCCATCGCACTGTGGCCGGGTTGCTGTTCGCCCTGGCGCGGTTGCCGCGCCAGGGACAGCCGGGTGCCCCGCTCACCGCACCCGGCGCGGACATCACACCATGCAGTGACCGTGCACCGCTGTGAAGCCGTCCTGTGTTGCCTGACCAGTGGCGTCCGTACCGGTCCTGTGGATGCCATCAGCGGATGGTGCGTGACCGCTAAGGATCTTCTGACCGCGCTCGTGCGTCTTACTCACGAGCGTCTTGTTGTCGATGAAGTGGAGCATCATGTCGAGCGACACCCCCTCCCATGACGAGCGCCAGGCCGCCGAGACGCCAAGCGCCCCGAACATGGCGATGTTCAGCCCCTTTTGGTGCTTCTACGCGGACGCGGCCGGCAACCGTGTGCAGCTGGCCATGGCCGTGGTGGACGGCAAGGTGGTGCTGACCACGGCCTCGGGCGAGGTGCTCACGTTTTCCGGTGTTGAGCTGGGCATGTTGCTGGAGAACTTGGAGGCCATCGCGGGCCGTCGACCGTCTGTGTGACGGATGTCGCGTATCTACCCGACCAGGTGACCGCCCGCTTGTAGCGGCATGGACTGGTCGGGTGGTTCGTGTTCGCAACCCCACCCGGCTGGGGACTGCGCAGCGCTACGATCGAGCGCCAGACTGTGACAAACCGGGGAACCACGGTGAGTCGAAGTCCGTCGAACGATGGTGACCGCGACGACCTTGGGGGTAGGGAGCATGGGGCAGAACGCCAACAGCCAAGGGGCGTTGCCCCCGTTGCCGTTGCCCGGTACCCCCGTCACGCCCACCACCGGCGACGGGGTGCCTGGGATCATGAACACCATCCTGACGCCTGGTGGAGCGCCGCAGGCGGCACCGGCCGGGGCGAGCGGACACTACGAATTCGACGAAGCCGGATTCAACAGCGTCCTCACCGACATCAACACCATCTTGAACAAGATCGCAGCTGCCCGTTCAGCTGCACTGCCCATGGTCCAGGTCCTACCTATGGGCGATGAGCCGTCAAGCCATCACGCGGCAGACGGAGTCAACAACAGCGGCAAGTCGTACATGAAGCATAACGACGAGTTGAGAGTTCATTTCGAAGGTCTTCGTGACAGCTTGACCAAGGCTCGGGACGACTATCTCGCCCAGGAACAGCACGCGGCCGGCTCGATCAACAAAATCCAAGGGAACATGTAGTGCGAAACCGTATTGTGGCAGTCGTTCTCGGTACCACCGCGGTTGCCGCGCTGGCAAGTGGATGTTCGCCAACTCCCTCGCCGACCCCGACCGGCACGACAACCACAACGGATAGTGATTCGGCGGCTAGTTCCGGTGCCCCAAAGGTGAAGACCCCCTTGGATACCATGAAATTCCAGGCCGCCCCGTGCAGTACTCTCACTTCCGCTCAAGTGCAATCCGTTGGGATTAACGCACAAGCTAGTACCGCTGATGTCGCCACCGCTCTCGGTCCAGGTTGCCGCTGGACCCAAAACGACGGTGGGACGGGCTTCACCGTCCAGTTCGTCACCTCTAACACTAAGGGTTTGAGCACGCTCTACGCTCAGAAGGACTCGCTGAACGACGGCGGATATTTCACGCCAATCGCCGACATTCAGGGATATCCCGCCGTTCTGTACTCGCCGGTTGACGACCGCAGTAGCGGGACCTGTGGCGTCGCGGTCGGGGTGTCCGACACTCTGGACTACTCAGTCGCCTTGACGTCGGCGACCACGGCTCCGAGCAGGAGCGACCCGTGCCCGGTGGCGGAGAAGATCGCTGATTTGGTGATGACGACCTTGCGGGGAGGTTCGTGATGGCCTTTCTTGACGATGACGCGACATCAGGCGGATTGAGTGCCGAACAGATCGTGGACAAAATGAAGGGTGCCGCTGCCAACGGGACCCCCACGCTGGACGCCGCTTCCAGCGCCGCCACTCAGGTTCAAGGAATCCACGCGGAGATCGAAGGCCACGTTGGCGGTGTCCTGTCCAAGCTGATGGACGCCTGGAAGGGTGACGCCGCGCAGTACGCGCAGGACAACATCACGCCCTTGCAGGCCGTGTTGCAGAAATCGCAGGACGACCTGGGGCACGCGCAGAACATCTCATCCAGGCAGAGCGGGTCGTTCCATGACGCCACCCACTCGTTGGTGCCTGTCCCGGCAAAGCCGAGCAACAACCTTCTCAACGTCATGACACCGTGGCACACAGATCTTGACGACAAGATCAACCAGTGGAACGACGCGCAGAGCAAGAACATCGCGGTCTACAACAGCTACACGTCGGCGAGCAACTACAACCACGACAACATGCCGACCACCTACGGCGACGTGTCAAACAGCAGCACGCCGACGAACGTGCAGATCACGCAGACTCCGAGCGCTCCGCCGAACCCCGGGCCGGGCCCCGGAACGGGTGGATACGGCCCCGGTCACAGCGGCGGATACACACAATACGGCACCTACTCCGGTGTTGGCGGTTCCAGCGGCCCTAACACGCCGAATTACGGCGGGGCCAACTCCGGAGGCCAACCCGGCGGCGGACCGGTCGGCGGCGGATACAGCGGCCCCGGGTCCTCGACCGGCACCCAAGGGTGGCCAGGCAGCGGAGCACCGGGCCAAGGCCCCGGCTACGGCAACCCCGGGTACGGGCAGCCCGGCTATGGCTCGCAGTCCCCGTTCGGCCCCGGCGGAAGTGCGGATGCCGCGGCGTTCGGGGGTGGCGCGTTGGGTGGCGGTTTCGGTGGCGGCGGGTATGGCGGCAGCTCGGCCGGCGGTGGCAGCGGCACAGCCCGCGGTTTCAGCGGCTCGGGCTCAGCGGGGGGCGGTAGCGCCCAGGGAGCAGGCAACCGCGCCGGTGCCGGTGGCGTAGCCGGCGAGAGCGGTCCGGGTGCAGCGTCCGTTGTGGGCCGTCCCGGTGCGGCCGGTGCAGCCGGAGCCGGCGGCATGGGCGCGGGCGGGCGCGGCGGCAAGAAGGAAGAGGACACCGAGCACAAGACGGCGGCCTACCTGGAAGACGACTACTCCGATGACATCGTCGGCGAGTTGCCGCGCACGGTGCCGCCGGTCATCGGCATGGACTGACACACGAGACCGCTGGGGGAACTGCGTGCTGCGCGATCGCGTCGAGCTACCCGCTGACGTGCTGACCACAGTGCTGCGCTGGGAAGGCATCGACCGCCCGCACACGGTGCTGGCCGTCACCGCGCTGTGGATGGACGACGACACCCGCCGTGAGGTCGACCGGAAGGTGCTGGCCGAGCTCGCCAATCGTGGCCTGGCCGACGGTCGTGGTGTTGACGCCGGCTTCCGGGCGACGATGGGCGCGATCGCGCGGCCGGCGGTGGAGTTCTACGGCTGGATCTCCACCGGCCCAGACATGACCGGTGTGCTCGCGGTGGCGTCCGGCTCGGAAGCGGTGCTGATCATCCGGCATGACGAGACCGTGACGCTGTACGCCGCGCGGCCGGACAGCCTCGCTGAGGCGGTCGTGGCGCAGCTGCCCGCCGTTCCACCGGCGCACGGGCGGTCGCTGAACGTGCCGGAGACCGATCTGAGCGGGGCGCGACCAGCCCAGGACAGCGACGAGGGGTTTGCGGGATTCGGCTCGCAGACGGGGCCGTCTACCGACGTGAAGCTGTTCAACACGTTGATGAACGAGCCCCGTACCGCAACCAGCCAGCTCTATGTGGCGGTGCGCGATGGCCTCGGCCGGCGGGTGCGGGCCACGCACAACCTGAGCGTCATCGACGTTGCCCCTGGCCGCTCAGCGGAGGGCCGGTGGATGACGCAGGAGGCCACGAACGGGGCCGGCGGCAACTGGGTGTACGCCGCGCCCGCCAATCCCCAAGCGTTGACAGCCAAGCTGTACGAGATGGTGCGGGCCCTTAGCGGCGTCCGTTGACGCGCTGCCGCCGCCGCACTGGCAGCAAGTAGGAGCGTGTCGCGTTGGGGGTGCAACGAGCATGACTGGCTGACGGCGACGCGGGAAGAGCGAGGTGGCGTGGAGGAAGGGCAGGGAATCCGACACAACCACCCCGCCTCACACGCCGGCCCTAACCAATCCCGTCCGCTTCATGGTGGTCAGGATCGGGGTGACCTCCATACCCACACTCCGGTCCAACTCGCCCCCGGTCAGAAATCCGTACAGCGCCCCCAGATCCGCCGCCGCCACGGCGACGACGAGGTTGGCGCGGCCGGTGGTGGCGGCGGCGAACCGGACGGAGGGGTGCTGGCTCAGGACCTCCCCGGTGGCGTTGAGCTCCCCGGGGGCGACGTTGAGCCACAGCAGCGCTTCCCCATGCACCCCAAGCAAACCGACGTCGACCTCGATGGCCAGGCGAAGGCTCAGGCCGCGCACCAAAGCATCGACCCGGCGTCGTGCGGTGAGAGCGGAGGTGCCGCAGCGGGCAGCCAGCTCCGTGTAGCTGGCGCGGCCGTCGGCGACCAACCCCGCGATGAGGGCCTCGTCGACCTCGTGATGGGAAGGGGGAACGAGCGACGCCGTGGCGAATGAAGGCTTGACGGCCTTGCCGTTCCACAGGAACGCGGTGGGGAAGACGCGGAGCATGGTGTACGAGGTCCACGACTCGACGGCGGCGGTGGCGGGGAGATCCCGCAGCAGCAACAGGTTCCGGGCCTCGGTGCCGACGAGCTGGAACAGCGCGCAGATCTCGTCGCCGCCGCCGATGATGTCCACGGTGACGGTGTCGGGCCGCTTCGCGAGGGTGGCGGCGACGGCGCGGATGCGGTTGGGGCGGCAGCGGATCCGGAGCGCCATGGGGATGTGGCCGGGGAAGTGCATGGGGTTGCGGACGGCGGTGGCGCGGAGGGTGCCATCCTGGAACAGCGGCAGCGCCCGGCGGACGACGGTGCGTTCGGAGATGCCGAGCTCCTCGCCGACGGCCCGCCACGAGGCACGGGGGGACGCGAGCAGCACGGAGACGATCCGGCGCTCGGTCTCATCCAGCATTTGTCGCACTTCGGCGATTCTAGACCGAAATATGTCCGACGAACCCCGCAAAGCTCCCCATCGGTGCCGGGAAGTCGTAGACCTGAGGCATGGACGTGAACACCACCGGCGGCCCGGTCCGAGGCACCACGACAGGCACGGTCACCGCCTTCCGCGGCATCCCCTACGCCACGGCGAAGCGATTCCAGCCGCCGTCGCCGCATCCCCGGTGGACGGAGACGAAAGACGCGAGCAACCCGGGACCGGCGGCCCCGCAGCTCCGGTCGCGCCTGGCCCACGTCATGGGCGAGCACGAGGCGAACTGGGCGGAGGACGGTTGCCTGAACCTGAACGTCTGGACCACGGGCGTCGACGCCGGGAAGCCGGTGCTGTTCTGGATCCACGGCGGCGGCTTCAGCAGCGGCTCGGGCGGCTGGGACTGGTACGACGGCGGCCTGCTGGCGGCCAACCACGACATCGTGGTGGTGACGATCAACTACCGCCTGGGCCCGTTCGGCTACCTGGGCGCCGACAATCTGGGCGCGCAGGACCAGCAAGCCGCCCTCGAGTGGGTGCACGAGAACATCGCGGCCTTCGGCGGCGACCCGGGGCAGATCACGGTCGGCGGCCAGTCGGCGGGCGCGTACTCGAGCCTCTATCTGGCGATCGATCCGGCGACCAAGCCCCTGATCCGCCGGATCGTGTTGGAGAGCGGCCCCTGGGGCCTGCCGCCGATGGATCCCGACGTCGCCGAGCGCACGGCGAAGGCCTTCTTCGAGCACGTCGACCGGGACGCCCCGGCCGAGCAGATCCTGCAAGCGACCACCACCCTCCCCGGCAACGCCCCGGGCGCGCCGGCGTTCTACCCGGTGCTGGGCGGCCCGGGGTACCCGAAGGCCTGGCCGGACGCCGATCTGTCCGACCTCGACGTCCTGATCGGCTTCACGAAGGACGAGGCCGCGGCCTTCCCGGGCTTGCAGGGCATGTTCGAGGCGAGTGTGCGGACGATCGCCGAGGCCAGCGCCACCGCCTTCACCTACCGGTTCGACCGCACGGGCCCGCTGGGCGCCCCGCACTGCGTCGAGCTGCCGTATCTGTTCGGCACGTTCGACGCCTTCGCCGCAAGCCCGATGCTGGACCCGGACAAGCCGCGGACCACGGATTTCGGGGACGCCGTGGCGCAGTTCACCAGGACCGGCGACCCGGGCTGGCCGAAGGCCCCGGAGTTCCGCTATTTCGTGTGATCCCCGACACCTTCTCCCTTGAACGGAAGACCTGCTCGACGTTGATAGTTGTCCGAAGCAACAATATCGGTTAGCCTACGTCAAGCAAGTTCCGTCCGAGGGGAGGACCAGTGTCGACGGCTCAACACGCCAAGGCGCCGACCAGGACCACAGCAGCGTTAGGGCCGCGGTACAAGTGGATCGCGCTGTCCAACACCACGCTGGGCATGCTGATGGCCACCATCAACTCGTCCATCGTGCTCATCGCGCTGCCCGACATCTTCAAGGGCATCGGCATCAACCCGCTGGCCCCGGACAACACCAGCTACCTGCTGTGGATGATGATGGGCTTCCTCGTCGTCACCGCGGTGCTGGTGGTCAGCTTCGGCCGGCTGGGGGACATGTACGGCCGGGTCAAGATGTACAACATGGGCTTCGCGATCTTCGCGATCTCGTCGGTCCTGCTCAGCGTCACCTGGTTCGACGGCGGCAACGCGGCCCTGTGGCTGATCGGCTGGCGCATCGTCCAGGGCATCGGCGGCGCCTTCCTGATGGCCAACTCCAGCGCCATCCTCACCGACGCCTTCCCGCCCAACCAGCGCGGCACGGCCCTGGGCCTCAACGCCGTCGCCGCGATCGCCGGCTCCTTCCTCGGCCTGGTCCTCGGCGGCGTGCTCGCCCCGGTCGACTGGCACCTGGTCTTCATCGTCTCCGCGCCGTTCGGCGTCTTCGGCACCATCTGGGCCTACCTGAAGCTGCACGACAACGGCATCCGGCAGAAGGCCAAGATGGACTGGTGGGGCAACATCACCTTCGCGGTGGGCCTGATCACCGTCCTGGTCGCCATCACCTACGGCATCCAGCCCTACGGCGACTCCAGCATGGGCTGGGGCAACCCCTGGGTCTACGGCTCGCTGATCTTCGGCGCGCTGGTGCTGGTCGCCTTCGGCGTCATCGAGACCAAGGTCGCCAACCCGCTGTTCAACCTGAGCCTGTTCAAGATCAGGGCCTTCACCGCCGGCAACGTCGCCAACCTGCTGGCCTCGCTGGGCCGGGGCGGCCTCCAGTTCGTGCTGATCATCTGGTTGCAGGGCATCTGGCTGCCGCAGCACGGCTACAGCTTCGAGTCCACGCCGCTGTGGGCCGGCATCTACATGCTGCCGCTGACCGTCGGCTTCCTGGTGTCCGCGCCGCTGTCCGGCGTGCTGTCGGACCGCTGGGGCGCCCGCGCCTTCACCACCGGCGGCATGCTGATCACCGCGGCCAGCTTCGTGGCGCTGATCGTGCTGCCCGTCGACTTCAACTACTGGGCCTTCGCGGCCATCCTGCTGGTCAACGGCATCGGCATGGGCCTGTTCTCCTCGCCCAACCGGGCCGACGTGATGAACAGCCTGCCCACCAACGCCCGCGGCGTCGGGGCCGGCATGACCGCCACCTTCCAGAACTCGGCGATGGTGCTGTCCATCGGCATCTTCTTCAGCCTGATCATCGCCGGCCTGTCCAGCAGCCTGCCCGGCACGCTGTCCAGCGGCCTGGTCGCCAACGGCGTGCCGCAGGCCGCCGCCGACCAGGTGGCCGCGCTGCCGGCGGTGGGCGTGCTGTTCGCGGCGTTCCTCGGCTACAACCCGATCCAGCAGCTGCTGGGCCCGGTGTTGCAGCAGCTGCCGGCCGACAAGGCCAGCTTCCTGACCGGCCGCAGCTTCTTCCCGAACCTGATCTCCGGGCCGTTCCAGGAAGGCCTTCAGGTCGTGTTCTGGTTCGCGGTCATCGCCTGTGTCGTCGCCGCCGTGGCCTCCTGGCTGGTCGGCAAGCGGAACAAGGCGATCAAGCCGGAGTCGGTCGGCGAGGAGCTGGCCGCGGTGGCCGGGGAGGGCGCGTTCACCGACTCCGACCTGGTGGTGCCGGTCCGTGAGGTCGTCTTCAGCGGACGGGTGCACACCCGCGGCGGCTCGGGCGTCGGCGGCGCGATCATCACGGTCACCGGCCCCGACGGCTCGCAGGTCGACCGCGTGCCGGTCGACACCGAGGGCCACTACGAGCTCAACGACCTGCGCAACGGCACGTACACGCTGATCGTCACGGCCCCCGGCTACCGCCCGGCCGCCGGCACGGTCGCGATCACCGGCACGCCCGGCGAGCAGGACTTCGAGCTGGCCGGCGGCGGCCAGGTCAGCGGCATCGTCCGCTCCGACGGCATCCCGGTGCCGCTGGCGGCGATCCTGGCCAGCGACGTGGACGGCCAGATCCTGGCCCAGGTCGCGGCGGACGAGGCCGGCCGCTACCGGATCGACGGGCTGCCCGACGGCGACGCCGTGCTGACCGCCAGCGCGCCCGGCTACGAGCCGACCGCCGAGCCGGTGGGCGTCTCGGCCACCCGTCCGTCCACTGTGGACCTGGACCTGCCGGTGCCGGCCGCCGTGCACGGTGTGGTCACCGCGCCCGACGGCCCGGTGGTGGCGGGCGCGACCGTGACCGCCCTGGACGGCGACGGCCGGGTCGTGGCCAGCGCGGTCACCGGCCCGGACGGCAGCTACCGGCTGACCGGACTGCCCAGCGGCGACTACACCGTCGTGACCAGCGTGTACGAGCCGGTCGCGGTGCGGGTCAGCGCCCGCGCCGGCGAGCTGGCCACGGCCGATGTGGTCTTCGGGAGGTGAACCGTCATGACGCACAGCGCCGTGCGTGACGACGAGGAACTCGCGGGCCGGTTGCAGATGGCCATCAGCGCCATCTCGCACCGGATGAAGACACACGCCGCCAGCGACGAGCTGACGCCGACCCGGCTGGTCACCCTGGCCACCGTGGCCGAGCACGGGCCGCTGCGCATCAGCGACCTGGCCGACCGGGTCGGCATCGCCGCCGCCACCATGTCCCGCCTGGTGGACTGGCTGGTCGAGCACGAGCTGCTGACCAGGGCGTGCAGCACCAAGGACCTGCGGGTCAGCAACGTCGCGCTGAGCCCGGCCGGGGAGGCGCTGCTGGAGCGGATGCGCGGCATCCGCACCGGCTACCTCGCCGACCGGATCAGCCGACTGCCAGCCGATCAGGTGCGTGCGCTGGCCCGGGCGCTCGAGGTGCTGGAGGATTTCGCGACGGGCACGGAACAGGAGCGGCACTGATGGACTCCTCGCTCATTCGCGGCAGGGTGATCGGCGCGGACGGCGCGCTGATCGGACGGGCCGCGCTCACGCTGATCGACTCGGCGGGGCGGCAGGTCGGCCGGACAACGTCCGAAGTGGACGGCACGTACCACTTCAACGTGGCGGCCAGCGGCGGCCACGTGCTGATCGTGACGGCCCCCGGGCACCAGCCCCAGGCCGTCACCGTGATGGTGGAACCCAACGGCTCCCGCATCGACGTGACGCTGACCGGCACCAGCGGCCTGAGCGGGCTGGTGCACTCCTCCGGCGGCTCCCCGGTGCCGTCGGCGGCGGTGACGCTGGCCGACGGCCGCGGCGAGGTCGTGGCCTCGCGGGTCACCGGCGCGGACGGCGGCTACGCGTTCGACGAGCTGGTCGCCGGCACGTACACGCTGGCGGTCAGCGCCGCCACGCTGCGGCCGGTCGCCCTGACCGTCACCGTGCCGGCCACCGGCCGGGTGACGCAGGACGTGGAGCTGGCCGGCGGCGCGCGGGTGCGCGGCGTGGTCCGGGCCGGCGGCGAGCGGCCGGTGCCGGACGCCCGGGTCACGCTGGTCGACGCCGCCGGCGCGGTGCTGGCGGCGACGGCCACCGAGCCCGATGGCAGCTACGTCTTCGAGGACGTGCCCGAGGGCGAGTACACGATCATCGCCACCGGCTACCCGCCGGCGGCCAGCGCCCTGCGCATCGGCGGCGGCAACCAGAGCCGGCACGACATCGAGTTGAGTTTCTAAAAGGGGATTCGCCATGAGCCAGGCCGAAGGCGTGCACGCGCTGATCCGCACCGGCGACGGCTGGGCCGTGCAGCACGCGGTGCTCACCGTCACCGACCTGTCCGGCAACCAGGTCGCCCGCAGCGGGGCCGACCAGGACGGCGTGGTCAGCACCGACGTGCTGCCCGCCGGGACCTACACCGCGATCCTCACCGCCGCCGGCTACGCGCCGGTCGCGCGCACCGCGATGGTCACCGCCAGCGGCTCGGCCCCGCTCGGCACCATCACGCTGAACCGGGTCGGCGGGGCCGAGCTGCCGCCGCCGGGCGTGTGGACCATCGACCCCGCGCACTCGTCGATCAACGTGGCCGCCCGGCACCTGGGCATGTCCAGCGTGCGGGGCCGGTTCGACGACTTCGGCGGCCGGGTCACGATCGCCCAGCCGGTCGAGCGGTCATCGGTGACCGCCGAGATCCGGGCGGCCAGCATCGACACCGCCAACAAGATGCGGGACGACCACCTGCGCTCCAAGGACTTCCTGGACGTCGAGGCGCACCCGGTGATCACCTACCGCAGCACCGGACTGGCCCAGCTCAGCGAGGAGCGCTGGGCGCTGGACGGGGAGCTCACCCTCAACGGCGTCACCCGCCCCGTGCAGCTGGACCTGACCTACCTGGGCACCGGCCCGGACGCCTGGGGCGGCACGCGGGCGGCGTTCCACGCCGTCACCGAGCTGCACCGGGACGACTTCGCCATCACCTACAACCAGGTGCTGCGGGCCGGCATCGGCGCCATCGGCGCGACGCTGCGGGTCGAGCTCGACATCCAGGCCGTCCAGGGCGACACCCTGCCCGGCGCCTGACCGCCAGGAGCCAAAGGCCCTTTCCCCGCGGGGAAAGGGCCTTTTTTGATTACCCAACGTCAGGCCGGGTTGGCCCTGGGTAGAGCGGGACCTCGGGAAATTCGTTACGGGGCAACGGGTATCTGTCACCTGGAAGTGTGGTCAAGTCCGTGGGCCCCTGGCGGGAACCGTCACAGGAAGTTAGGAATGTCGCCTGATCGGGTGCCCGTCGAAGCGAGGAAGTGATCGTGTTGACCGCCTCCAGTGGGCGTCACCACCTGGCCATTCGCGCGCTCGGGGCGCGGCTGCGCCGGGTCGCGGACTGGCCGCTGCGCACCAAGCTGGCCATGGTGCTGCTGACGCCGACGGTGGTCGCGGTGGTGCTGGGCGTCGCCCAGGTGCGGGCGCAACTGGACCTGTCCGGGCAGGCGGACGACCTCGGCGGCCGGGTGGCGGCGGTGGGCCGCGTGACCGATGTCCTGCACAGCCTGCAACGGGAACGGGATCTCGCGGTGACGCCGGGCGCCACGCGCAAGGACCTGAACGCGGCCCGGGCGGAGGTCGACGGCGCGATCGTCGCCCTTGATTCGGACCTGGCCGCCGATCCGGTCGCCGCCGGATCGGCCGATGTCCAAGCCGCGCGCCAGAAACTGCGCGACCTGGCCACGACGCGCAAGGCGGCCGACTCGGCCGGACCGGGCCGGCTCGCGGTGTTCGACGACTATTCGACGGTCATCGCGCCGCTGCTGGCCGTGCGCGTGACCGTGCCGGTCGACGCCGGCGACCCGTCGGTCATCGCCGCCGCCAACGCGCTTTCCACTGTGGGCAAGGCGATCGAGCAGGTGCAAGTGGAGCGGACGGTGCTCGCGCTCGGCTCGACCCTGAGCGCCGACGGCTATGCCCGGGTGCGGGTCGCCGGCGCGCTGGCCGACGACGCCCTGGCCGAGATGCGCGAATCCCTGGCCCCGGACCAGCGGGCCAACTACAGCCGCTCGGTCGACGGCGCCGCCCTGCTCCGGCTCGATCAGCTCCGCGACGGAGCCCTGTCCCGGGCCGAGGCGGGAAAGTCGCCCGTCCTGACCACGCCGGCGTGGCAGCAGGCCGTGCAGCCGGTGACCGACCAGCTGACGGTGTTCGAGGCCGCGCTGGCCGGCTCGCTGCGGAGCACCGTCCAGCACCTCGGCGAGTCGGCGCGGGCGAACTCGTTGCGGGACAGCGGGATCATCGTCGGGGCGCTGTTGCTGGGGCTGGCCGTCGCGCTGTACTTCGCCGTCACCATGATTCGTCCATTGTGGACGTTGCGGCGGCGGGCGCTGGAGATCGCCGAACGGGACCTGCCCGGCGTGATCGACCGGCTCGCGCACGACCCGGCCGACGCCGGACAGCTGGCCCCGGCCCCGGTCGAGGTCACCTCCACCGAGGAGATCGGCCAGGTGGCGCGGGCCTTCGACGAGGTGCACGCGGCCGCGGTGCGGCTGGCGGTCGAGCAGGCGGCGCTGCGCCACAGCGTCAACGAGATCTTCGTGAACCTGTCCCTGCGGACCCAGAGCCTGGTGCAGAGCCAGCTGAAGATGATCGACGGCATGGAGGCCGACGAGCTGGACCCCGACCAGCTCGACCGGCTGTTCAAGCTGGACCACCTGGCCACCCGGATGCGGCGCAACAGCGAGAACCTGCTGGTGCTGGCCGGGGCCACGCCGCGCCGGACGAGCAGCCAGCCGGTGCCGGTCGGCGACCTGCTGCGGGCCGCGGTGTCCGAGGTCGAGCAGTACACCCGGATCACCCTGGATCCGGCGCCGGACGACGTGGTGGTCGGGGCGGCGGTCAGCGACATCGTGCACCTGCTGGCCGAACTGCTGGACAACGCCACGTCCTACTCCCCGCCGGACACCCCGGTGACCGTGGCGTGCGAGAGGGACGGCGACGGCGCGCTGCGGCTCCGCGTCGCCGACGAGGGCGTCGGGCTGCCACCCGACGAACTGGCCACGCTCAACCGGCAGCTGACCGATCAGGCCCCGATCGAGGCGGCGGCGTCGCGGCGGATGGGCTTGTTCGTGGTGAGCCGGCTGGCCGCTCGGCGGCAGATTTCCGTACGGCTGCGGCCGAACACCGGCGCCGGCACGGTCGCCGAGGTCGACCTGCCGGCTGACCTGCTGCGGCCGGCCATCGAGTCGCCCGAGCCGGGACACGTCGCGGTCGTGCCCGGGCAGCGCAACTTCGCGCTGGCCGCGGTCGTCGCGAGCCAACTACAGCGCAAGCCCGCCGACCCGGCCCAGCCCGAGTGGCCGGTGGACGAGCCGGCCGAGGGCACGCCGCTGTACGAGGCCGTCGCCTCCGCCTGGTTCCGGTCCACCGGGCGGCACGACGACGACCGCGACTGGCGCGCCGACGCCGACGTGCTCTGGCATGCCGGCGACCCCCTGGACAACCCGGTGACCGCCGGCTTCACCGCCGCCGGGCTGCCCCGCCGGGTGAAGGGGGCGCTGCTGCTGCGCGGCAGCGTGCCGGCGGCGAATCCCCACGACACCACCGGAAGGGCTACTCCGTGACCTCCCCGAGCCTGTCCACTTCGGACGAATTCACCTGGCTGCTCAGCTCGTTCACCCGGGGCACGCCGGGGGCCGCGCACACCGTCGTGGTCTCCAGCGACGGGTTGCTGCTCAACGCCTCCGACTCGCTGCCGCGCGACCGTGCCGACCAGTTGGCGGCCGTGGTGTCCGGCTTGCAGAGCCTGACCAAGGGCGCGGCGACCCTGTTCGAGGGCGGCGAGGTGGACCAGACGGTGGTGGAGATGCGCCGTGGCCTGCTGCTGACGATGACCGTGAGCGAGGGCTCGTGCCTGGCCGTGCTGGCCGCGCCGGAGAGCGACATCGGCGTGCTCGCCTACGAGATGATGGCCCTGCGCCAGAAGGTCGGCCGCCTGCTCACCCCCGAACTCCGCACCGAACCCCCGCGAGTCCCGCCCACGGACATACCGGGTGAATGAATCCGTTTCACCCATTCGGTCTGACGCCGGGCGGGACTCGCGGGGGTGGTCAGGCGGGGGCCAGCAGGACGCGGAAACGGGTGCCTCGGCCGGGGGTGCTGAGCAGTTCGATGCGGCCGGCGTGGGCCTCCAGGATGGCGGCGGTGATGGCCAGCCCCAGGCCGGAGCCGCCGTTGGCCCGGGAGCGGGCCTGGTCGGCGCGGTAGAACCGGTCGAACACCAGCTTGCCCTGGTCATCGGGGATGCCGGGGCCGCTGTCGATGACCTCCAGCACGGCGAACCGGGACATCTTGGGCAGGTCGCCGCCGGCCACGGCCACGGCGTGGTTGCTGGGCCGGGTCCGCTCCTGCCGGACGGCGATCCGCACGGAGGCGTCGGCCGGGGTGTGGGTGACGGCGTTGGTGACGAGGTTCATCACCACCTGCCGGAGCTTGTGCTCGTCGCCGATGACGCGGACGGCGCCGTGCGGGGCGTCGAGCACGATGTCCCGCTCGGGGGTCGCGGCCCGGGCGTCGTGCACGGCGTCGGCGGCCACCACGAGCAGGTCGACCTCGGCGAAGTCCAGGGAGCGCTCCTGGTCCAGCCGGGCCAGCATGAGCAGGTCCTCGACCAGCAGCCCCATCCGGATGGACTCGCTCTCGATGCGGGCCATCAGCCGTTCGACGTCGGCCGGGGACGGCGCGCCGCCGCGGCGGTAGAGCTCGGCGAAGCCGCGGATGGAGGTCAGGGGAGTGCGCAGCTCGTGCGAGGCGTCGGCGACGAACCGGCGCAGCCGCTGCTCGGACTGGGCGCTGGCGGTCAGCGCCGCCGAGATCCGGACCAGCATGACGTTCAACGACGACCCGAGCCGGCCGGTCTCGGTGCGCTGGTCGGTGTCGGCGACCCGCAGGTCCAGCTCGCCGCCGGCGATGGCCTGCGCGGTGTGCTCGATCCGGGTCAGCGGCCGCAGCCCGATCCGCACCACGATCAGCCCGGTCAAACCGAGCAGCAGCAACAGGATCGCCCCGGCCGCCATCTCGACCCCGGCCATGGTGACCACAGTGGACTGGGTGTCGTCCAGCATCGCCGCCACCGCGACGGTTCCGCCCGCCGGCTGCCACTGGTTGGGCGCCTGCACGCCGACGGCCACCCGCCACTGCCCGGATCCGGTGCCGGCGTCGTCGGTGGTGTACGGGGTCGAGCCGTGCTGGGCCACCGAGGCGATGGACATGGGCGGCAGCTGCGGGGCCACCGTTTCCGCGTCGTCCGGGGTGATCGTGGCGTCCGGGCTGCCGTCCGGATGGAAGAAGTAGATCCGGAAGTTGGTCGGCAGCGAGGTCGCGGTGATCAGCGGGCCCCGGTGCGGCGGCGGCCGGTCCCGGGCGACCATCTTGGCGATGTTGTCCTTGAGCTGCGAGTCGATGCGCGCCACCAGGGACTGTTGCAGCAGCAGCCCGGTCACCGTGCCGAACAGGGCCAGCCCGACCGCCGCGAAGGCCAGCAGCGAGACCAGCAGCCGGGTCCGCAGCGTCCAGGGTCGGCCGGCCATGTCAGTGCTCGCCGTCGGCCCGCGGCAGCCGCAGGGTGTAGCCGACGCCGCGGATCGTGTGCAGCAGCGGCGGGCCCTCGGCGTCCACCTTGCGCCGCAGGTAGGAGATGTAGGACTCGACGATCCGGCTGTCGCCGCCGAAGTCGTAGTTCCACACCCGGTCCAGGATCTGGGTCTTGCTCACCACCTTCTCGGCGTTCACGAGCAGGTAGCGCAGCAGGTTGAACTCGGTGGGGGACAACCGGATCTCCCGGCCGTCGCGGCGCACCTCGTGCGCGTCCTCGTCCAGTTCCAGGTCGGCGTAGCGCAGCCGGCCGTCGTTGGGCTCGGGGTCGTCCAGGGCGTGCGTGCGGCGCAGGATGGCCCGCAGCCGCAGCACGACCTCCTCCAGGCTGAACGGCTTGGTCACGTAGTCGTCGCCGCCCGCGGTCAGGCCGGCGATGCGGTCCTCCACCGCGTCCCGGGCGGTCAGGAACAGCACCGGCACCCGGTCGTTGCCGGCCCGCAGCATGCGGGCCAGGGTGAACCCGTCGTAGTCGGGCAGCATCACGTCCAGCACGACGATGTCCGGTCTGACCTGGGCCGCCGCCGACAGCGCCGCGACACCGGTGTCGGCGGCGTGCACGTCGAAGCCGCTCAGCCGCAGCGCGGCCGAGAGCAGCTCCAGGATGTTCGGCTCGTCGTCGACGACCAGGACGGTCGCCGGCGGCCCGGCGGTCGGAGTGTCCACCCGGCAAGTCTGGTCGGCGAACCTGTGAGGTCGCTGGGAGGAACCTGAGAACAGCGGTGGGACCGCCCGTCCGGGGGACCCCACCGCTGTCCTTCGTCCTATTTGGCCAGGCAGTCGTACAGGGTCTGGGCCCCGCCGAAGCGGCCGCCGCCGAACCCGCCGGCCGGCTGGTCCGAAGTGGACGAAGCGGTCACGCCGTACGTGCTGGACGGAACCACCTTGCAGTTCTGCTGCACCCACTGGGTCCGCTGCTCGGCGACGCCGCCGCCCCGGGCCCCGGTGGTCGCCCCGGGCGCGCTGGTGAGCACAAAACCGAGGTTGCCTTCGGACTTCCACTGCTTGAGCAGATCCACGCTCGGGGCGTTGTCACTGCCCATGAAGCCGCCCATGCCGATCACCGTCACGTCGCTGTTGACGATGTAGGTCTCGGACGCGTTGGCCCCGCCCTCGACGGCCAGCTTGACCTTGGCGTTGGGCGCGTTCTTCACCACGTAGTCGAGGATCTTCTGGTCGTCGGCGGTGAGCCCGCTGCCGCGACCGCCGCGACCGCCGCCGCCGAACTGCTCCATCAGCTCCTCCAGCTGCTGCTCGGTCGGCTGCTCGCCGCCGGGCAACCCCGGGAAGCCGCCGGCCCCGCCGGCGCCACCGGCACCGCCGCCGCGAGCACCGCCGCCACCGCCGCCGAAGCCGCCGAAGGCCCCTCCGGGCGGGCCGGCCGTGGCCAGGCCGCCGGGACCGCCGGCGCTGGCCTGGTCGATGGCCGCGGCCGCCGACCACACGCCCGGCGCGAGCAGCACGGCGACGATGCCGAGCACGCCGATCACCCGGACCCCGGGCAGGTTGACCAGCTTGGCCAGCACCAGACCGATGATCGCGATGCCGGCGACGACCGCGACCGCGTAGCGCAGCCACCCGTTCCACGAGGTGTCACGCGCCACCAGCACCCACGCCCACACCGCCGTGATGAGGACGCCGGCCGGGAGCAGCAGCCAGCTGTAGCCGACCGGCTTGCGGTAGTAGCGCCACAGCAGCACCAGGCCGCCGCCGGTCAGCGCGGCGATCGACGGGCCCAGCTGGGTCGTGTAGTACTGGTGGAAGATGCCCTGCTGGAAGCTGAACACCAGGCTCAGCACGATCAGCCACGCGCCCCACATGCACCAGCCGGCCCGCTGCTGGTGGTCCGCGGGAAGCTTGCGGCGCATGGAGATCACGCCGATCACGGCCACGATCGCCAGCACGAACAGGCACAGCGGCATCAGCCAGCTGATCTGGCCGCCGACCTCCTGGCCGAACATGCGCCCGATGCCGTTGCCCTGGCTGAAGCCGCCGAAACCGCCGCCGCCCCCGCCCCGGCCGCCACCGCCGCCGCCGAAACCGCCGCCACCGCCGGGAAAACCGCCCCCGGGAGCCGCACCGCCGGGGGCCGCGCCGCCGCCGGGAACCGCACCGCCGGCAGCGCCGCCCGGGGCCGCGCCGCCGGGAGCACCGCCGCCGGGGAACCCGCCACCGCCACCGCCACCGCCGACGCCTTCGCCGAACACCCGGCCCAGGCCGTTGTAGCCGAAGATCAGCGACAGCTCACTGCCGTCGGTGCTGCCGCCCACATACGGCTTCGGGCTCGGCCACACCACCGTGAGCAGCACCCACCAGAACGAGCTGGCCAGCAGCACACCGCCGGCCGCCGCCAGGTCGCCGATCCGGCGGCCCCAGGAGGCGTTGCGCCCCAACAGATAGCCCAGACCCAGCGCCGGCACGATCATCCACGCGGCCAGGCTCTTGGTGAGGAAGCCGCAGCCCACCCAGAAAGCGGCCTGCAGCAACCACTTCGTGGCGCTGCGGGCCGGGATGCCGATCTCCACCGAGCGGGTGAAGGCGTACGCGGCGGCCACGCAGATCAGGGTCAGCGCGGCGTCCGGGTTGTTGACCCGGTCGATGGCCACGGTGATCGGCGTGAGCGCCAGCACGGCCGCGGCGATCAGCGCCGCGTTCTCGCCGGCCCAGCGGCGCACGGTGCGGTGCAGCAGGAACACCGCGGCCACACCCTCGATCGCCTGCGGCAGGGCCAGCGACCACTGGTGGAAGCCGAAGATCCACACCGACACGACCTGCGGCCACAGGCCCATCGGCGGCTTGTCGACGGTGACCACGCCGGCCGGGTCGAACGAGCCGAACACGAAGTTGGTCAGGCTCTGCGACATGGACTTCACGGCCGCCGAGTAGAACTCGTTGCCCCAGCCGGTTCCCCAGATGTCCCATCCGTACAACAGGGCCGCGACCACCACGATCGCGCCCAGCGCGTACGGACGCCACTTCGGCCGAAGGCCCGGCGACTCGCTGGGAGTCGCCGGGCCCGCCGGTGGCGCGGTCGCTTCTGCGGCCGTCGTCATGCTTGTCCTTCCTTGACGGTGTTCTTGAAGACCCAGGCGCGCAGCAGCACGAACCGGGCCGCGGTGCCGATCAGCGAGGACGCCAGCAGCACCAGCAGTTCCGTCGCCTTCGACGCGGTGGGGTCGAAGGCGCCCAGCGCGAGCAGCGCGCCGGAGGTGAACGCGTAGTAGAGCGCGAACACGATCAGCCCCTGCAGGTGGATCCGGCTCGGGGAGCCGGACGACCGCAGGAAGGTGAAGCGGCGGTTGGCCTCGGTGTTCAGCAGCGTCGTCACGGTCAGCGCGACGAAGTTCGCCACCAGGGCCGGCCACCACGTGCGCATGATGCCGTACAGCAGCAGGTTGGCCACCGTCGACACCACGCCGATCGCCGCGAAGGACAGCAGCTGCCACAGCAGGCCGGTCTCGCGGCGGGCCACCACCGCGTCCGGGTGCTCCGGCTTCGGGTCCGGCCGGCGGGGCAGGTCGGCGACCTGGGCCGCGCCGGTGGCCTTGGCCCGGGCCACCCGGATCAGGCCGCGGATGTCCTCGGTGGCCGTCTTGGTCACGTTGACCCGGGTGTCCATGTCCTCGACCCAGTCCACCGGCACCTCGTGCACCCGCAGGCCGTTGTGCTCGGCCAGCAGCAGCAGCTCGGTGTCGAAGAACCAGGAGTCGTCGGCGATGTGCGGCAGCAGCCGCCGGATCACGTCGGTGCGGGCCGCCTTGAAGCCGCACTGGGCGTCGGAGAACTTGGCGCCGTGCGAGAGCCGGATCATCGCGTTGTAGCAGCGGGAGATCATCTCCCGCTTGGGGCCGCGGATGGTGCGCGAGCCCGGCGCCAGCCGGGACCCGATGGCCACGTCCGAATGCCCGTTGACCAGCGGGGCGACCAGCGGCAGCAGCGCGTTCAGCCCGGTGGACAGGTCCACGTCCATGTAGACCACGATGTCCGCGTCGCTCCAGCCCCAGGCCTTGCGCAGGGCCAGGCCGCGGCCCTTGCGGTCCAGGTGCAGGACCCGCACGCCCGGGTACTTGTCGGCCAGCCCGTTGGCCACCTCCATGGTGGCGTCGGTGCTGGCGTTGTCGGCCACGGTGATCGTCCACTCGAACGGGAACTGCTCGGTCAGGAAGCCGTGCAGCACCTCGATGCACCCGGGCAGCGAGCGTTCCTCGTTGTAGACCGGAACGACGATGTCCACGGTCGCGGTCTTGCCGACCGACCAGTGCCCTGATCGGGCATCCGTGTCGGTCTCCCCGGCAACGGCCGCTCCACTCATGTCAGACCACCTGACCCCAGTCGCGGTAACGGCTCTGGATCGAGCCCACGTTCAGGTATGGCGGCCCACTGTGCGAGCACGCTGGACGAATCCTTGGAGGAACCTGGGAGTCGGTCACGAGCGGGTGAACATCACCGCCCGTGTCGGATCAACCACGCGAATCGCCTGATCCTTTTTCTCCCGGGGGACTGAACCGCCCGGGCGGGGAAGTCGTAGAGGTGGGCAGCAAGGGCACCACCACCTACCCACGGAGGCTTCTCGTGACACGAGGCCGTCGTATCGCGATCGGTATCGCCAGCGGCCTGACCGCCGTGACCGCGCTGACCTGGCTCGGCATCCAGGAGCTGGGAGCGAACCAGGCGCAGTCCGGACCCGGCTCGGTGACGAACGCCGCCGCCCAAGCCCCGGTCACCGTGCAGCTGGGTGATCCCTCCTCGTCCGCGCCGGGCTCGCCCAGCGCCGGCGCGCCGTCCTCATCGGCCGGCGCCCCGCCCGCGGCCAACGCGCTCGGCCCGGCCGCGCTGACCGCCACCGACATCCCCAAGATGGGGTCGGTGGTCGAGGACAACAAGGGATTCGTGCTGTACCGATTCGACAAGGACACCGCCAATCCGCCCAAGTCCAACTGCGTGGACACCTGCGCGCTGATCTGGCCGCCGGTGCTGACCAACGGCACCCCGACCATCGCCGGCGTCGACCCGTCCCTGGTGGGCACCGTGGCCCGCCCCGACGGCACCATGCAGGTCACCCTGGCCGGCTGGCCGCTCTACAACTTCTCCAACGAGAAGGAGCCGGGCAAGTGGGCCGGCCAGGCCGTCGGCAACACCTGGTGGGTGATCGACTCCAAGGGCAAGAAGAACCTGACCTGCGTGCCGTCCTCGCCGCCGCCGGCCCCGACCGTGCCGCAGGCCCCGCCGCCCGCCGACAACCCCGGCGGCGTCGCCGGCACCGACCCCAACAGCAACAACACCGGCACCGCCGGCACCTCAGGCTCCGGCGGCGGAGGCTACTGACCCCGCTCCCTGAGCCCCCTCCACACCCCCCCAGTTCTGCCACATGTGGCCCACATTCGACTCCAGGAGTCGAATGTGGGCCACATGTGGTGTTGGTTGGGGGTGGGGGGTGCCGGAAACCTACGTTCGGTGTGTCGGTGAGCGGGACTCGCCGGGGGTGGTCACTGGGCCCAGGACTTGATCTTGCCGCGGACGCGGTGGATGGCGGTCTGGGTGGCGCGGGGGGTGGTGCCGAGCATGCGGGCGATATCGCTGTGCGGGTGGCCGTCGGCGACCAGGCCGACCAGTTCGCGCTCGTAGGCGGTGAGCCGGGCCAGGGTGGACGCCACCCAGTCGGCCTCGGCCTTGTCGCAGGTGAGCTCGGCCGGGTCGGCGTCGGCCAGCGGGTCGAGCTTGGTGTGCGAGTGGGCTCGGGTGGCGGTGGAGCGGCGGCGGGCCTCGTCCACGCACAGCCGCTTGACGACGGTCACCAGGAAGGGGTGCAGGCGGTCCAGGTCCAGCTCGGAGAAGTGCGCGGCGCGCAGCAGGGCGTCGTGGACGATGTCCTCCGCCTGCCCGCTGCCCGCGGTGTGCCGGGCCGCGATTCCGACCAGTTGGGGCCGGACCTTGGCGCACTCCTCCCAGAACCGGGCCGGGACCTCGTAGGTCTGGCCCGGTGGCTGCTGTCGCATTGCCGTCCTCTCGTAGGCACGTCAGGAAGAAGTTGCGAATTCATTTAGGTTCGCGAAAAAATCTTCTGTCGCGCACGGCGTCGTGCGCCCCGTTTGTGTCTACGGTGTAACAACGTTTGCTGTCACTGCCGGTTGGCCGTTATCTACGTCACGTGACGACTGGTCGTTCCGGCCGCTTGCTCAGCCGTTCGAGTGAAGGTTGGTGAGCTCGGGCGTTGGCCGACCGTAGACCTCATGGAACGACAAGTTCCGAGGACCAGGTGCCGAAGTGGTGGCAGGGACCACACGGACACCTGACCGGTGGGCCGGCGCGGTGGCAGGGACCGCGCCGGCCCACACCTGTGTCCGGGGTCGGTCAGCGATTGCCCTCGAAGATCTTGAGCAGCAGCCGGTGCAGCTCGTCGCGCTCCTCCTGGGTCAGCGGCGCGAGCATCTCCCGGTTGAGCTGCTCCACGTCGACCAGCCGCTGCCGCAGCGTCTTCGTGCCGGCGGGGGTGGGCATCACGGCGTAGCGCCGACGGTCCCGCTCATCCCGCTTCCGGTTGGCCAGCCCGGCCTTCTCCAGGTCGTCCAGCAGCGCCACCAGGTCGCTGGCGTCGATGCCGAGCCGCTCGCTGATCTCCTTCTGCGAGGAGGCCCCGTGGTCCTCCAGCGAGGCCAGGATCATCAGGTGCTGCCCGCGCAGGTCGGTGCCGAACTGGCCGCCGCTCTTCTGGCTGCCCAGCCGGCGCCACTGCTTGGCCAGGTGCACGAACAGGAAACTGGGCAGGCGCAGCATCCGTTCCGGCAGTTCCAGCGAGGTGGTCCGGTCCGGCGCGTTCATGACCCCATTCTACGGTTCGCCCATGTTGGGAGTGGCCCACGATGTGGCACGGACTGGAGGTCGACTGTGGTGTTGATCACATACGGCTAACGCCGAACGGCCCGTTCACAAACGCGCAGTGAGGTTGGCGTAGCAAACCTTTTCCGAGCACTTACGTGCAGTCAAGCCGCCCCTTGGGTACCTTTTTCCTGGCCAATCGACAGGTTTCCCGGGCCCGGGGGTTGCTCTCTGCGTCGGATGCCCTAGGCTGGTCCTAGTTCGAACAACACAGACCTCCCGTCACCCCTCCCCCCTGGTGACGGGAAACCGGAGCCCCCGTCCCTTGACGGGGGCTCCGTGCTTTTCCCGGTCAGTGCAGCACGTTGACCGCCCTGGCCACCACAAGCACCACGATCACCAGCGACACCAGCGACTGGGCCATCATCGCCAGCTTCGCCCAGGGGCGCATCGGCAGCACGTCGGTCGGGCTGAACGCGGTGGCGTTGGTGAACGACAGGTACAGGTAGTCCAGGTACCAGGGCTCCCAGTCCTTCGGCGCCATCTCGGGGCTGGACATCTGCGGGAACAGGAAGTCCGGGTACTCGCGCTCGCCGCGGGCCCGCATGGCCGGGCCGCCGCGGTCGAACTCCCAGTACCAGAGCGCGAACACGATCACGTTGGTCACGTAGATGTCGGCGCCGGTGGCCAGCAGCTCCAGCGCGTCGTCGCCGATCGCGCCGTCCAGGATGTGCCGGACCAGCTGCACGCCGTTGACGGCGTTGGCCGCGCTGACCAGGAAGGCCACCACCAGGCCGGCCTGCCGCTCGATCCCGCTGTGTTTGCTGATCCGCCCGGGGTTGGCCACGATCAGGGCGATCAGCAGCGCCAAGGTCAGCGCCGGCAGCAGCCAGATCGGCAGGAAGGTCATGGTCTGCGGCAACGGCAGTTGCAGGCACAGCGCCACCAGGATGGCGGTGCCCACCGCCCAGCGCTGCTCGGTCTGCGTCTCCCGACGCCAGGCTGGCATCTCGGCTTGGGTCACAAAGACAATAGTGGCCGGCGTGGGGGGGGGGGGGGCCCGCCCCCCCCCCCCCCCCCCCCCCCCCCGGGGCGGCCGGGCCGGCGGGGACCCAAAAAGCGCCCCCACCACCCAGATTTCACAACCGTGTGTTAGATTTTGGGCC
>NZ_JBIUAG010000051.1:0-57451 GCF_044547355.1 Kutzneria sp. NPDC052558
GAGGGTGGATTTTGCGCGGAGGGGGGCGATGGCATAAGCTTTTTGCGTATCGAGGCAGGCGGAGCCTGCCCGATAGCGCCTTGATACGCCATCGCCCAGAGGCCTCCGCGCAAAATCCACCCGGAGTCACTAACCAAAAAAGCCCATCCCCCAGTCAGACAATGACCCCCGGCCTCTCAATGCAAACCCCACCCCACGGCAACCGCGCGGCGCGGGCACCCAAAGCACAACCACACCCACCAACCACACCCACCACCCACAACCGCACACCCAATGCACACCTCAAACATATGCCCGAAACCTACATTCGCTACGGGGCTAAGCGACTCGCGGGGTTCAGCTGGGGATGGTCGGCGGGGCGGGTTTGGGGCCGGCGGCGCCGAGGGTCTGGTCGTAGTCGCGTTGCCAGGTGCCGTCGGTGACGGCGGTGCGGATGATGCGGGTCAGCCGCTCCTTGAGGCCGGTGTCCCCGCCGGGCAGGGCGATGACGTAGTCCACGGGCTTGGGGGCGGCCAGGGCGGTGACGGCGAGGTTGGCGGGGTCGGAGGCAGCGTAGCCGGTCACGACGGGCAGGAAGTCGGCGACGGCGTCGACGGCGCCGGAGCCGAGTTCGTCGACGCAGTCCCCGATGGAGGTGCTGGCGACGAGTTTCTCGGGGTCGGTGAGCTTGGCGTCGCGGGCCAGGGCCTGCTCGGGCGAGTTGGAGACGGTGCAGACCTTGCGCCCGGCGGCGGTGGCGGCGTCGGTGACGGTGGGCCCGGATTTCCGGTACAGCAGCCCGAGGCCGGCGGTGAGGTAGGGCCCGACGGTGAACAGCCCGGCCTGCTGGGCCCGGTCGGCGGTGGCCCCGCCGAGGAAGATGTCGACGGTCCCGGCGGCCACGGACGGCAGCGCGGTGTCGGGGGTCAGCTGGGTGAAGGTCACCTGCTGGGGTGACAGGCCCAGGCCGGCGGCGATCAGCTGCCCCAATGCCACCTCGAATCCGCTGTATTCGCCGGAAACGGGATTGCGGTGGGACAGTCCGGGGGCATCGGACCGCAGACCGATAATGATCTTGCCACGGTCGGTGACGCGTTTCAGGGTCGCGGATTCGGCCGGCCGCGTGGACGTGGTCGGAGCCGGCTCATCCGGGCCGCCGCACGCGACGACCAGCACCGACGCCGCCGCCACCAGCGCGGCGAGGCCGGTGACTCGCTGGTTCACGCAACCCATCGTGCCCAGGGTTGACGCGACTGTCGACCCGAAGCGGGTGGGACGGCGCCCCCTCGTCGCGTTCCGCGCCGGCGGATTCGCCGCTGAGCCCCCGCCTTCCCTTGGCCGAGTCGGATCCGCCGGCAAGAGGCGATCCGACTCGGCCCGAAGCGGGCAGGAGCGATCCCACCCGCTTCGGAGACAACCTATTTCTTGGAACGCTTGAAGATCCGCAGGATCGGGTCGTAGTAGTGGTCGGCGACCCGTTCCTTCATGGGGATCAACGCGTTGTCGGTGATCTTGATGTGCTCGGGGCACACCTCGGTGCAGCACTTGGTGATGTTGCAGAAACCCAGGCCGTGATCGGTCTTGGCCTCCTGCGCCCGGTTCTCGTGCGCGTCCAGCGGGTGCATGTCCAGCTCGGCCACCCGCATCAGGAATCGCGGCCCGGAGAAGTTGACCTTGTTGTCCTCGTGGTCGCGGACCACGTGACAGGTGTTCTGGCACAGGAAGCACTCGATGCACTTGCGGAACTCCTGCGAGCGTTCCACGTCGATCTGCTGCATCCGGTACTCGCCCGGGGCCACGCCCTCCGGCGGCGCGAAGGCCGGCACTTCGCGGGCCTTCTCGTAGTTGTAGCTGACGTCGGTGACCAGGTCCCTGATCACCGGGAACGTCCGCATCGGCGTCACCGTGACGGTCTCGTCCTCGGTGAACACCGACATCCGGGTCATGCACATCAGCCGCGGCCGGCCGTTGATCTCGGCCGAGCACGAGCCGCACTTGCCGGCCTTGCAGTTCCAGCGCACGGCCATGTCCGGCGCCTGGGTGGCCTGCAGCCGGTGGATCACGTCCAGCACGACCTCGCCCTCGTTCACCTCGACGGTGAAGTCCTGCAGGTCGCCGCCGTCGGCGTCGCCGCGCCACACCTTGAACTTCGCCTTGTACCCCATGTCAGCTCTCCTTCGCGGGGATGTCGGCGAGCTCGCCGGGGGTGAAGTACTTGGCCAGCTCCGAGTACTCGAACAGGCCCATCAGGTCGGGCCGCAGCGGGATCTGGTCCTTGGGCGTCACGTCGATGCCCGTGCCGTCGGTGGTGACGTTGCAGACCAGCAGCTGCTTGCGCCAGTCGGGGTCCATGCCCGGGTGGTCCTCGCGGGTGTGCCCGCCGCGGCTCTCGGTGCGCAGCAGCGCCGCCTTGGCCACGCATTCGCTGACCAGCAGCATGTTGCGCAGGTCGAGGGCGAGGTGCCAGCCCGGGTTGAACTGCCGGTGGCCCTCGACCACGATGTTGCGGGCCCGCTGCTTGAGCTCCTCCAGCTGCACCAGGGCCTGCTCGACCTCGCCGCCACGGCGGATGATGCCGACCAGGTCGTTCATGGTCTGCTGCAACTGGGTGTGCACGGTGTACGGGTTCTCCTGCGCGCCCGCGTCGGAGCCGCCCTCGAACTCGGCGACCGCCCGCCGGGACGCGGCGTCCACATCGGACTCGGCGATGACCGGCTTCTTCTCACCCAGCTCGTCCACGTACGCCGACGCGCCGGCGCCGGCCCGCCGGCCGAACACCAGCAGGTCGGACAGCGAGTTGCCGCCCAGCCGGTTGGAGCCGTGCATGCCGCCGGCCACCTCGCCGCAGGCGAACAATCCCGCCACGCTGGAGGCCGCGGTGTCCGGGTCGACCTCGACGCCGCCCATCACGTAGTGGCAGGTCGGGCCGACCTCCATCGGCTCCTTGGTGATGTCGACGTCGGCCAGCTCCTTGAACTGGTGGTGCATCGACGGCAGCCGCCGGATGATCTCCTCGGCCGGCAGCCGCGAGGACACGTCCAGGAACACGCCGCCGTGGGGCGATCCCCGGCCGGCCTTGACCTCGGAGTTGATCGCCCGGGCCACCTCGTCGCGGGGCAGCAGCTCCGGCGGGCGCCGGTTGTTGCCCTGGTCGGTGTACCAGCGGTCGGCCTCTTCCTCGTTGTCGGCGTACTTGTCCTTGAACACGTCCGGGATGTACTCGAACATGAACCGCTTGCCGTC
This sequence comes from Kutzneria sp. NPDC052558, assembly GCF_044547355.1. NCBI lineage: Bacteria > Bacillati > Actinomycetota > Actinomycetes > Pseudonocardiales > Pseudonocardiaceae > Kutzneria > Kutzneria sp. NPDC052558. The sequence continues at coordinate 3,223 of NZ_JBIUAG010000051.1, forward strand.
GCTGTTGCGCAGCACGCCGCCGTCGCCGCGGACCGACTCGGTGACCAGGATGCCCTTCACCGAGGGCGGCCAGACCATGCCGGTCGGGTGGAACTGCACGAACTCCATGTTGATCAGCGAGGCCCCGGCCCGCAGGGCCAGCGCGTGCCCGTCGCCGGTGTACTCCCAGGAGTTCGAGGTGACCTTGAACGACTTGCCGATGCCGCCGGTGGCCAGCACCACCGCCGGCGCGCTGAACAGCACGAACCGGCCGCTCTCGCGCCAGTAGCCGAACGCGCCGGCCACCCGGTCGCCGTCCAGCAGCAGCTCGGTCACGGTGCACTCGGCGAACACCTTGAGCCGGGACTCGTAGTCGCCGGTCTCGCGCTTGTCGTCCTGCTGCAACGACACGATCTTCTGCTGGAGGCTGCGGATCAGCTCAAGGCCGGTGCGGTCGCCGACGTGGGCCAGCCGCGGGTACTCGTGCCCGCCGAAGTTGCGCTGGCTGATCTTGCCGTCCTTGGTGCGGTCGAACAGCGCGCCGTAGGTCTCCAGCTCCCAGACCCGGTCCGGGGCCTCCTTGGCGTGCAGCTCGGCCATCCGCCAGTTGTTGAGGAACTTGCCTCCGCGCATGGTGTCGCGGAAGTGCACCTGCCAGTTGTCGTCGCTGTTGACGTTGCCCATGGACGCGGCGATGCCGCCCTCGGCCATCACCGTGTGCGCCTTGCCGAACAACGACTTGCACACCACGGCGACGCGCTTGCCCTGCTGCCTGGCCTCGATGGCCGCCCGCAGTCCCGCGCCGCCCGCGCCGATGACCACGACGTCGTAGTCGTGGCGTTCCAACTCGGTCATGAAGAACGCTCCACTATTCGGTTGTGGCCTTTAGAAGAACCGGATGTCGGTGATGGTTCCGCCGGCGACGAGCGCGACGTAGAGGTCGGCCAGCGCGACCCCGATCAGGGAGGCCCAGGCGAAGGCCATGTGCCGGGTGTTGAGCTTGGACACCAGCGTCCACAGCTTGTACCGCACCGGGTGCTTCGAGAAGTGGGTGAGCCGCCCGCCCATCACGTGCCGGCAGGAGTGGCACGACGCCGAGTACAGCCACAGCAGGGCGGCGTTGGCCAGCAGCACCAGGGTGCCAAGGCCCATGTGGCCCCAGGCCCCGGTGGAGTCGCGGAAGGCGATCACCGCGTCGTAGGTCAGGATGACGTTGAAGATCAGCCCGATGTAGAAGAAGTACCGGTGGATGTTGTTGAGCACCAGCGGGAAACGGCGCTCACCGGTGTACTTGCCGTGCGGCTCGGCGACCGCGCAGGCCGGCGGCGAGGACCAGAAGCCGCGGTAGTAGGCCTTGCGGTAGTAGTAGCAGGTCAGCCGGAAGCCCAGTGGGAAGATCAGGATCAGCAGCGCCGGGGACAACGTCCACCAGCCGCCGAACACCGCGACCTCGCTCGAGCCCGGCACACAGTTCGTGGCCAGGCACGGCGAGTAGAACGGCGAGATGTAGGGCGCCGCGTAGTAGTCGGCGTTCTGGAAGGCGCGAACGGTCGCGTAGATGATGAACGCGACGAGCACGGCGACCGTGACGGCGGGCTGGACCCACCACCGGTCGGTGCGCAACGTGCGCGCTGAGATCTGCGCCCGACCCGGGGCAGTGGTGCCAGCCGTCATGAAAGCCTCTTCGCTTCTTTGCGATGAAGTTGTGGGTCGGGCGCCTCGTTCAGTCAGCTCAGCCGCAGGCTGGGGTTAGCCGCGGTGGGCCTGGTAGCCGCCGACCCCCTCGTCGTCAGCACCATGCCACAGGGCCGGATCGTAGGGTGTGTCGGGGACCACAACGACTTCCAGCGGATCGGCGGCGCGCGGGGCCGGCGCCGGCCGCGACTGGCCGAGGTCCTCCGCGTCGATGTCCAGCCGCTCCAGGTCGTTGACCAGGCGCTTCACCACCGTCGCGTCGCCGTACTGGGCTTCCAACGCGGTGATGCACTGCCGAAGCTGTCCGATGGCGCGACGCAGGTTCGCGATCTCCGAAGTGGGCATTCCGGCACCTCCAAAGGCGTGTCAAGGCGTCAACGTGTTCGGCGCCACATCGCGCCCCTCACCATGCACTCTGCCTGAACCACAGCCCTGTGACAAGTGCCACACGCGATCTTGGCAGCCAGGTCTGCACGCGAGTTCTCCCAGCATCGGCGCCGGATCCGCGACCGGGGCGGACGACCAGGGACAAGACCAGCAAATCCCTAGACAGTGGCGAAGATCACGACTACTGGGCATTTCACTGAATCGGTTTTGATTCCCTCGGGGGACATCGATTAGTGTGGGACCCGTCACGTTGCCCGTGAACCGACGCCAGTGCCGTCGTCCGCCGGGCCGCACAGGCGGCCCGTGAATCCGGACAGGAGTACCCGGCTATGGCGCTTCACCCCGTGATCGAGCAGGTCACCGCCCGTATCGCCGTACGCAGCGAACGCACCAGGGCCGACTACTCACAACGAATGCGGGCCGCCGCCACCGAGCGGCCCGCACGCGCCGGCATGGCGTGCAGCAACCTGGCCCACGGCTTCGCCGCCTGCGCCGGCGAGGACCGGCTGGCGGTGCGGGGCCTGACCAAGCCCGGCGTCGCGATCATCTCCTCGTACAACGACCTGCTGTCGGCCCACCAGCCGCTGCACGAGTACCCGGACTGGCTCAAGGCCTCGGTGCGGGAGGCCGGCGGCGTAGCCCAGTTCGCCGGCGGCGTGCCGGCCATGTGCGACGGCATCACCCAGGGCCAGCCCGGCATGGAGCTGTCGCTGTTCAGCCGCGAGGTCATCGCCATGGCCACCGGCATCGCGCTGTCGCACGAGATGTTCGACGCGGCGCTGCTGCTGGGCGTGTGCGACAAGATCGTGCCCGGGCTGCTGATCGGGGCGCTGGCCTTCGGGCACCTGCCGTCGATCCTGGTGCCGGCCGGCCCGATGTCCTCGGGGCTGGCCAACAAGGAGAAGGCCCGCATCCGGCAGCTCTACGCCGAGGGCCGCGCCACCCGCGAGGAGCTGCTGGAGGCCGAGTCGGCGTCCTACCACGGGCCCGGCACCTGCACCTTCTACGGCACCGCCAACTCCAACCAGATGGTCGTCGAGGTGATGGGCCTGCACCTGCCCGGGGCCAGCTTCGTGCCGCCGAACACGCCGCTGCGCCGGGCCCTGACCGAGGAGGCCGGCCGCCGGGTCGTCGGGCTGGCCCGGTCGGTGTCGCTGGCCGAGATCGTGGACGTGAAGGCCGTGGTCAACGGGGTCGTAGCGCTGCTGGCAACCGGCGGCTCGACCAACCTGACCCTGCACCTGCCGGCCATCGCCGCGGCCGCCGGCATCGAGCTGACCTGGGACGACTTCGCCGACCTGTCGGCGGTCGTGCCGCTGATGGCCCGCGTGTACCCGAACGGCAGCGCCGACATCAACCACTTCCAGGCCGCCGGCGGCGTGCCGTTCCTGGTCGGCCAGCTGCTCGACGCCGGGCTGCTGCACCCGGACGTGAACACCGTCGCCGGGCCGGGGCTGGACCGCTACCGGCAGGAGCCGTTCCTGGACGACGGCGAACTGGGGTGGCGCGACGGTCCCACCGAGAGCCTGGACCTAGCAGTGCTAAGGCCGGCCGCTGACCCGTTCTCGGTCGACGGCGGCCTGCGCATGCTGTCCGGCAACCTGGGCCGGGCCGTGATGAAGGTGTCGGCCGTCGCCCCCGAGCACCGGGTCGTGCAGGCCCCGGCACGGGTGTTCACCACGCAGGAGGCTTTCTCGATGGCCTTCAAGGCCGGCGAGCTGGACCGGGACGTCGTGGTGGTCGTACGCAACCAGGGCCCGCAGGCCAACGGCATGCCCGAGCTACACAAGCTCACCGCGCCGCTGGGCGTGCTGATGGACCGCGGGCACCGGGTCGCGCTCGTCACCGACGGCCGGATGTCCGGCGCCTCCGGCAAGATCCCGGCGGCGATCCAGCTGACCCCGGAGGCCGCGACCGGGGGACCGCTGGCCCGCGTCCGGGACGGGGACGTCATCCGGCTCGACGCCAACCGTGGCAGCATCGAGGTGTTCGTCGACGTCGCCGAGCTGTTGGGGCGGCGGCTGGTGGACGGGCCGCCGCACGAGCCCACCGGCGCCGGGCGCGAGCTGTTCGGGGCGCTGCGCCGGGCCGTCGGCCCCGCCGACGAGGGCGCCAGCGTGTTCGGCAGCGCGCTGACCCCGGAGAAGTTCGCCGTCCCCGTGACCGCCTGGAAGTGAGGATCATGACAACGCCGGCCGAGTTGCTGGAACTGTCCCCCGTGATGCCCGTCGTCGTGCTCGACGACGTCGCGCACGCCGTGCCGGTGGCGCAGGCGCTGCTGCGCGGTGGCATCCGCGTGATCGAGGTGACGCTGCGGACTCCGGCCGCCCTGGCCTCCATCGAGCGGATCGCCGCCGAAGTGCCGGACCTGGTCGTCGGCGCCGGCACCGTGACCGCCCCGGAGCACGCCAAGCAGTCGGCGGACGCCGGTGCGCGGTTCATCGTCACGCCCGGGGCCACCGACGGGCTGTTGGACGCCGTCGCCGCCACCGGGCTGCCGTTCCTGCCCGGCGTGAGCACCGTGTCCGAGGCGATGCGGGCGGCCGAGCGGGGCTGCACCGTGCTGAAGTTCTTCCCGGCCGAGGCCGCGGGCGGGGCGGCGTACCTCAAGTCGATCCACGGCCCGCTGCCCGGCCTGCGGTTCTGCCCCACCGGCGGCATCACCGTGGAATCGGCCCCGAAGTACCTGGCGCTGCCCAATGTCGGCTGCGTCGGCGGCTCGTGGCTGACCCCGAAGGACGCCCTGGCCGCCGGCGACTGGGGCCACGTCGAGGCCCAGGCCGCCGCCGCCTCCCGCCTGCGCTAAACCTCCGCGAGTCCCGCTTACGTCACACCGAATGTCTGAATCCGTTTCATTCATTCGGTGTGACTGTGGGCGGGACTCGCCGATGGTGTGATCGGTTCCGTCGCTTGTGAGTCTTGCTCGCCGGATCGGCTGTTGACCGTGCTGCAACTTTATGAAAACGTTTGTGGCCCGCCGCCGCGATACCGAACCACCGGGAGGTATCCGTGGCACCACGCACACGGCGGTCGCTGGCCGTGGCCGGCGCCCTGCTCGCCGGCGCACTCGCCGCCGGCCTCGCCCTGACGACCGTGCCGGCGCTCGCGTCCACCCAGGGCGTCGCGGCGGTCCCCACACCGCCGAAGAACCTCAAGGCCGCCAACATCACCGAGACCACGGTGGACCTGTCATGGAGCGCCTCGACCAGCTCCGTCGGCCTCGCGGCGTACGACATCTACCACGACGGCCAGCTGACCAAGTCGGTCGACGGCAAGACGCTCAAGGCCACCGTCACCGGCCTGACCCAGAACACGTCCTACGGCTTCTACATCAACGCCCGCGACACCAAGGGCGGCGTCTCCCAGGCCAGCAACACGGTTCAGGTGACCACCAAGAAGTCCAGCGACAACACGCCGCCGAGCGCGCCGACCGGCCTGAAGGTCTCCGGTGTCACGGCCAACTCCATCTCGTTGGCCTGGACCAGGTCCACCGACAACGTCGGCGTCACCGGCTACACCGTGCTTGAGGGATCCTCACAGGTCGGGCTGGCCACCACGAACTCGTTCACCGTGCAGGGATTGGCCCCGAACTCCTCGCACACCTACACCGTCACCGCCCGCGACGCCGCCGGCAACGTGTCCAAGGCCAGCGCCGCGGTCACCGGCAAGACCTCCGGCGGTGGCGGCGGCAGCGGCACCACGCCCGGCCAGGTCACCAAGGTCGCCGACGACAAGGACGTGCCGTGGGGTCTGGCGACCCTGCCCGACGGCTCGATCCTGTTCACCGAGCGGGACACCCACAACCTGGTGCGCCTGGACCCGAAGACCGGCGCCAAGACCACCGCCGGCACGGTCCCCGGCGTGTCCGGCACCAACGGCGAGGGCGGCCTGCTCGGCCTGGAGATCTCGCCGACCTTCACGTCCGACAACTGGATCTACGTCTACTTCACGACTTCGTCGGACAACCGCATCGCCCGGTTCAAGTACACCGACGGCAAACTGGACACCGGCAGCCAGCAGGTGCTGCTGAAAGGCATACTGCGCAACCAGTTCCACAACGGCGGCCGGCTGCGCTTCGGGCCGGACGGCAAGCTGTACGCCGGCGTAGGCGACGGCGAGAACGGCAACAACGCCCAGGATCTCAACTCCCTCAACGGGAAGATCCTGCGGCTCAACCCGGACGGCAGCGTGCCGTCGGACAATCCGTTCCCCGGCAAGTACGTCTGGAGCTACGGCCACCGCAACGTCGAGGGCCTGGCCTTCGACTCCCTGGGCCGGCTGTGGGAGGCCGAGCTCGGCAACTCGGTGATGGACGAGCTGAACCTGGTCCAGAAGGGCGGCGACTACGGCTGGCCGTCCTGCGAGGGCACCTCGGGCAGCGGCTGCGGCAACGCCAAGTTCATCAAGCCGGTGCAGACCTGGCCGGTGGCCAACGCCTCGCCCAGCGGCCTGGCCATCGTGCACGACGTGCTGTTCATGGCGGCGCTGCGCGGCCAGCGGCTGTACCGGATGGAGATCACCGGCAACACCACCACCAAGCCGGTGGCCTACTTCAACGGCACCTACGGCCGGCTGCGCACCGTCGAGCCGGCGCCGGACGGCGGCCTGTGGCTGACCAACTCCAGCGGTGACAAGGACAGCACCGGCAACAACAGCAAGGATTCGATCTTCCACGTGCAGCTGAACTAGCGGCGCGCGGATGGCGGAAGCGGGGGCCTCCCGGGCGGGTGAGGTCCCCGTTTCTCGTATTCGAGGGCACTAATCAGGTGATACCGAGCACTCCCCCACTTTGCTAGGGGAATCCCTTTTGTCGCTCGTGGTAGGTTCCCTCGCCGTTCGCACGAGACCTGGGGAGTGACAATGGACGCGCCGGCGTTGATCGACGCACAGCTGACTATGACCGCCTTCACACAATTGGCCGGCCGCCTGGGCGGCTACCCGTTCGTGAAGGTGGTGGTCGACCGGCCCGGCGGACACATCCACTTCATCAACGACGCGCGGTACTCATTCCACGCCGAGTACATCGCGGCCGAGATCCTCGGCATCTCCCGGGCCGAAATCGAGGCCACGATCGACGAGTTCAATCACAGCGTCTATCAGGCCGAAGATCGACGGTTCTATCTCGGCATCCTGGCCCTGCACACCACCGACGACCGCGCCCTGCTCTCGCTGGAGACGGTCGAGGTGGACACCATGTCCGGCCCGATGCTGGCCTACTTCTACCGGGCCGTGCGGGACGCGGTCGACCCGGCGCTGCCGATCCTGGTGAAGCCGGCCAACCACCGCCAGGAGCAGCTGCTGGCCGAGATCCCCGCCGCCGAGGTGCCGCGCATCCGGGCCCACGAGCTGTTCTCGTCGGCCCGGTTCGTGCCGCTCAACGCCGGCTCCGCGCACGGCCGGCTGCGGGCCTTCCGCACCGAGGCCGACTACCGCGCCGCGGCGGATTCCCTTGAGTGGTACGACATCATCGTCATGCACCGGGTGCCCGACGACGTGCCGCGGCTGGCCGGCATCGTCAACGCGCACCACACCACCCCGCTGTCGCACACCAACGTGCTGGCCTCGGGCTGGCAGATTCCCAACGCCGTGCAGCTGGGCATCTTCGACCGCATCGACGCCGAGCAGCTCAACGGCCGCTGGGTGCGCTACTCGGTCGACCCCGACGCCGACGAGATCACGCTGACGCCGACCGAGGACGCCGTCGACATCGGCCGCAAGCCGGCCTGGTACGCGCAGCGGATCGTGTTGGAGGAGCCCGAATCCCACACCTCGCCGATCACCAGCCTTGACCGGCTGCGGCTGCACGACCGGCACCGCTACGGCACCAAGGCCGCCAATCTCGGTGAGCTGCACCATGTTCTGGCCAACGGCTCCGGCCGGCTGCTGGGCTTCTACCAGGTGCGGCGGCCTCCGCGCGAGAACCTGTTGCCGTACCTGGCCAAGCTTCTGGACGTGCCGGTCGACGCCGACCTCAACGACGCCGCCATCCGGCTGCTGCGCGAGAACATCGCCGTGCCAAGGGGAATCGCCCTGCCGTTCTCGGTGCAGCGGCGGTTCCTGGAGTCATCGCCGCGGGTGCAGCAGGCCATCGGCAAGCTGAAGATGGCTCTGGAGCTGGATGTTCCCGACGTCGACCGGCTCTGTCTCGAACTACAGCGGCTCATCCGCCTGACCCGCATCCCCGACGACCTGAGGGACTCCGTCGACGCCGCCCTGGTGGCCGAGCTCGGCGGCGTGCGCACCTTCGTCGTGCGCAGCTCCTCCAACGCCGAGGACCTGGCCGGGTTCTCGGCCGCCGGCATCTACGAGTCGATCAACCACGTGACCACAGCCGACCGGATCTTCGCGTCCATCAAGGAGGTCTGGGCCTCCCTGGTGTCGCCGCGCAGCGTCCGGCTGCGCCAGCAGGCCGGCATCTCCCTGGACGACAGCTACATGGGCGTGATCGTCCAGGAGCAGGTCGACGGACAGCGCGGCGGCGTCATGGTCACGACCAACCCGTTGAACCGCAACGACTTCCGCAACGTCTACGTGAACGTGTCGGTCAACTCCGTGATCGACGTCGTCTCCGGTTCGACGCTGCCCATCCAGTACCTGTACAGCACCGTCGAGGGCGACGGCCGCACCGTGTCCCTCGGCGACGCCACCGAGGACCTGGATGTCGGCGCCCGCCAACAACTCCAGCGCCTCGCCGTGGCCGGACGCCTGCTACAGGCCCACTTCTCGCCCGACTACACGTTCGACTCCCCCGTCGACGTCGAGTGGATCGCCGACGACTCCCGCGTCACCGTCGTCCAGCTCCGCCCCTACAGCGCATGAGCGCCGTCAAGCGGGCGGTGTGGCTGAGCTACTCCTTCCAGTTCTTCTTCGGGCTGCTGCTCTGGCTGCCGGTGTTCTACGAGTACCAGCGCCAGATCGGCCTGTCCGACGCGCAGATCTTCGGCATCCAGAGCATCTACTACATCGCCTTCTGCCTGCTCGAGATCCCCACCGGCATGGTCGCCGACCGGTTCGACTACCGGCACTGCCTCGTCGCCGGCGGCGTCGTGCTCATCGCCGCCAACATGACGCCGGTCTTCCTGTCCGACTACACCGGCTTCCTCGTCCACTTCCTGCTCATCGCCCTGGCCCGCTCGCTGGTCTCCGGCGCCGCCAGCGCCTACCTGTACGAGTACATGCACGCCGCCGGCGCCGGCGCCGACTACCTCCAGGCCGAGGGCTACGGCCGTTCCTACAGCCTCATCGGCAAGGTCGTCTGCTGGCCCGTCGTCGGCCTGCTCATGCAGTGGAACATGCCGTCCCCGTACTGGCTCAGCGCCATCAACGCCGCCATCGCCGTGCTGGCCGCCGTTCTGCTGCCGGCGATCCCCTTGCGTCCCTCGGCTTCCGCCCCATCGGACAGCTCTTCTCGAGCCGTGGATTCCGCCGACTCCGGCCGCTCTTCTCGGGCCGTGGACATGGATTCCCCCACGCCTTCGGGCGAACCCGTCTCCGGGGCTGCCGGCGCTTCGCCCGTCGCCGCGCCGACCCCGTCCGGTCGGCCTCCCCGGCCGCCGATCTTGGTCGCCCTGCGCGGCGCCTTCGCCCAGATGCGGGGTTCCCGGCTGCTCGTGCTGTTCATGGTGCAGGGCGTCGCCATCTTCACCCTGGCCCGGATCTGCACCGTCAACCTGTTCCAGCCCATCCTGGACAGCAAGCAGACCCCGGTTGTCCTCTACGGCGTCGTCATGGCGATGATGACCCTCTTCGAGTCCTTCGGGGCCGCCCGGCCCAACCTGCTGCGCAAGCGGATCAGCGATGTCCGGTCCGTGTTCGTGCTCACCGTCGTCATGGCCGTCGCGCTCGCGCTGGCCGGCGTGCTCGGCATCGCCGGCTCCGTGATCGCCCTGGGCGTGTTCTCCCTGGCGTGCGGGCTCTCCTTCCCCATCCAGCGCGCCCTGCTCAACGCCGCGATCACCGATTCCCGTTACCGGGCAACCCTGCTGTCCATCGAATCCATCATCGACCGCGCCGTCTGCGCCCTGGTCGCCCTGGCCCTTGGCTCCTATCTGCAGAACGGCCGACTCACCGATTTCCTGGTGCAGACCGCCATCGTCACCTGCGTGGTGATGGTCGTCATCGCCGCCCTGATCACCATCACCCGCCGCCGCACGGGAGCCACCACCCCGGCCTGACCACCACTCACCCCGCACCGACACGGCACGGTCGGCGCCCCCGGCCGTGCCGTTCCTTTCGCCGCAACGATCGGCCAGCCGCCACTGTGGGCCGACCTTCGGCAGGCCACGCGGCCGGGTCGGGACCGGTACCGTGGGCTGATGTTCCGCTCGGTGCTGGCGGTGGGGGACTTCCGGTGGCTGTGGTCCGGTGAGGCGCTGTCCCAGGCCGGAGACCAGCTGGCGCGGGTGGCGCTGGCCGTGCTCGTGTTCCAGCGGACCGCATCGCCCGCCCTCACCGCCCTGTCCTACGCCCTCACGTTCGTGCCGACATTGGTCGGCGGCGCACTCCTCGGCTGGGTCGCCGACCAGGTGGCCCGGCGGACGGTCATGGTCACCTGCGACCTCATCCGAGCGGCCCTCGTCGCCCTCATGGCAGTCCCGGGCATGCCGCTGCCCGTGCTCTACCTGCTGCTCATCGCCGTCACCCTGCTCGGCGGTCCCTTCCGCGCCGCCCAACAGGCCTTGCTCCCCGACATCCTCGACGGCGACCTCTACGTCGCCGGCCTCGCCATTCGCGGCATGACCATCCAGGCCGCCCAACTGGCCGGCTTCGCCGGCGGCGGCCTCCTCGTCGCCGCCCTCACGCCGTACTGGGCCCTTTTTGCCGACGCCGCAACCTTTGTGGCCTCAGCCCTGCTGGTGCGTTTCGGCGTCCGGCACCCGGCGGCGGTGACGCCGCCCGTCACCACCGCACCCCTCGCTGCCGCGCCACCACCTTCCCTTCCCCCGCCTCGCTCTCCCACGCCTCCTCCCACGCCTGTCCTTCCCGCATCTCCCTCTCCCCTGCCTCCGGCCCGGCCGGGGTGGAGATCTGGCGGCGGGTCGGTGCTGGCCGGGTTTCGCGTCGTGCTGAGGGACCGGGCGGTGCGGGCATTGGCGGTGCTGAGTTGGCTGGCCGGGTTCTACGTGGTCCCGGAAGGGCTGGCGGCGCCATACGCGGCGGCGATCGGGACGGGCACGGTGGGTGTCGGTCTGTTGATGGCGGCGGACCCGGCGGGGTCGGTGGTGGGGGCCTTCGTGCTGGCGAAGTGGATCCCGGAACGGCTTCGGCCGCGACTGATCGGATTGCTAGCGGTGCTAGCGGGCCTGCCGCTGCTCGTGTGCGCAGTGCAACCGGGGCTGCTCGTTTCCCTAGCGGCGCTAGGGATCTCGGGCGCGCTGGCGCAGGCGTACCAAACACAGGACACGGCGTCGTTGGCCCGAGCGGTGCCGAGTGCGGGACGGGCGCAGGTGATGGGCATCGTCGTCAGCGGTCTCGTCACCGTGCAGGGCATGGGTGTCCTGGTGGCGGGCGTTCTCGCCGACGTGATCGGGACACCACTGACCATCGGGCTGGCCGGACTGGGCGGCATCGCCGTCGGCGTGCCGGCCGCGCTGTCATGGCATCGCGCTACGCGTCGATCAGCGCCAGGGCTTCCGGAATCGAGTCGGTGACCGGCACGCCCGCCGCCTCCAGCCGCGACCGCGGCATCATGCCCGTGGTCACCAGCACGCACTGGGCCCCGACCTGCGCCGCGGCCTCGGCGTCGTCCACGACGTCGCCGATCAGAACGACCTCGGCGGGATCCAACTCCTGCGCCTTCAGGTGCTCGACCAGGTGCTGCGCCTTCGAGCCGCCCATGTTGTAGCCGCGCAAGCCGTCCACCCGGGCGAACAGGTCCATCAGGCTCAGCTTGCCGACCAGCGGCACCAGCTCGTCGTGGAACCACATCGACAGCAGCGACTGGGTGCGGCCGGCGTCCCGCCACTCGTGCAGCAGGTCCGGCACCCCCGCCGCCAGGCCACACGTGTCCAGCTCCAGCCGGTACGCGCTGTGGTAATGCCGGTCGATCACGTCCCAGTCGGCTTCGGTCAGCGGCTGGGCCAGCACCTTCTCGTAGCAGGCGAGGATCGGCCGGCTGAACACCGCGCGCCACTCGTCCAGCGTCACCGCCGCCCGGCCGTACTGCGCGCACACGGAGTTCACCGCTGCTAACACCGCGTGGTTGTCGTCCAGGAGCGTTCCGTTCCAGTCCCAGACCACATGGCGTGCCCGCAGCTTCGTCACCGGATCAGCCTACGTAACACGCCGCCGCGATCGACGCCCGCGGCATCCCCGCCGCCACGACTGCCCTCAGGTCCCGGTGAATCACCCGAAGCTCGTGGCGGATCGGACATACGCCCGGTTCCGCTCATCCCAAGGAGTGAAGTCCGGGACTTTCCTCGCACCGATCCGCGGTGGCGCTGAGCACATCCGGCTCTCACCGCGTAGATGAACGACATGAGCAGCGATGACCCGGACACCATCCGCTTCCACCGCTTCGTGCCGCCCGAGGAGGGCGACGAGATCGAGGCCCAGGCCCGCTTCTTCGGCGTCACCGTGGACCAGATGATCCAGGACACCGAGACCCGGACCATCATGACCGGCGGCGGCCGTCACCAGGCCATCCACGAGTTCCACTGGCAGCGCTGACCACCCGCGACACGCACCCGGCCGATCTCGGCGCTCCGCCCGTGGCCCAGCCCGGCGCCGAGCTCATCGGCCCCTACCCCGGCCCCGTGACGCCGCCGATCCGGAGCCCGAACCAAGCCCGGCCGGCACCGCAGGAGCCGAGCCCGGTCGCCGTCAACACCGCGGGGATTGCCGACCGAGGCGCGGCCGGTCGGCGGAGCGTCGGGCCGGAAGGCGGTGCGGCACTGCCGGCCGAGGTGGGTCTGCCGTGATTCGATCCCGCTGTTCGGCGTGCCGACGGCGATGAAGGACCTGACGTGGTGAAGGCGCTGCGGTGGCCGGGCACATCAGCCCGGGCAAGACCATGGCCTGCCCTCGGGGCGGCGGTCAGAAGTCGTCGTCGGGGAGGCCGGGGGCACCGTCGCGGCTGAGTTCCTCACGCACCACCCGGACCGCCATGCCTTCGGGGTAGCCCTTGCGGGCGAGCACGCCGACCAGGCGACGGAGCTTGGTGGTGTCGTCGAACCGGGCGACGGAGGACAGCTTGCGGCGCACCAGGTCGCGGGCTCGCTCCAGTTCGCTGTCCTCGTCCACGGCGGCGACGGCCTCGGCAGCCACCGAACTGTCGACGCCCTTGCGGCGCAGCTCGTCGGCCAGGGCCCGCTTGGACAGGCCCCGGTGGTTGTGCCGGGAGGCCACCCATTCGTGCGCGAACGCCTCGTCGTCGATCAGGCCGGCCCGGTCCAGGCGGCCGAGCACCAACTCGGCCACCTCCTCTTCGACCTCTTTACGCGCCAAGGCCTGCCGTAGCTCGGTGCGGGACCGGGCCCGCACGCTGAGCAGGCGCACGCAGAGATCCTGCGCCCGGCGCACCTCCGGCGCGTCACGCACCGTCGGAGTCTCGCCGGACGCCTCCTCCCGCTTCGTCACCGCGTTCTCAGAAGTCGACCGGAGCCGGCGCGTCCTCGGCGTCGACCTGGGCGCCGATGCCCAGCTTCTCCTTGATCTTCTTCTCGATGTCGTTGGCCACGTCCGGGTTCTCCAGCAGGAACTTGCGGGCGTTCTCCTTGCCCTGGCCCAGCTGGTCGCCGTCGTAGGTGTACCAGGCGCCGGACTTGCGCAGGATGCCCTGCTCGACGCCCATGTCGATGAGCGAGCCCTCGCGGCTGATGCCGTGGCCGTACAGGATGTCGAACTCGGCCTGCTTGAACGGCGGGGCGACCTTGTTCTTGACGACCTTGACCCGGGTCCGGTTGCCGACCGCGTCGCCGCTGTCCTTGAGCGTCTCGATCCGGCGCACGTCCAGGCGCACCGAGGCGTAGAACTTCAGCGCCTTGCCACCGGTCGTGGTCTCCGGCGAGCCGAACATGACGCCGATCTTCTCGCGCAGCTGGTTGATGAAGATGGCGGTGGTGCCGGAGTTGTTCAGCGCGCTGGTCATCTTGCGCAGCGCCTGGCTCATCAGGCGGGCCTGGAGGCCGACGTGGTTGTCGCCCATCTCGCCCTCGATCTCGGCCCTGGGCACCAGCGCGGCCACCGAGTCGATCACCAGGATGTCCAGCGCGCCCGAGCGGACCAGCATGTCGGCGATCTCCAGCGCCTGCTCGCCGGTGTCCGGCTGGGAGACCAGCAGGGCGTCGGTGTCCACGCCCAGGGCCTTGGCGTAGTCCGGGTCCAGCGCGTGCTCGGCGTCGATGAACGCCGCGATGCCGCCGTTGCGCTGGGCGTTGGCCACCGCGTGCAGCGCGACCGTGGTCTTACCGGAGGATTCCGGGCCGTAGATCTCGATGACCCGGCCGCGCGGGTAGCCGCCGATGCCCAACGCCACGTCGAGCGTGATGGAGCCGGTCTGGATCACTTCGATGGGCGCCCGGGTCTCCTGGCCGAGGCGCATCACCGAGCCCTTGCCGAAGTTCTTGTCGATCTGGGCGAGAGCCAGTTCGAGCGCCTTGTCCTTGTCCGGTGCTGCTGGTGCCATGGAAGTCCACCTCTGTCTGTCTGGCCGGCCCGCTTGCCCCGTCTGACTGCTTGGGTCTGACTGGTTGGCCCGCCGCCGGGGTTGTCGTCACCGAGGACGCTACGGGGAGGGTCTGACAATTTCGGCGGCCTGCGGATCCCCAGGCTAGCCGAACACCTGTTCGAGGGAAAACCGACACGCCGTCCGCGTCGTCAGCGCCGCTCGACCGGGACGTCGAACGCCTCGCACACCACCCGCCAGATCGTCCTGGTCGGCACGCCGGCCTCCAGCGCCTGGTCGACAGTGCGCCCGTCCAGCTCGGAGAACACGTGGTCGCGGGCGATCATCTCGGACCGGACCCGTCCGAACTCCTCGGCCATCAGGGCCCGAAAGGCAGTGATACGCATCGTGGTCAAGCCTACGCTGACAGCAAATTGCAGAAAGTGGGGACCGAGGGCTTCCCTGCCCCGGGAAACACGCTATCCTTGGTGTGGGCCCGTGATCCCCCCGACCTCAGCAGTTGGAAACTCACGGCGAGGCGCCGCAGTCGACCCCCAGGGCTGCGGCGCTTCTTTATGTCCGCGGACCGATGGCATTTCCACAGGTCAAGGACGCTTTTCGCCTCGGCAGGAGAGGCGAGGCGCCGACGCCGCGCGGCCGAGCCGGGCGCGACGAGGGCGGCCCCCGTGGCCGACAGCGCAACGAAGGCGGACCTCGCGGCGGAACCAGGCCGGCGGCGCCGATTGAGCCCGCAACCGGCAGCCCGAAGTCAAATGGTGACGATGAGTGACTTCCGCGGCGATCGACCGGGATGACCAAGAACCAAGGGCGGCCTTGGGTGCGAGGGACGCCACGAAGGCGGACCTCGTGGCCGACCATCGGATGCGGCCAAGGCGCGCCGGCAGTCACCCCCAAGGCGACAGGCAGAAGCGAAGGCGGCCTTGGGTGCGCATGGGGCAGCGAAGGCGGGCCTGGTGGCGGGGGAATGGGGTGTCCGGGCGGGCAGGGGTTGGGGGCCGCGGGAACGGGAGCGGTGGGCCGGAAGTGGGAACTGGGGGCCTTGGGGCAGGACTCGAGGACGGCTGGGGCGGCCTGTGCCACTTTCAGGGGTGGGAAGCGGTTCTAGGCTTGATCCATGCGGGAGCAGACGATCGGGAGCTGGCTCGGCGAGCTGGCGTCGGCGGAGCCGGCGCCGGGGGGCGGGGCGGTGGCGGCGATGCACGCGGCGATGGCGGCGGGGCTGGTGTCGATGGTGTGCGAGCTGACGGTGGGCCGCCCCAAGTACGCGGAGCACGAGGCGACGATGCGAGAGGTGCTCAAGGAGGCGGCCGAGCGGCGGGAGGAAGCGGTCGGGCTCGCGGAGGAGGACGCGAAGGCGTTCAAGGGGGTGACGGACGCCTACAAGCTGCCGAAGGGGACCGACGAGGAGAAGGCCAGCAGGACCAAGGCCATCCAGGAGGCGCTGGTGGAGGCGGCCGAGGTGCCGCTGCGGACGGCGGCGCTGGCGGCCGGGATCCTGGAGCTGGCGAAGAGGATCAGGCCGGGGGCGAACGTGAACGTGCTGTCGGACGTGGCGGTGGCGGCGGTGTCGGCCCGGGCGGCTCTGCAGGCGGCGGCGGTGAACGTGGCGGTGAACCGGGCGTCGATGACCGACGTAGTCGCCCGAGCCCGACTGGAAGCGGAACTGGCCCGTATCGGCGACGAGGTCGCCGCGGCCGAGAAGTTCATCAAGGAGATCCGATGACCCTGATCGACGGCCGCGAGGTGGCCGCCACCATCCGTGCCCAGGTCGCGGCGGACGCGGCCCGGCTGCGGGCCGCCGGCATCACGCCGACGCTGGCGATCGTGGTCCCGACCGACGACGAGGCGACGGCGTGGTACGTCCGCTCCCTCGTCCGCACGGGCGAGAAGATCGGCGTCGCGGTGCGGGTGGTGGACGAGCACGAGATGGTGGGCCCGTGCCTGGCCGAGCTGTCGGCGGACCCGACGGTGCACGGCGTGATGTGCCAGACGCCGCTGCCGCCGGGGATCACGCGCGACGAGGTGGCGATGCACATCGACCCGGTCAAGGACGTGGACGGCGCGAACCCGGCCAGCCTCGGCCGGCTGGCGGCGGGCCTGCCGGCGTTCGCCCCGGCGACGGCGCAGGCGGTGGTGGAGCTGCTGCACGCGCACGGCACGACGCTGGCCGGCGCGGACGTCGTGGTGGTGGGCCGCAGCACGGTGGTCGGCAAGCCGGCGGCGCTGCTGCTGCTCGCGGAGAACGCGACCGTGACGGTGTGCCACTCCCGCACCAAGGACCTGGCGGTGCAGACGAGCCGCGCGGACGTGGTGGTGGCCTGCGCCGGCAGCGCCCACGTGCTGGGCGCGGCGCACATCCGGCCGGGCGCGGTGGTGATCGACGTCGGCACGAACCCGACCGCGGACGGCGGTCTGATCGGCGACGTGGACACGGAGGCGGTGGAGCCGATCGCGGAGGCGATCACGCCGGTGCCGGGAGGTGTCGGACCGGTGACGACCGCGCTGCTGTTGCGCAACGTCGTGACGGCTGCCTCACACTGATTTCATACGCCCTGCTCGGCGGATTGACGTGCGGCGATCGAGATCCGTAGTGTGCCGCGCTGAGTGATGGAGTGCGTAAGCCGGTGGGATTCCGGCACGGTCGCGCCACTGTGAGCCCGGAGACGGGCGAGTCAGACACCACGCCATCGCCTGCCCCACGAACGAACGGGACGCACGATCCCCGAAGGAGGCCCCGTGAGCACCATGCCCGCGACCACCGCGGTACCCACACCGGTTGTCCTGCCGCTGCCGAAGGCGATCCTGTGGCTGGGCGGCACCGTCCTGCTGGCACTGGCGCTGTACTACTTCATCGGCATCGACCAGGGCGCCACGTCGGTGTTCGGCGACAACATGTACATCCACGAGTTCGTGCACGACGCGCGCCACTTCCTCGGCTTCCCCTGCCACTGACCGATCAGAGGCGGGACAACCGAACATGGAAAAGCGAATCATCCTGCGGGGCGTGCTCGTCGGCGCCCTCGCCGGACTGCTGGCGTTCGTCTTCGCCCGGATCTTCGCCGAGCCGCAGATCCAGGCCGCGATCGACTACGAGAGCGGACGGGACGAGGCGCAGGCCGCCCTGGACAAGGCGGCCGGCCTGCCGGTCGGCGACGAGGGCCCGGAGATCTTCAGCCGGGCCGTCCAGGCCAATCTCGGCATCGGCGCGGGCATCGTGCTGTTCGGGGTGGCCATGGGCGCCCTGTTCGCCGTGGCCTACGCGATCTGCCTGGGCCGGGTCGGCAACCTTCGGCCCCGCACGCTGTCGGTGCTGGTCGCCGGCGGCGGCTTCCTCGGCATCTACCTGGTGCCGTTCGTGAAGTACCCGGCCAACCCGCCGTCGATCGGCCATCCGGAGACGATCGGCGTGCGCGGCGCGGTGTACGTGCTGATGATGGTGTGCTCGGTGGCGTTCCTGATCGGCGCGGTCATCCTGGGCAAGCGGCTGGCCAAGCGGTTCGGCAACTGGAACGCCACGTTGCTAGCGGCGCTGGCTTTTGTCGTGGTGATCGGGGTCGTGATGGCGTTGCTGCCCTCGCTGGGCGAGCTCGCCGCCAACGTCCGCGACTACGGCCCGCAGGCGACCGAGACGCCGCAGCCGCTGCGCAACCCGGCCGGCCAGATCGTCTATCCGGGATTCCCAGCCGATCTGCTGTGGGACTTCCGCTTCTACTCGGTGGCCGCGCAGGCGATCCTGTGGGCGGCCATCGGCCTGCTGTTCGCGCCGCTGGCCGAGCGGCTGCTGGCCCCCAAGGCCAAGGCCGAGCAGGTGGCGGCCTGAACCGGATCTTCCTGGTCTGCCACGGCGCCACCGACGCCGTGCGGCAGGCCCGCTTTCCCGCCGACGAGCCGTTGTCGCGCCAGCAATCGACGCGACAGCAATCGACGCGACAGCCGGCGGCGCTGGCCGGACCGGCCAGGACGGATGCTCTCAGCCGGGGCCCGGAGCTGCGCTGCGCGCAGACCGCCGAGGCCCTCGGCTGGGACGCCGTCGTCGACGACGCCCTGGCCGATCTGGATCACGGCTCGTGGCGCGGACGGTCCCTGGCCGAGGTCGAGCAGGCCGAGCTGATGGCGTGGATGACCGATCCGGACGCCGCCCCGCACGGTGGCGAGCCGGTCAGCGGTGTGCTCAAGCGGGTCGCCGCCTGGCTGGACCGGCAGAACGACGTCGGCCGGCTGGGCGTGGTCACCTCGCCGGCCGTGATCAGGGCAGCGGTCCTAGCGGCGCTAGGGGCGCCCGCCTCGGCGTTCTGGCGGGTGGACATCTCGCCGCTGACGGTGACCCAGCTGACCGGCGGACCCGGCCGGTGGACGGTGCGGGAAACCGGCCTGCCCCTCGAATGACCGCCGGCAAGGGCTAGCCGGGTGTCCTCCGCCCACCTACACTGCAAACGTTTCCACAACGTTGCAAGGCGCCGCCGCCGCACGACGTGGGTAGGAGGATCCCGTGCGCCGGTATGCGTTACCGCTCGCCCTGCTAGCGGCGCTAGCAGTGGTAGCGACGACAACACCTGTGGCCAATGCCGAGAACAACGGCCTGGCGGCCAAGCCGCCGATGGGCTGGAGCAGCTGGAGCTTCATCCGCAAGGCCCCGACGGCGGCGAAGATCGAGGCGCAGGCGGACGCGATCAAGAACTCGGGCCTGGCCCAGCACGGGTTCGAGTACGTCAACCTCGACGACTTCTGGATGAAGTGCGACGGCAGCGGTCCGGTGGTGGACGGCAACGGACGCTGGGTGGTGGACCCGGCCAAGTTCCCGGACGGCATCAAGGCCGTGGCCGACCACGTGCACGCGGACGGCCTGAAGTTCGGCTTCTACGTCACGCCCGGCATCGCCGAGAACGCGGTGAAGGCCAACTCCCCCATCGCCGGCACGAGCTATCACGCGAAGGACATCGCGGTGACCTCGACGCTGGAGAAGAACTACAACTGCAAGCACATGTACGGCATCGACTACGGCAAGCCGGGGGCGCAGGCCTTCGTGGACTCCTGGGCCAGGCAGTTCGCGGACTGGGGCGTGGACTACCTCAAGATCGACGGCGTCGGCAGCCCGGACATCCCGGACGTGAAGGCGTGGTCGGCGGCGCTGAGGAACTCGGGGCGTCCCATCCACTTCGAGCTGTCCAACAACCTGGCCATCGCCGACGCGAAGACCTGGCAGCAGTACGCGAACGGCTGGCGCACGCAGGGCGACGTGGAGTGCTACTGCGGTGCTAGCGGCGCTAGCTTCCCCTTGACCGACTGGAAGCACGTGTCGGCGCGGTTCGACACGGCCTCGTCGTGGCAGCAGTACGCGGGCCCGGGCGGCTGGAACGACCTGGACTCGCTGGAGATCGGCAACGGCGACAACACCGGCCTGACCAGCGACCAGCGCCGCAGCCACCTGACGCTGTGGGCGATGGCGGCGGCCCCGCTGCTGCTGGGCACCGACCTGACCCAGCTGGACGCCACCGACAAGGCGATGCTGACCAACGACTCGGTGCTGGGCGTCGACCAGGACGCCATCGCGGCGAAGCGGCTCACCAAGAGCGGCAACACCCAGGTGTGGGCCAAGAAGGAGCCGTCCGGCGGCTACGTCGTCGCCCTGTTCAACACCGGGACCAGCGGCAACGCCACCATCACGGTGAACTGGTCGCAGGTCGGCATCACCACCGGCAGCGCCGCGGTGACGGACCTGTGGGCGCAGAAGGCCAAGGGCACCGTCAAGACGAGCTACAGCGCGACGCTGCGCCCCGGCGAGACCCGGCTCATCCGGGCGGTTCCGGTGTCCTGAGGCTCGACCTCAGGGGGCGCCTCGGCCGGCGCAGCCACGGGCCGCAGCGTGGTGCCCATGCACGCCATCAGCACCGGCAGGGCGGCGAAGCCCACGACGAGTCCGAGCACGGTGAACGACGAGGTGCTCATGATGACGCCGGCGAGCAGGCCGCCGAGCACGCCGCCGCCGTTGAGCACGAGGTCGGCCAGGCCCTGCGTGGAGGGGCGCAGGGCCGCCGGCACCGACTCGGTGAGCAGCGCGGAGCCGGCGACGACGCCGGCCGACCAGCCGCAGCCGAGCAGGACCATGCCGATGGCCATCTGGGGCGCGTCGTGGGCGGAGGCCATGCCGCACACGCCGGCCCCGGCCACCACCAGGGCCGCGCCGAGGGCGAGCACGGGCATCCGGCCGATGCGGTCGGCGAGCACGCCGAACAGCGGGCTCGCGGCGTACATGCCGGTGACGTGCACGCTGACGACGATGCCGACCACGGTCAGCGTCGAGCCGCCGCCGGTCATCTGCACCGGCATCATCGACATCATCCCGGTCATCGCCGTGTTGCAGAGGGCGACACCTAGCAGTGCTAGCCGAACGTTGGGGCCGAGCGCCCACCACACCTCGGCCCGGGTGTGCCGTTGGGGCAGCTCGGAAGCGCCTACGCCGCAACAACTGTCGCCGACGACCACGGCGACTCGCCCGGCCAGCAACGGATCCGGCCGCAGGCCGAGCAGAACTCCGGCGCCGGCCAGGACAAACGCGCAGGTCGAGAGCAGGAACGGCCCGCCGGCACCGAAGGCGCCGGTCGCCGGCGCGGCCAGGTTCGGCGCGGCGATGACGCCGATCGTGGTGGCCCACACGACCGTGGACATCGCGCCGGCCCGCCGTCCGGGATTGGCCAGGTCCGCGGCCGCGTAGCGGGCGGCCAGGGTGGCGGCCGTGCCGCCGCCGAAGGCCGTCAACGCGAGCAGAAGCAGTTGCCACGAACCGAAAGCCGTCGCAGCGGCGCAGCCGACGCCGCCCAGCGCGCCGACGCCGTAGGCCGCCGCCAGCGCACGCCGTCGTCCGAACCGGCGGGCGAGCGCGGCGACCGGCACCGCCAGCAGCGCCGCGCCGACGGCGATCGCGGTCGCCCCCAGCCCGCCGACCGCCACCGACCCGGACAGCGTTGTCGCGGTGAGGGCTCCGAGCGTGATGCCGGTGCCGACGCCGACGGAACCGATCGCCTGAGTGCCCACGAGAAATCCGAGCACCCGGCGCTGCGCGGGATGGCGGCGGTCCACCATTTGATCGTCACACGCGGTGGCCATGGCCGTTGACGACCAATCAGGTACCGGGCTGCACCGAACGTTCGAACATGCCGCCCGCCTTCGCTGCCGTGAGTGAGCTCGGCGACGAGGTGGCGGGCGCGGTGAGCACGCCGACGAGCGGGCGGTCCGACACCGTGAACACCACGACGCCCACGCCGCTCGGCGCGAGCGCCTCGTAGTCGCCGGACAGCCCGTTGCCCTTCCACCGCGCCTTCACCTTGGCGCTGCTGGGGTAAGCGTCCATCATCGCGGCCACCTTCCGGTTCACCTCATCGAGCGACGTTGCCTGGATGTAGACAACGGTCTGCCCGCTGGTGTGACAGGTGACGGTGCTGCCGGCCAGTCCCGGCACGGTGAGGCCGCTGCCGTCGTAGCCGCCGTGGCAGTCGCCCTGGTCGGCCACCGGGCCCGCGAGCTGGCGGGTGCAGCTGGTGAACCCCTTGCCGTCCGGCGACCCCGGCTGGCCCGTGCAGTCCGCCGCGCTCGGGAAGCTCCGCTGGCCGAACACCAGGAAGCCGCCGAGCACGAGCAGCGCCACGGCCACGATCGCCCCCGACGCCACCAGGGTCGCCTTCGATGCGCCTCGGCGAGCGGGGGCGGCCTCTGGTGGCAGCTGGGGAAAGTTGGCCCCGGCCATGAAGTCGCCGGAGCCGGCGGCGTTCTGGGGAGAAGGCGCGGGCTGGGCGGGTTGCGGGTAGGTCGATGACTGATAGACCGACGACTGCTGGGACGCGAACTGCTGGACCGAGGGCTGGCCGGCCGGCAGCTGCGACCGGGCGGGTTGTGGGAAGGCCGTCTGCTGCCCGTGAGTGCCCGTCGGCGTCGGATGCACGGCGCCGGCCGCTCGGTGCGAGACGCCGTTGCGGGGCACGAGGTGTGCGCCCAGGGCGGCGGCAGCCGAGGGGTGGTCGGCGAGGGTGGGCACAACCCCCAGGCGTTCGCCGATGAGGGCGGCGACGAGTGGCATGCGGCTGGCCCCGCCGATGAGGTAGACGCCGGAAGGGCGTGCCCCGCTGGCGGCGACGGTGGAGGACAGGAGCTCAACGCTGTGGATCAGGCCGGGGCGGACCAGGGCGGCCAACTCGGGCCGGGTGAGGAGCACATCCGAGAAGGGCTCGGGCATGGGCAGCTCGGTCTGTGGCTGGCCGGAGAGGGCCTCACGGGCGGCGCGGACCTCGGAGAGCAGGGCCCGGTGGTCGAGCTGTTGCCACTGGGCGGCGCCACGGTTGGAGACCTGGCGGCCGACGTACTCCAGCAGCAGCCGGTCCATGGCGGAGCCGCCGAGGTCGGGCCGGGAGTCGGAGGAGAGGACGGTGAAGCCTTGGCCGGTGGCCTCGATGACGGCGACGTCGAAGGAGCCGCCGCCGAGGTCGTAGACGGCGACCGAACTGCCCGGGGCGAGGCGGGAGTGGGCGGCCGCCGCGACCGAACCGGGCACGAGCACGATGTCGCCGGTCATGCCGGCGAGCCGGGCGGCGGACATCAGGGTGTTGCGCCGGGACGGACCCCAGTGAACCGGGTAGGTCATCCGGAACTCGTCCGGCAAGGCCCCGCCGAGCTGGCGAACGGTCTCGTCGAGCACCCGCCGCAGCACGGCGGCGAGCGCGTCGGCTACGGGCACGACACTGCCGCCGAGGCGCAGCACGCCGTCGTCGATGCGGCCCAGCGGGGCGGCCTCGAAGCGTGCGGGGTCGACGCGGGCCTGCCGTTCGGCGTCCCGGCCGACGAGGATCACGCCATCCTCGCCGGCGTGGACAGCGGACGGCATGACGGCCGCGCCGTCGACCTCGACGACGCGGGGATCCTGACCGGGCACGGCCAGCACCGCCACCGTGTTCGACGTCCCCATGTCGATCGACAGCACCCGCACGCGCGCCCCCTGAACCCGCTGGCCTCGCGCAGATGCTGCCACACGGCACGGTGTCCGGCGGCCCGGTTCACCAAGCCCGTCACGAGCCCGATGGGATGACACTCCCTCACCCCATCGGGTGCCCGACCTTCAGAACTCCTTCGTGCTGCCGACCAGCTTGCGCAGCCTGGTCAGCGCCCGGTGCTGGGCCACCCGAACCGCTCCCGGGGTGGACCCGACCAGGTCGGCGGTCTCCTCGGCGGACAGGCCGACGACCACCCGCAGCACCACGATCTCGCGCTGCTTGTCCGACAGGACCGCCAGCAGCCGGTCCATGTTGCTCTTCAACTCGTCCTGCAGCACCCGCTGCTCCGGACCCGCGACCGTCTCCGGCCGGTCCGGCACCTCCGGCACCGGCAGCGACCGGTTGCGGGCGGCGGCCCGGTGCGCGTCGGCGACCTTGTGCTGGGCGATGCCGTACACGAAGGCCAGGAACGGCTGCCCCTGGTCGCGATAGGACGGCAACGCCGAGATCACCGACAGGCAGACTTCCTGCACCACGTCGTCCGCGGAGGCGAACGACCGGTCCAGCCGGCCGATCCGGGCGCGGCAGTACCGCAGCACGATCGGCCTGATCGACTCCAGAACCCGCTGCGTGGCAACCGGATCGCGGTTGACCGCGGCGTCGACGAGCTGACGGAACTGCTCGTCCTGCGGACCGTACGCTGCCACCGGCCTCACCGGTGCGACGGCCGCCCTCACAGGCAGAACCTGTGCCAAGTTATTCATCTGTCCCCGCACGTGAAATTGGGTGATAATCCGCCGTTGACGGAGAATCTCCGGCGAATCGACTACGGTTGTGCACCCCACGCGCCGGGTAATCAGGCCGTCTCCGCCGTGGCCGGCGACCCGAACACCCCCGACACCCCTTGCCCCGTGCTGCCGCGCCGTCGGACCATTCCCAAAGCCTTCCGGTGCGGCGTGTGCCCGGGTTGTCGTCCCACCGACTTCCCGGGCGCACCGAGAACGCTAACGCTGCGTGGCCGCCCTCACAAGGACCCTGGGAAAGTTTCCAGAAATGGATCCGCGCTGGTGAACACGCAGCTACCGACCGTGAGGAGTATGCAGTCTTCGGCCGCATGGTCCAGGGCGGCTCGTGCAGACACACCAGGAAAAGGTGCATCACCCGGCTCGAGGACACTCCCTCCTGCCAGGGAGAACACGAAACGCAACCGTGACCTGGGCGCCGCGTCGCCGCCGTGGTCACGCTATGGCAACGACCCACAGTTGTCGTCACAACCACCGGTGAGCGTTACGCGCCCGTCCGAACACCGGACGTAGTACGTCCAGGTGAATGCCCAAGAAAAGGCTTTCCATCGGCCTACTCATTGGTAATCGATAATCCGGGGCATTGCCCCGAGATACTCGTTCGATCGAGTGACAGTCCAGAACGAAGGGACCCATTCCTGCGAGAATGGGCCCCTTCGCGATAGTCGACACGGATTAAGGGTTACCGCGAGTACGGTGTCGAACGTCCTACAGCGAGCCGAGGTGCGGGTGCACCGTGTTGGCGAAGGCGTAGCCGTTGGACGCGTCCCAGTTGATCGACCAGGTCATCGCGCCGCGAATCGTGGGATACGTGGCGCTCGGCTTGAAGCTGCCGCAGTTCGTGCCCTTGGCCAGGCAGTCCAGCGCCGCGTTGACCGTGGACGGCGCGGTGTAGCCGCCGCCGGCGGCCGAGCCCGACGCCGGCAGGCCCAGGCCGACCTGGTCGGCCCGCAGGCCGCCCTGAAGCTGGATGCAGGCCAGCGCGGTCAGGAAGTTCTCCGAGCCCTGGGCGTAGACGGCCTGGTCGCAGCCCAGCATCGTGCCGGAGTTGTAGTACTGCATGTTGACGATGGTCAGGATGTCCTTGATGTTCAGCGCCAGCTGGAAGTACGCCATGCCGGTGGACTGCATGTCGATGGTCTGCGGGGCCAGCGTCACGACCAGGCTGGAGCCGACCTTGCCGGCCAGCGAGTGCAGCGCCTGGCCCATGTAGGTGGCGTTGACGCCGTTCTCCAGGTCGATGTCGATGCCGTCGAAGCCGTACTTCTGGATCAGCGAGTACGCGCTGTTGGCGAAGTTGGCGGCGGCGGTCGCGTCGCCGACGCTGATGGTGCCGTTCTGGCCGCCGACCGAGAGGATCACCTTCTGGCCGCGGGCGTGCAGGGTGGCGATGTCCGCGGTGAACTGGGCGTCGGTGTAGCCGCCGACCTGGCCGGCCAGCCCGGAGTCGAGGGTGAACGAGATGGCGCCGGGGGTGCTGGTGGCGTCGGCGAAGGCGACCGCGACGAGGTCGTAGGTCGTGGGCACGTCAGCCAGCTTCAGGGCCTTCGCGCCGTTGTAGAAGTTCTGCCAGTAGCCGGTGAGCACGTGCGTGGGCAGCGTGCCGCCGCCGGGCGGGTTGCCGCCGCCGGCCGTGGTGGTCGCGCTGATCTGGTTGGACTTGGGCGACTCGCCGACCGAGTTGTAGGCCGTCACGGCGTAGGTGTAGCTGGTGGAGGCGGACAGCCCGCTCGCGGTGTACGAGGTGCCCGAGGCCGTGCCGACCTTCGCGCCGTTCTGGTACACGTTGTAGCCGCTCACGTCGCCGGACGGGGCCGTCCAGGACAGCGACACCGAGGACGACGTAGTGCCGGTCGACCGCAGGCCCGTGGGCGCGGCCGGGGCCGTCGGGGTGGTGCCACCGCCGCCGGGGCCGCTGAGCACGAAGTCGTCGGCGTAGTACGTGGGCTGCCCGTACCAGCCGTGGATGTAGATGGTGACGCTGGTGGTGCTGGCGCCCGTGGTGAAGCTGGTCGACAGCTGCGAGTAGCTGCTCGACGAGGTCCAGGTCTGCGGGTCGGTGCCGCCGGTGCCGGTGGCGCCGAGGTAGATGTAGCTGCCCTGCACGTAGGCGGACAGCGTGTACGCGGAATTGGGCAGCACGGTGACCCGCTGGCTGCACTGCGCGTAGTCCTGGCCGGCAGGGGTGGCGGCCAGCGCGTACGAGCCGCTGTGCACCGGGCTGCCGACCGTGGTCGCGCCGCTGCACGTCCAGCTGCTCGTGTTGCCGGCCTCGAAACCAGGGTTGGCCAGCAGGTTGGTGGCCGCGGCCGCGGTGGCGACCGAGCCGAGCACGACCGTGGCGGCGGCGACCGCTCCGGCTAACCAGCGTGTCCACTTCCGTGACATAGCTGAACCTCCATGCGCAGGGGTGGCGGCCTGGGCATCGAAGTGACGCGCACACGTATCCGTGAACAATGGACTAGACCATTTCCCCGGTCAAGAGAAAGTCACGTTTCCGCAGGTCAAGACCTCTTGCACGGGAAGTGTCATACCCGCTTGCCATGATGGTGGGCATGGCGGAAGCGCTGTCGGCGTTCTCCCCCGCGACCAGGGACTGGTTCACGGGGGCCTTCGTCGCGCCCACGGCCGCCCAGGAGGGGGCCTGGGCGGCGGTGTCGGCCGGCGAGCACGCGCTGGTGGTCGCGCCGACCGGCTCCGGCAAGACGCTGGCCGCGTTCCTGTGGGCGCTGGACCGGCTGGCCTCGCAGCCGCCGCCGGAGAACCGGCAGCACCGCTGCCGCGTGCTGTACGTGTCGCCGCTGAAGGCCCTCGCGGTGGACGTGGAGCGCAACCTCCGCGCCCCGCTGGCCGGCATCCGGCAGGCCACGCACCGGCTGGGGCTGCCGGAGCCGTCGATCACCGTCGGCATGCGGACCGGCGACACGCCGCCGGAGGAGCGCCGCGCCTTCAACCGCACGCCGCCCGACATCCTGGTGACCACGCCGGAGTCGCTGTTCCTGATCCTGACGTCGCAGGCCCGGGAGTCGCTGCGCGGCGTCGAGACGGTGATCGTGGACGAGGTGCACGCCGTCGCCGGCGGCAAGCGCGGGGCGCACCTGGCGCTGTCGCTGGAACGGCTGGACGCGCTGCTGCCCAAGCCGGCGCAGCGGATCGGGCTGTCGGCCACGGTCCGTCCGGTCGAGGAGGTCGGCGCGTTCCTGGCCGGCGGGCGGCCGATCAAGGTGGTGCAGCCGGCGGCGAGCAAGACCATCGAGGTCACCGTCGAGGTGCCGGTGCAGGACATGGCGACGCTGGGCGAGCCGACCGGGGAAGTCAGCGGCTCGGCGTCCGGTCCCGAACAGCGCACCTCGATCTGGCCGTCGGTGGAGCAGCGGGTGCTGGAGCTGGTGCGCCAGCACCGGTCGACCATCGTGTTCGCCAACTCGCGGCGGCTGGCCGAGCGGTTGACTGCGCGGCTCAACGAGCTCGCGGGCGAAGAGTCCGTGGAGATGGAGCGATTCCCGGCAGAGGCCGTCGGTGGTTCGGGGATAACCACCGGGGCCCTGCCGGTGATCGCCAAGGCTCATCACGGCTCCATGTCCCGGGATCAGCGCACCCTGGTCGAGGAGGAGCTCAAGTCGGGGCGGCTGCCGTGCGTGGTGGCGACGTCCTCGCTGGAGCTGGGCATCGACATGGGCGCGGTGGACCTGGTGGTGCAGGTGGAGGCGCCGCCGACGGTCGCGTCCGGGTTGCAGCGGGTCGGCCGGGCCGGGCACCAGGTCGGCGCGGTGTCCAAGGGCGTGGTGTTCCCGAAGTTCCGCGGCGACCTGGTGGCCTGCGCCGTGGTGGCCGAGCGGATGGCCGCCGGGGCGATCGAGTCCGTGCGCTATCCGCGCAATCCGCTGGACGTGCTGGCCCAGCACATCGTGTCCATGGTGGCGATGGAGCCGTGGTCGGTGACCGAGCTGGGCTCGGTGGTGCGGCGGGCCGCGCCGTTCGCCGGGCTGCCGGAGTCGGCGCTGAACTCGGTGCTGGACATGCTGGCCGGGCGCTACCCCAGCGAGGAGTTCGGCGAGCTGCGGCCGCGCGTGGTGTGGGACCGGATCGCCGGCGAGCTGCGCGGCCGGCCCGGCGCGCAGCGGCTGGCCGTCACCTCCGGCGGCACCATCCCCGACCGCGGGCTGTTCACCGTGATGACGCCCGGCGGCGAGGACGGGCGGCCGGGGTCGCGGGTCGGCGAGCTGGACGAGGAGATGGTGTACGAGTCGCGGGTCGGCGACAACATCCTGCTGGGCACCAGTTCCTGGCGTATCGAGGACATCACCCACGACCGGGTGGAGGTCGTGCCGGCCCCCGGCCAGCCGGCCCGGCTGCCGTTCTGGAAGGGCGACACCGTCGGCCGGCCGCTGGAACTCGGCCGTGCGCTGGGAAAGTTCGTCCGGGAACTGTCCAGTATGGACTCCGCGAAGGCCCGGGCGCGCGCGGTCGAGGCCGGGCTGGACGAGTGGGCGTGCGACAACCTGCTGTCCTATCTGGACGAGCAGAAGTCGGCGACCCGGCACGTGCCCGACGACCGAACCGTGGTGGTGGAACGGTTCCGGGACGAGCTGGGCGACTGGCGGATCGCCGTGCACTCGCCGTTCGGGGCGCAGGTGAACGCGCCGTGGGCGCTGGCCATCGGGGCCCGGCTGCGCGAGCGGCGCGGGCTGGATCCGCAGGTCGCGCACTCCGATGACGGCATCGTGGTGCGGCTGCCCGAGGCCTTCGACGACACCGGGGCCGATGTGCTGCCCTCGGCCGAGGACATGCTGCTCGACCCGGAGGAGGTCGAGCAGGTGGTGGTGGCCGAGGTGGGTGGGTCGGCGCTGTTCGCCTCGCGGTTCCGGGAGTGCGCCGCGCGGTCGTTGTTGTTGCCGCGCCGGGATCCCCGCAAGCGGCAGCCGCTGTGGCAGCAGCGGCAGCGGTCCGCGCAGCTGCTGGCCGTGGCGTCGCAGTACGAGCAGTTCCCGGTCGTGCTGGAGGCGATGCGGGAGTGCTTGCAGGACGTGTACGACCTGCCCGGCCTGCGGGAACTCATGGGCGATGTGCGGGCGCGGCGGGTTCGCGTCGTGGAGGTGGAGACGCCGCAGCCCTCGCCGTTCGCGCGCAGCCTGTTGTTCGGCTACGTCGGCATGTTCCTGTACGAGACCGACACTCCGCTGGCCGAACGCCGGGCGGCGGCGCTGTCCCTGGACACCACGCTGCTGGCCGAGCTCCTCGGCTCCGAGGCGATCCGCGAGCTGCTCGACCCCGAGGTGCTGGCCGAGATCGAGCAGCAGCTCCAGCGGTTGGCGCCCGACCGGCACGCCCGCAACGTCGAGGAGACCGCCGACCTGCTGCGACTGCTGGGAGATCTCACCGTCGAGGAGGCCGCCGAGCGCGGGGCTCGGGTGGAGTGGCTGGAGCAGCTGGTGGCCGAGCGGCGGGCCATCCAGGTGCGGATCGCCGGTTCGGCGCGGTACCTCGCCATCGAGGACGCCGGCCGCGTGCGCGACGCCCTCGGCGCGGCGCTTCCCGTTGGCGTGCCCGAGGTTTTCACCGAGCCGGTGGCCGATCCGCTCGGGGACCTGCTGACCCGGTACGCCCGGACGCGGGGCCCGTTCCCCGCAGCCCAGGCGGCCGAACGGTTCGGTCTCGGCGTCGCCGTCGTGCACGGCGTCCTGGACCGGCTGGCCGGCGCCGGCCGGCTTGTCCGGGGCGAGTTGCGGCCCGGCGGCATGGGCACCGAGTACTGCGACGCCGAGGTGCTGCGGCGGCTTCGACGGGCCTCGCTAGCACGACTTCGGGCCGAGGTCGAGCCCGTTGAGCAGGCGGCATATGCCCGTTTTCTGCCCATTTGGCACGGCATTGTGTCTTACGGGACACCCGCACCCGGGCTCCGGCGGCTGCGGACCGCCCCGACCGTCGACGACGTGCTGTCGGTGGTGGAGCAGCTGGCCGGGGCCCCGCTGCCGGCCAGCGGCCTGGAGTCGCTGATCCTGCCGTCGCGGCTGCCCGGCTACAACCCGGCGCTGCTGGACGAGCTGACCGCCACCGGCGAGGTCACCTGGGCCGGGTGCGGGGCGCTGGCCGGCGGCGACGGCTGGATCGCGCTGGCCCCGACCGATGTCGCCGACCTCGTGCTGCCCGATCTCGAGGAGACCGCGCCGGAGTCGCCGCTGCACTCCGCCGTGCTGGCCGCCCTGGCCGGCGGGGCGCTGTTCTTCCGTCAGCTCACCGACCGGGTCACCGGGCTGGTCGAGGATCCCGTGGACGATCCGGCCGTGGTCGCCGCGCTGTGGGACCTCGTGTGGGCCGGGCTCGTCACCAACGACACCTTGGCCCCGCTGCGTTCCCTGGTCTCTGGCCGCGGGGCCGCCCACAAGCCCCGCCGACCGTCGCCGCGTGGCCGCTATGCCCGGCTCGGCCGGGCCCAGATGCCCAGCCGCACCGGGCCGCCGACCGTGGCCGGCCGCTGGTCGCTGGTGCCGGCCCGGGAAGCCGACCCGACCCGGCGGGCCCATGCCCGGGCCGAGGTTTTCCTTGAGCGGCACGGAGTTCTCACCCGCGGGGCGTTGGACACCGAGCGGGTGTCCGGCGGCTTCAGCGGCGTGTACCGGGTGCTTCGGGCCATGGAGGACTCCGGGCAGGTCGTCCGCGGCTACGTCGTCGAGGGTCTCGGCGCCGCCCAGTTCGCCGCCCGTGGCGCCGTCGACCAGCTTCGGGCCCAGTCCCGCCCCGACGAGGCCGCCCTGAACTCCCTTGTCCTCGCCGCCGCCGACCCCGCCCAGCCTTACGGCGCCGCCCTGCCGTGGCCCGACCCCGTCGGCGACGGCAAGCACCGCCCCGCCCGCAAGGCCGGCGCGTTGGCCGTCCTCGTCGACGGCTCCCCCGTCCTCTACGTCGAACGCGGCGGCCGCTCCCTGCTCTCGTTCACCGAGGCCGAACCCCAACTCCGCCACGCCGCCGAAGCCCTCGCCCGCTCCGTCCGCGACGGCTGGCTCGGCCAACTCGCCGTCCAACGCGCCGACGGCGAAGGCGCCCTGGGCTCCAAGCTCTCCGTCGTCCTCCAGGACGCCGGCTTCCGCGCCACCCCCAAGGGCCTACGCCTGCGCGCCTAGCCGATCAGCAGGTAACGCGACGACGCAGGCGGTCGATGTGGCGGCCATGGAGATCGCCGAACGCACGGGGGCGTTGGCCCTCAAGATTCGCAAGCACAAGGCGGACATCGAGACGGAGGAGGCGACCAAGAACGCCTTCGTGATGCCGTTCATCAGCACCGTTCTCGGCTACGACGTGTTCAATCCCGCGGAGGTGATCCCGGAGTTCACCGCGGACGTCGGCACCAAGAAGGGCGAGAAGATCGACTACGCGATCGCCCACAACGGACAGGTGCAGCTGCTGGTCGAGGTCAAGAAGATCAGGGAGCCGTTGCGCCCCGAGCACGCGTCCCAGCTGTTCCGGTACTTCTCGGTGACCAATGCCAGGATCGCGATCCTGACCAACGGTGAGACCTACGAGTTCTACACCGACCTCGACGCGCCCAACCGGATGGACGCCAAGCCGTTCCTGGTGCTGGATCTGTCGGACATCGACGAGACCCTGCTGCCCGAACTGGCCAAACTCACCAAGGAGTCGTTCGACCTCGACTCGGTGATCAGCGCGGCCGGCGAGCTGAAGTACATCGGCCAGATCAAGCGGATCCTGGCGGCCCAGTTCAAGGAGCCCGAGGACGAGTGGGTGCGGTTCTTCACCAGCCGCGTGTACGACCGGTCGTTCACCCAGCGGATCCGCGAGCAGTTCGTTCCCCTGGTGGAGAAGGCGGCCCGGCAGTTCCTCAACGAGCAGGTCAACGACCGGCTGAAGAACGCCCTCGGCGGACCGGACAGCTATCTGGTCATGCCCAGCGACGCCGGTGTTTCCAGCGAGGCCGTCGCGTCGACACCTGCGGACAGCACGCCGGCCGAGGAAATCCGATCGAGCGACAAGGACATCGTCACCACCGAGGACGAGCTGGAGGGCTACCGGATCGTGCGGGCCATCGTGTGCGGCGAGGTGGCTGCCGCCCGGGTCGTCGCCCGCGACACGAAGACCTACTTCGGCGTGCTGCTGGACGACAACAACCGCAGGCCGATCGCGCGGTTGTGGTTCAACCGGTCGAAGAAGTACCTCGGGGTGTTCGACGAGAACAAGATCGAAACCCGGATCCCGGTCGACCGGACCGAGGACATCTACCACCACGCTGACCACCTGCGGAAGACGGTGGCCCGCTATCTGGCCGGCACGACCACTGTCGAAACGCCGGCCGCGGGCGAACTCGGCGCCGCGTTCTAGTCCGGCCTAGCCGATGGCGCTGTAGGCGCTCAGGGCCGGCTGGCCGCCGAGGTGGGCGTAGAGGACAGTGCTGGTGGCCGGGATTTCCTTGCGGGACACCAGGTCGATGAGGCCGGCCATGGACTTGCCCTCGTAGACGGGGTCGGTGATCATGCCCTCGGTGCGGGCGGCCAGGCGCATGGCGTCCAAGGTGGACTCGTCGGGAACGCCGTAGACGCCGGCGTGGTAGCGGTCGTCGAGGATGACTTCCAGGGGCTCGGCGCCGATGAGGTCGGCGGTGTTGTCGGCGATGCGGGTGACCTGGTCGAAGGTCTCCTTGGGCTTGGCCGAGGCGTCGATGCCGATGACGCGGCGGTCGCGGTTGGTGAAGCCGGCGAGCATGCCGGCCTGGGTGCTGCCGGTGACGGAGCAGACGATGACGGTGTCGAAGAAGACGCCGAGTTCGCGTTCCTGGCGCTCGACCTCGCGGGACCAGCCGGCGAAGCCGAGGCCGCCGAGGCGGTGGTCGGAGGCGCCGGCGGGGATGGCGTAGGGCTTGCCGCCGGCCCGCTCGATCTCGGCGATGGCGTCCTGCCAGCTCTGCTTGAACTCGATGCCGAACGAGGACTGCACGAGCCGGACGTCCGCGCCCATCAGACGGCTGAGCTGGATGTTGCCGACACGGTCATAGCCCGGGTCGGCGTACTCGACCCAGCTTTCCTGCACCAGCACGCATTTCAGCCCGGCCCGGGCCGCCGCGCCGGCGACCTGGCGGGTGTGGTTGGACTGCACGCCGCCGATCGACACCAGGGTGTCGCAGCCCTGCGCCAGGGCGTCGGCGACCAGGTACTCCAGCTTGCGGGTCTTGTTGCCGCCGTAGGCGATGCCGCTGTTGCAGTCCTCCCGCTTGGCCCACACCCGCGCGCCGCCCAGGTGCGCGGTGAGCCGCTCCAGTTCGTGCACGGGCGAGGGGCCGAAGGTCAGCGGATAACGGGCGAAGTCCTCGAGTCCCAAGGGAAAACTCCGTTCACTGGGTGGGGGTGATGGTCGCGCCGGACGATCGAACCGGTCGGGCGGGCGGGCATTACTTCGTCGGCGCGGGCGGCTCGTCGGTGTGCTTGGCCAGTTCGGCGGCGAGGGTGGCCCAGTTGCGTTCGGCGAGGCGGCTGGCGAGGTCGCCGTCGCCGCGTTCGCAGGCGACGACGATCTCCTCGTGCATGGCGACGGAATCGGCGCCGCAGCTGGAGGAGAAGCGTTGGTACTCAAGGCGTCGCACCAGCGGGGTGTAGCGCTGGATGGTGGCGGCGACGGCGAAGTTGGCGCAGGCCTCGACGGGGACGCGGTGGAAGTCGTCGTCGGCGGCCAGGGCACCGGCGATCTCGCCGGCGGACAGGGCGGCGTCGAAGCGGGTGTTGGCGGCGCGCATCCGGGCCAGGTGGTCGACGGTGAGCAGCGGCACGGCGAGCCGGTGGGCGAGGCCGTGCATGGCCTGCACGACCTGGAGGGCATCCCGCACGGCGACGGGATCGATGGGCGTGACCCGGGTGTAGCTGTGCGGCTTGGACTCGACCAGTCCCTCCTCGGCCAGGTGGCTCAGGGCCTCCCGGACCGGCGTGCGGGACAGGCCCAGCCGCTCGGCCAGGTCCAGGTCGCGAATGGCCTCGCCCGGCACCAGGTCCCCGGACACGATCGCCTGCCGGATGGTGGCCAGCGCCCGATCCCGCAGGAGCGGCCGGTCCAGGCGACTAATATATTGCATTTCAGTATGGTGGCCGGTCGGGGCGCGGCAGTCAAGGGCGGCGACAACCGTCCTGGACAAGGCGGGGAGCCTGCCGCTGGCCAGCAGCGTCCGCACCCTCACCACCGGCCAGCCGACCACCCTGAACATCCCGGCCGACCTGCGCGAGAAGTGGCTGGACGCGGGCGTCTGCCCGGCAGCCAAGGCCTGAGCCACCGGCTACCGTGCAGTGGTGGATCCCACGACGGTGATAGTTCTCGGAATCGCGGTGGTGGCGCTGCTCGGCGCGCTGATGAGCCGAACCGGCTCGACCAGGCTGCTGGAGCGGCGGCTGGAACGCCTGGAACGCAAGGTCGACCAGCTGATGCAGCACGTGGGCGTCGAGCAACCGGGCCCCGACCAGGACGTGCTGCATCTGGCCCGGGCCGGCCGCAAGATCGAGGCGATCAAGCGCTACCGCGAGCTCACCGGAGCGGGCCTCAAGGAGGCCAAGGACGCGGTGGAACGCCTGCACTAGGCGGTCCACCGCGCCGGCTCAGTGCGTGGCCAGGCGGAGCAGGGCCCACAGCGCGGCCACGGCGTCCACGTCCCCGGTGATCCGGACGGCCGTGAACGGCAGCCGGCCCCACAGCCACAGGTACACCGTCATCGGCTCGCCGGTGACGGTGGCCTGGACGGACTCGGCGTCGACCGGCGCGGCCCGCCAGGCGGCCTTGTTGTCGCCGTGCGACGAGACGAGCCAGACCCGGCCGCCGGATCGGACGGCGACCTTGAACTCGGAGCTGCCGGAGACGCCGATCACCGACAGCCGGTGGGCGAACCACAGCGTGAGGGCCTCGTCCACCCCGTCCACGGCGACGTCGTCGTCGACGGTGATGAGCGGGGTCCGGGTGGCCGACTGGAGGTCGACCCGGTGCATGGTGGCCTCGTGGGCCATCCGACGGCGCCAGAAGCCGTAGGTCTGGTCCAGCGGCCACCAGGTGTCGCAGACCGCGTCGGCGGGATGCGCCGACAACTCATCGACCAGCTCGTGCAGGCCGCCACGCAGGAACTCGACGAGCGCGCCGCCCGGGGGCGGAGTGCTCTCCCAGCGCACCGGACCGTTGCCGCCCCGCAGCCGGGCGGCGACCATCCGGAACACGCCGCCGACGTGGCGGACGGTGTCGGCCAGGGTGCTGGTCGGCTTGCTGGGGACGGGCAGGTCCGCCGGGGCGCCGTCGGCCGTGCTGGCCATCAGCTCCCCTTCGGCGACAAGAACGTCGAGCAGGCGGTCGTGGTCGATGAGGGCCCGCCCGGTCACCGCCCCGCCCCGTGCACGGCACGGTCGACGAGGTCCACGAACTGGCCGGCCTGCCGGACCAGGTCGTCGGCGCTGCGGGCGGACACGAGTCGGGTGATGCCGGACTCGACCGCGTGCCGGGTGGACGCGCAGGACTGGAAGAACGAGGCCCACTCGGCGAACTCGGGCGCGACCTTGGCCAGCAGCACCCAGGCGCTCATGGGCTTGGTACGGGTGCGGTGCGGCCGCCCGCGCAGGGCGAGCACCGCGGCGGCGGCCCGCAGGGCGGCCAGGTGCGCCCGCACGAAGCGCTCGGCGGCGTCGGGCTCGTGCTCGGCCTGGAGCAGCCCCTGGCGGGCCTGGGCCAGCAGCGTCCGCGCCGACGGGGACGCGCCGGGCGAGGGAACCGCGCGAAGTCGGGACCTGGGCGGGGTGGGCACCAGGAACGACTCGGGAAGACGAACGGGCACAGACATCAGCGGCCTCCTCGCGGCGTCGTGGGCTCGACGTCTCCGCCGTGGGGAAGCCGGCGGCTCGTATCGAACATCTGTTCGATACATCGAGGATAGCGCGTTCGGGACGGCCGGTTCAACCCCGTTGGGGCCTGCTACCCCAGCCGTGGTGTCATTGGTTTCGTGAGCGATCAGGAGCACCCCGGGGTGAGCACGGTCCGCAGCGCCCTCGTCGAGAGGGGCGCGACCGGCGCGGCCGCGGGAATTCGAGTGCTCGATGACGCCGTCCGCACCGCCGCGGCGGCGGCCGAGGCCGTCGAGGCGCCGGTGGGCGCGATCGCCAACAGCCTGTTCTTCCTCGCCGACGGCGCGCCGCTGCTGGTCCTGACCTCGGGCGCGCACCGCGCCGACACCAAGCGGCTGGCCGAACTGGTCGGCGTGGCGAAGGTGCAGCGGGCCGACCCGGATTCGGTCCGCACGCACACCGGCCAGGTGATCGGCGGCGTCTCGCCCGTCGGGCACCCGGCCCCGATACGTACCCTGGTGGACGTGCACCTCGCCGAGTACGACGTCGTCTGGGCCGCCGCCGGGCATCCCAACGCCGTCTACCCGACGACGTTCGACGAGTTGGTCGCCGTCACCGGCGGCATCCCTGCGACCGTGGCCGGAGACCAGCGATGACAGCGTCGCCCCAGACCGAGCGGCTGGTCGAGTTCAGCGCCGAGACGCTGCGGGCCCGACTGCCGGAAGCGCTCAACCTGTACGTGACGGCGATGCGCTACCCCGCCGGCACCGCCCAGCAGCGCGCCCCCATGTGGCTCGCGCACATGATCCGGGCGGGCTGGCGCTGCGTCGGCGCGCTCGACCAGGACGGCGCGCTGGTCGGCGTCTGCTACGGCTATCGCGGCGCCGCCGGCCAGTGGTGGCACGAGCAGGTGCGCCGGGGGCTGACCGCCGTATCCACGCCGACCGTGGTCGACGAGTGGATGCGGGACTACTTCGAGCTGACCGAACTGCACGTGCTGCCCGAGGCCCAGGGCCGGGGCATCGGCGAACGGCTGTTGCGAGGCCTGCTCGACGGCGTCGCCTCGGAGCGCGTGCTGCTGTCGACGCCGGAGGGCCCGTCCCGGGCGTGGCGACTGTACCGGCGCGTGGGCTTCCAGGACGTGCTGCGGCACTACCAGTTCGCCGGCGACCCCCGCCCCTTCGCCGTCCTGGGCCGCACCCTCCCCGTCGACCA
This sequence comes from Kutzneria sp. NPDC052558, assembly GCF_044547355.1. NCBI lineage: Bacteria > Bacillati > Actinomycetota > Actinomycetes > Pseudonocardiales > Pseudonocardiaceae > Kutzneria > Kutzneria sp. NPDC052558. The sequence continues at coordinate 40,712 of NZ_JBIUAG010000051.1, forward strand.
GTCCTGATTGCTTGGAAGGGGGCTTTCCTGCACTCCGAGTGGAGGAAAGCCCCCTTCCAAGCGTGAGAAAAGGCGAGAGGGGCTCAGATTTGGGCCAGGCGCTCGCGGAGGGTGTCGAGGCCCATCGAGCCCATGTCCAGGGCCTGCTTGTGGAAGGCCTTGAGGTCGAAGGCGTCGCCGTGGCGGGCGCGGGCCTCGTCACGGGCGGCCAGCCAGAGCCGCTCGCCGAGCTTGTACGACGGGGCCTGCCCGGGCCAGCCCAGGTAGCGGTCGATCTCGTCGCGCACGTGGGCCGGGTCGGTGATGGTCCGGGTGAGCATGAACTCCAGGCCCAGCTCCGGCGTCCAGCGCTCGCCGTCGTGGAATCCGCTGCCGGCGGGGATCTCCAGCTCCAGGTGCATGCCGAGGTCGACGATGACGCGGGCGGCCCGGAACAGGTGGCCGTCGAGCATGCCCAGCAGGTCGCCGTCGTCGTCGAGGTAGCCCAGCTCGCGCACCAGCCGCTCGGCGTACAGGGCCCAGCCCTCGCCGTGGCCGGACACCCAGCACATGAGCCGCTGGAACCGGTTGAGCCGGTCGGCGCGGTGCACGGCGGTGGCGATCTGGAGGTGATGGCCGGGCACGCCCTCGTGGTAGACGGTCGTGGTCTCCCGCCAGGTGGAGAACTCCTCACGGTCGGCCGGCACCGACCACCACATCGCGCCCGGACGGCTGAAGTCGTCGGTCGGGCCGATGTAGTACGCGCCGACGCCGCCGCCGGGCGGGGCGATGCGGCAGTCCAGGGCCATCAGCGGGTCGGGGATGTCGAAGTGCACGCCCCGCATGTCGGCCAGGGCCTTGTCGGACAGCCGCTGCATCCAGTCGCGCAGCTCGTCCTGGCCGTGCAGCCGGTAGCGCGGGTCGGCGTCCAGCACGGCGGCGGCCTCGGCCAGCGTGGCCCCCGGCTTGATGCGGCCGGCGACCTCCCGCATCTCGGCCTCGATGCGGGCGAACTCCGCCCAGCCCCACTCGTACGCCTCCTGGAGGTCGAGGCGCGCGCCGGTGAAGTAGCGGGAGTTGAGCCGGTACACGTCCACCCCGACCGCGTCCTTGGCCGGGGCCTTGGGCGCGAGCTCGTCACGGAGGAACGCGGCCAGGTCGGCGTAGCCCTGGGCGGCGGCGTTCGCGCCGGCCTCCAGACGGGTGCGCAGCTTGGCGTCGACGTCGTCGGCGCCGGAGATCAGGTTGGCGAAGAAGGAGGATCCGCCGCTCAGGCCGGCCCAGGTGTCGCACTGCTCGGCGACCCGGGTCACCTGGCGCAGCGCCGACACCACGCCGCGGTCGGCGGCCTTGGCCAGCGATGCCCGCAGCCCGGCCAGCGCCTGCGGCACCTTGGCCAGCCGGACCGCCACCGTGGACCACTGCTCGGGGGTCTCGGTCGGCATGAGGTCGAACAGCTGGCGTAGGTCCTGCACGGGGCTCGCGATCACGTTCAGCGAGGACAGGTCCAGCCCGGCCTCGTGGAACTCCGCGGACAGCCCGTTGCGCTCCAGGAACACCGCCTGGGCCACCCGCTCCGACTCGTCGGCCGGCGTGGCCGCCCCGATGTCGCGGATCGCCCGGGCCGTCAGCTCCGCCCGGCTCTCGTGCCCCTCGGGCGAGAAGTCGGTGAGGTCCTCGTCGTACCCCGTGATGCCGAGGTGGGTCGCCGCGTTCGGGTCAAGAGCGGCGTAGTCCGCAACGTAGTCGTCGCTCAGCTGGTGCACGCCTCGTGGGGTGGATGACATGGCCGGCACGCTACCGGGCCGTGTAGCTCCATCGGGCGTTGATACGCCGTACGGAGGGCCGGCACTGGCAGGATGACCCGGTGCTTGTGGGACGTGTGGCCAGGCCCTTCGCCCGAACCGCCGGGCTGGGCCTGGCGCTGCTGGCCGCGCTGGCGATGCTGACGGGCTGCGTCCGCGCGCGGGCCGACCTGACCGTGTCCGGGGACTACAAGGTGTCCGGCACGATGATCGCCGCCACCGTGCCGACCTCGCCCGACGATCACGGCCCGCAGCTGTCGATCCCGTCCGACCTGGGCGAGCAGGTGCTGGTCCAGCCGTACGCCGCCGACGGCTACGTCGGCACCCAGCTGTCGTTCGCCAACATGGACTTCGACCAGTTCACCACCCTGGTCGGCGGGTCGAGCGCGGCCAGCAGCAACTACCAGCTGCTGCTGCGCCGGGTCGGCGACCTGGTGTACTTCACCGGCTCGGTCGACCTGCGCACCATGCCGACCGACCATGCCGACGTGGAACTGAAGGTCACCTTCCCGGCCGGCGTCAGCAGCACGACCGGCGAGGTCGCCGACCAGACCGTGACGTGGCAGCCCAAACCGGGCTCCATCACCTCGCTGTCGGCCACCTCCGACCTGTCCACGCTGGCCACCGCGGCCTGGATGCGGTGGAGCGTGCTCATCGGGGCGCTGCTGATCGCCACCGTGGTGGTGGTCAGCGTGCTGGCCCTGCGGGGGCACCGCCGCAGCCTGCGGGTCCGCCGGCGGTGAAGGCGCGGGGCCGGAACTGAGCAGCCCCCGTTTTCCAGGCTAGACCGCGAAGCTGGCAATGCCGGTCGTCCGGCGGGGCGGGAAGAGGTCGGCGGCGGTGGGGCGTTCGGAGCAGCCCCCGAATCGAGGCTAGACCGCGAACCTGGCAGCGCCGGTCCTTGCGACGCCGGTTCCCCGTCTATCCTGCTGGTATGGCCGAAACGCGCGCACTCACAGCCGCGGTGCACCAGGAAGAGGACTGGTATGTCGCCCAGTGCCTCGAGGTCGACGTGGCCAGCCAGGGTCCGACCATCCAGGAGGCGCTGGCCAACCTGGCCGAGGCCGTCGGACTGTACCTCGAAGAGGTCGACGACCCCGCCGAGCACATCACTGCCACGCCGCTGGTGACCTCGTTCCAGGTGCCGGGCGCCGCGTGAGCCCAGCCCTGTCGGACCTCCCGGTCCGCAAGGTCACTCGCGTCCTGGAATCCCTCGGCTTCGCCTACGTCCGGACCAAAGGCAGCCACGCCGTCTATCGCCACCCGGACGGCCGTGCGGCCGTGATCCCTCAGCACGGTGCCGTGAAGCGGGGTGCCCTCGCGTCGATCGTTCGCCAGGCCGGTCTCACCAGCGCCGAGTTCCTCGACCTGCTGTAGGAGCACCCTCGCGCGCGAAAACGGGGCGTGCCCCGGAGGGCCCGCCCCGTTTCTGTCGCGCCGGACTCAGCCGGCGGTGTTCGAGCTGTTGTCGGCGTTGGAGCCGAGGTACTCGAGGTAGCTGCTGATCGGCAGGGTGTTGCCGGCGATCTGGATCGGCAGGAAGTCGGACTCCTGCAGGTCGCCGCCGCCGCCCAGGACGTTGGAGGAGTTGGTGTGGCTGGCGCCGCCGTCCACGTACTCCTCGGAGGACACCGGCACGTGGTTGTCCACGATCTGGATCGGGACGTAGTGCGTGACCTGGGTGTCGCCGCTGTCGCTCATGACCAGGTCGCCGTACGGGGCGTCCGCGAACGCCGGCGAGCCGACGATCATCAGACCGGCCGCGACGCCTGCGATCATTCCGGCTTTCTTCAGCACGGACTCCACACTCCTTGAGTTGCATCGCTGTTCATGACAGGCACCGCTTCGGCGCTGAACGCCTCGGCCATGCAGGCGTGGAAATTACCGCCATTCGGAGCAATCCCGCTGAGTGAGGACCCCATTGAGTGACAGCGCGGGCGCCCGGCGTGTCGACGCCTCTACCCCGGTTGACCAGCGGGTTCACTCGCCCGCCGGCCTACGGGGTGTCACCCGGCCGAACGATCATGCCCGGGCCGGCAGCAGCCCCAGCCGGCCGACCACCTCGGTGGTGGCCCTGGACATGTTGAACGTGTAGAAGTGCACCCCGGGCACGCCCTCGTCGATCAGGCGCTGGCCCAGCTCGGTGACCACGTCGATGCCCTCGGCCCGGAAGGCCTTGGGGTCCTCGGCGTAGCGGTCAAGCCGGCGCGCGATCGACGCCGGCACGGGCGCGCCGGACAGCTCCACGGTCTTGCGCAGCGTCCGAACGGTGGTCAGCGGCAGGATCCCGGGCAGCAGCGGCGCGTCGCAGCCCCGCGCGGCCATCCGGTCCCGCAGCCGCAGGAAGTCCTCGGCCTCGAAGAACAGCTGGGCGATGGCGAAGCTGGCCCCGGCCCGGAACTTGCGCACCAGGTTCTCGGTGTCGGCGTCCAGGTCGGTCGAGCGGGGATGCCCGTACGGGAACGCCGCCACGCCGACGCAGAAGTCGCCAAGGGAGCGGATGAGCGACACCAGCTCCTCGGCGTAGGTCAGGCCGCTCGGGTGCCGGATCCACTCCCCGTTGGGGTCGCCGGGCGGGTCGCCGCGCACGGCCAGGATGTTGTGCACGCCGACGGCGGCGTACCAGCCGATGACGTTGCGGAGCTCGGCCACGGAGTGGTCGACGGCGGTCAGGTGTGCCATCGGCAACAGCGAGGTCTCCTGCACCACCCGTCCGGTGGTGCGGATGGTGCGGTCCCGGCTCGAGCCGCCGGCCCCGTAGGTGACCGACATGAACGCCGGCTCGCACCCCTCCAACTGCCGGATCGCCAGCCAAAGCCGCTGCTCATCGGCGGCGTCGCGGGGTGGGAAGAACTCCACCGAGAACACGGGTCGCGGCCCGCGGAGTCGCTCCACCACCGACGTCATGGTTCTAGATTACGGCTAGCAGCCTCCGAGTAGTGCTTGCGGCCGGGCCACGTACTGTTGGCCCTACGCGCTGTTGGCACCGCACGCGTTGGGCGCACAACGGAGGTTCGCATGAGCAAGCCGGGCACTCTGGTCGAGGTCTGGCCGGAACAGCCCAGCGACGACCTGTCGGCGTCGCATCCGTGCGACACCGGCTTTCTCGGCCTGGTCGAGCGCTCGCTGACCGACTACCTCAACCGCCGCCGCACCGAGGCCGCGCTGGTCGACGAGAACTTCGCGGTCGCCGTGGACGAGCTGACCCGGTTCGTGCTCGGCGGCGGCAAGCGGATCCGGCCGACGTTCGCGTGGTGGGGCTGGCGCGGCGCGGGTGGCGACCCGCGCGGCGCGGACACCGAGGCCGTGGTGATGGCGGTCAGCGCCCTGGAGCTGATCCAGGCGTGCGCGCTCGTGCACGACGACCTGATGGACGCCTCGGCGGTGCGCCGGGGCTCGCCGACCGTGCACGTCGAGTTCGGCGAGCGGCACCGCTCGGCGAACTGGGCCGGCACGTCGGAGCGGTTCGGTCAGGCGGCGGCGGTGCTGCTGGGCGACCTCGCGCTGGCGTGGGCCGACGACATGCTCCGCGAGTCGGGGCTCGGCGCTGGCCAGCTACTGCGGGCCTTCGAGCCGTGGCGGGCGATGCGCACGGAGATGCTGGCCGGCCAGTACCTGGACGTGCTCACGCAGGCGCACGCCGACGAGTCGGCCGCCGCCGCGTTGCGGGTGGACCGGCTCAAGACCGCCGCCTACACCGTGGAGCGGCCGTTGCACCTGGGGGCCGTGCTGGCCGGCGCGGGCGACGGCCTGGTACAGGGCCTGCGGCAGTTCGGCGTGGACATCGGCCTGGCCTTCCAGCTGCGGGACGACCTGCTGGGCGTGTTCGGCGACCCGGCCGTGACCGGCAAGCCGGCCGGCGACGACCTCCGTGAGGGCAAGCGGACGCTGCTGGCGTCGCTGGGCCTGCACCACGCCGAGCGGCAGGGCCGCGCCGCCGACGCCGCGCTGCTGCGCTCGGCGATCGGCCGGCACGACCTCGACGAGCCGGCGGTGGACGAGATCCGGGCACTGCTGGTCGACCTCGGCGCGGTCAAGGCCGTGGAGGCCCGCATCGACATGCTGCGCGACCAGGCGCTGGCCACGCTGGCGGCGACGCCGGTGGCCGAGCCGGCCGCGTCCGAGCTCGCCCGCCTGGCCGTGGCCGCGACCAGGCGCAACCACTGAGATGAAGGCCATCAAGGGGCGCACGGACCACGTCGTGGTGGTCGGTGCCGGGCTGGCCGGGCTCTCCGCCGCGCTGCACCTGCTCGGCGCGGGCCGGCAGGTGACCGTGGTCGAGCGCGACCGGGTGCCGGGCGGCCGGGCCGGGCAGCTCGACGTGGACGGCTACCGGCTCGACACCGGGCCGACCGTGCTGACCATGCCCGAGCTGCTGGACGAGGCGTTCGCGGCGGTCGGCGACTCGCTGGCGGCGCGGCTGGACCTGACGCCGCTGCACCCGGCGTACGTGGCGCGGTTCCCGGACGGCAGCTCGATCGACGTGCACAGCGACGGCGACGCCATGGAGGCCGAGGTGCTCCGGGTCGCCGGCCCGACCGAGGCGGCCGGCTACCGGCGGCTGCGACGGTGGCTGACCGACCTGTACGCGACCGAGCGGGACCGGTTCATCGGGGCCAACTTCGACTCACCGCTGGACCTGGTCGGCCCGCAGCTGGCCAAGCTGGCCGGCATGGGCGCGTTCGGCAGCCTCGGGGCGAAGGTCGGCGGCTTCGTGCGGGACCGCCGGCTGCGGCGGATCTTCTCGTTCCAGGCCCTGTACGCCGGGGTGCCGCCGGAGCGCGCGCTCGCGGCGTACGCGGTGATCGCGTACATGGACACCGTGGCCGGCGTGTACTTCCCGCGCGGCGGCATGCGGGCCGTGCCGGAGGCGATGGCCGCGTCGGCGGCGCGGGCCGGGGCGGAGTTCCGCTACGGCACGACCGTGGCCTGGCTGGAGCGGATCGGCTCGCGGGTGGCGGCGGTGCGGACCACGCACGGCGAGCGGATCCCTTGCGACGCCGTGGTTCTGACGCCCGACCTGCCGGCTTCCTACCGCCTGCTGGGGCATCTGCCCCGTCGCCTCGTGCCGCTGACCTGGTCGCCGTCGGCCTTCGTGCTGCACGCCGGGACCGACCGGTCCTGGGATTCCCTTGGCCACCACACGATTTCCTTCGGGGCGGCGTGGCGGCGCACCTTCGAGGAGATCACCGCGCGGGGCCAGCTGATGAGCGACCCGTCGCTGCTGATCACCCGCCCGACCGCGACCGATCCGAGCCTGGCCCCGGACGGCCGGCAGCTGCTGTCGGTGCTCGCGCCGGCACCGAACCTGGAGCTGGCCCCGATCGACTGGGACCGGGTGGGCCCGGCCTACCGGGACGAGCTGGTCGGCGTGCTGGAGAAGCGAGGGCTCACCGGGCTCGGGGATTCGGTAACGGTGGAACGGGTTCTGTCGCCGGCCGACTGGGCCCGGCAGGGGCTGGCCGCCGGCACGCCGTTCGCCGCCGCGCACACGTTCGCCCAGACCGGGCCGTTCCGGCCGCGGAACCTGTTGCGGGGCATCGACAACGTGGTGCTGGCCGGCTGCGGCACGACGCCCGGGGTCGGGGTGCCGCCGGTGGTGATCTCGGGGCGGCTGGCCGCCGACCGGATCACCGGCGGGCGGATCGCCGACAGCGGCCAGTCGCACCACGACCTGGCCCGCTCGGCGACATGACCACACCGCACGGTTTCTGGACGAAGATCCGCCTCACGCTGAGCACTCCCCGGCGTGGGCGCGGGTTCTGGTACGGCCTGGCCATCGACGCGCTGTGGCCGTTCGTCATGGTTTTCACGCGGTCGAGCTGGCAGGGCGGCGAGCACATCCCGGCCACCGGCCCGGTGCTGATCGCCAGCAACCACGTGTCCTTCGCGGATCCGGTGACCGTCACCGCGTACGTGTTGGGGCACGGGCGGATTCCCCGCTACCTGGCCAAGGCCGGGCTGTGGAGGATCCCCGTGGTGCGAAGCGTTTTGAGCGGTGGCAAGCACATTCCCGTGCACCGCGGGAGCGCCCGGGCCACCGACGCCTATCGGGACGCCGTGAAGGCAATCGAGAACGGCGAATGCGTGCTGGTGTTCCCGGAGGGGACCTTCACCGCCGATCCGGACGGCTGGCCGTCGGTGCAGCAGGCCAAGAGCGGCATCGCCCGCCTGGCCCTGGCCACCGGCGCGCCGGTGGTGCCGATCGGGCACTGGGGCACGCAGTTCGTGTTGCCGCAGCAGGCCCGCTTCCCCCGCCTGCTGCCCCGCCAGCGGGTCGCCATCCGCGCCGGCGCGCCGATCGATCTGTCGGATCTCGTTGGCGTGGAACAGACTCGCGAGGTCGTCGAGGAAGCGACCCGGCGGATCATGGCCGGCATCACGGAGCAGCTGGAAGTGGCCCGCGGCGAGAAGGTGCCACAGGCAGGGTGACCCGGACGCGCAGGCCGCCTTCGGGACGGGCGCATGGCGGTGAGGAGTGCTCGCGGGGGCTGCTCACCGCCAGGCGTCGCGTTCCTCGTCCAGCACCACGTCCCGGACCACCGGCCCGGCCGGCACGGTCACGAGATCGGCGCTGGGATGCCGGCCCGGGCTGGACGCGATCAGCAGGTACGTCCCGCTCTGCGGCACCTCGATCCGGAACCGGCCGTCGTCGGCCGGCGCCGACCGGCCGACCTGCCGGCCCTTGCCGTCCACCAACGTGAGCGCGGCGTCGGCGACCGGCTCACCGGAACCGTCCCGGACCTGGCCGAGCACACGGGAGGTGACCCGGTCGACGTCCTCGGAGGGCTCGGTGTCGGTGTCGTCGCCGAGGCCAAGCGGCCGGGCCATGGCGACGACGAGCTCGTCGAGATGGTCGAAGCCGGCCATGATGCGCCGGGCGACGGCGTCGTCGGCGTCGGTGGCCCCCTCGGCCAGGTGCCGAGGGCGCACGTGGGTGGAAAGTCCGTCGCCGGCAACGACTTCCCGGCGGTCGCCGGCCGTGCCGCCGACGACGGCGATCAGCCGGCTCAGGTTGTCGGCGATGCGGTCGCTGGTGCGGGGCAGCCGGTCGTCGGCGGCGAGCAGGGCCGGCTCGGCGTTGGCGGCCAGGTCCCGCACGTGGTAGGCGCAGCTGCCGAGAATGGCCAGCAGGTGCCGCAGTTCGCTGCGCTGGTTGCGGTACGGGCTGATCACGTGGGTCATCGGCTCGGCCGCCCTGCGCAGCTCGGCCAGCTTCTTGTCGATCTCCCGGGACTGGTCGATGAGGTCCACGGTGTCGGCGTCGCGCAGCAGCCCGGTCGCGCCGCCGACGAAGCCCCGCAGGGCCTCCAGCACCGCGGCGATGTCCTCCTTGATGATGGTTCTGGTCCTGGTCGGCAGCACCAGCACGGCGGCGATGCCGCCGGCCAGCGCGCCGAGCACGGTCTCCTCCAGCCGCAGCACCAGCACCTCGGGCGTGAAGGTGCCGATCAGGCTGTAGAGCAGGGCCAGCATCATCGTCATGAAGAAGGTCATCAGCCCGTAGGAGACCTGCACGACGTAGACGCCGAGGCTGACGCAGCCGATGATCAGGATGAGGATCAGCACGTTCTGGCCGGTGACCAGGGTGGCCGCGACCATGCCGGCCAGGATGCCCAGCAGCGTGCCGACGGTGCGGCGGAAGCCGCGGATCAGGATGTCGCCGCGGGTGGTGGTGTTGGCGAACACCAGGAACGCGGTGATCACGGCCCAGTACCAGCGCGACGGGGACACGAGCTCGCCGGCGAGGATGGCCAGCGCGGCGCCGATCACGGCCTGGATGGCCTGCCGCGTGGTCAGCCGGAGGCCGGTCTGGGGCGCGGGCGGCGCGGGCGCGGCCACCGGCGCGGCGTCGGCCGCCCGGTGCCGGCCCGGGTGATCGTCCTCGAGCACCAGGGACGGGGTGTCGGACTCCAGTTCGGCCCGGGCGGTGGTGATGCTGACCGCCAGCTCCCGGATCGCCCGACGCAGCCGGGTCACGTGCGGCGGGTTGTCCAGGGCGTCGAGCCGGCGGCCGATCGCGCTGAGCCGGCTGATCGACATGTCGTCCTCGTAGGCCAGCGCCGGCCGCGGGTCCCGACCGGCCAGCACCCGCAGCTCGGCCAGCTCGGCGGCCAGGCCGTCCCGCACCTCGGGCTCGATGTCGGCCCCGGCGACCAGCCGTCGGGCGGCGATGGCCAGCCGCTCGCCGGTCAGCTCCACGTCCACCACGTCCTGCTGCCACTGCTCGAACTCGGCCGGCGCGACCAGGTCGGTCAGCTCGGTCTCGACCATCAGCGCGCACTCGTGCAGCCGGGCCACCCGCCGCCGCAGCTGCTCCTGGCGGCGGTTGTCCGGGGCCTCGACCAGGTGCGCGGCCGCGTCCACCAGCTGGGCGAGCCTCGCTCGGAAAGCGACCACGATGCGCCGCAGGTTCAGCCGCGGCCGTCGCGGCACCAGCACGAAGTGCGACAGCGCCGAGCAGCACAGCGCCACCACCACCGCGAACAGCAGCTGCGGCAGCTGCTCGACGGTGGCGTGGATGAACAGCGAGAAGAAGAACACCATGAACGCGACCATGCCGACGGCGAAGCCGCGCGGGGCGTATCGCCGCAGGTAGACGGCCACGAAGATGATCACAAGGAACGCTCCGTCGCCGACCAGCGGCAGCGGCGCCAGCAGCGCCCCGGCCGCGATCGACACCCCGGCCGACACCGGCAGCAGCAGGAACGTGATCGCCTTGGCCCGAACCGTCTTGTCGTTGACGGTCATCGCCGACATCATCGCCACGATGGTGCCCAGCATGATCGTCGTGATGGGCAGACCTAGCAACGCTAGCAAGGCGATCGCCAGCACGACGCTGGCCGCGGTGCGGATCGCCTGTCGGAGCCGGAGCATGCCCGGATCGGCGGCGGAGAACCGATCGAACACGACGTCGAACACGTGCCTCATAGACCGACGACTATGCCCTACCGGCCCCGGTCCCGATCAAGACATACCGTCACGCTGAGCGACGAATCACCAGTCTTGGGCGCACGACCGGCCACTGGATGGCCGGCTGCTCGGCCAGGATGAGGCCGACCTGCTCCACCGCCAGCTCGCCGATGCGGCGCTTGTCGATGTGCAGGGTGGTCAGCGGCGGATCGACCAGCTCGCCCAGCTCCAGGCCGTCGAAGCCGATCACGGCGCAGTCGGCCGGCACCTCGCGGCCCAGATCCCGCGCGGCCCGCACGGCGCCGATGGCCACCAGGTCGTTGAAGGCGAACACGGCGGTGGTGTCGGGGTGGGCCCCGAGCAGCTTCGCCATCGCGCTCGCGCCGCCGGCCACCGAGTGGTCGCAGTCGAAGATCCAGTTCTCGTCGACGGCCAGCCCCAGCTCCCGTGACACCTCCAGGTAGTGGCGCCGGCGGCCGCTCTGCGACGGGTACGGCGCGCCGTCGAGCATGCCGATCCGGTGGTGCCCGGAGGACACCAGGTGCCGCATGCCGGCCAGCATGCCGCCCTCGATGTCGATCCGCACCGACCCCAGCCGCGATGAGGAGCTGGGCCGCTCCAGCAGCACCAGCGGCACCCCGCCGGCGTGCCGCTCCAGCTCGTCGTCGGGATTGCCGAGATAGCCGACGATGGCGTCGGCCTGGTGCGACAGAACTTCTAGCGCCGCTAGCTCCCGTTCCAGCGAGTACTGGGTGTCGCACACGACCACATGCCAGCCGCGGTGCTCGGCGGCGGCCAGCACGCCGGCGGCGACCTCCGGGAAGAACGGGTTGACCAGATCGGAGACGATCAGGCCGATGGTGGTGGTGTCCTGCTTGACCAGTCCCCGCGCGAAGCGGCTGGGCCGGTAGCCGAGGGTGCGCACCGCGTCCAGCACCCGCTGCTTGGTGGACGGCGTTATCTCGGCCATGTCGTTGACCGCCCGGGAGACGGTCTGACGTGACACCCCCGCCAGTTTGGCGACGTCCTCGATGGTCGCTCGGCCCCGGCGTCCAGGTCTGCTCACTGCGGCACCTCGCTGGCGCGCGGTGTCCGCGTTCGCGGACGCTCTGCGCTGGATGATTCGCTCGCAGGCTCGCTCATGTGTCCTTCCTCGTCGAAAATCCCCGCTAGTTACCTGATTGCATCCCGGCCCGGCGGAACACCGCCGTCAGAGTGAGACAATGCCGACCCCGATCAGCCACCAATCGAGGAGGAGCCCGGATGTCGGTGCACCCCAGGGCCGGACTGCCCGCGGAGCCGTCCGATCTGGTCGACCTGGCCAAGCTCGTCACGGCCTACTACGCCGAGCACCCGGACCCGTCCGTGCCCGAGCAGCGGGTCGCGTTCGGCACCTCGGGCCACCGCGGGTCGTCGCTGTCCGTCGCGTTCAACGAGGACCACATCCTGGCCACCAGCCAGGCCATCTGCGAGTACCGGGCCGGGCAGGGCATCACCGGGCCGCTGTTCCTGGGCAAGGACACGCATGCCCTGTCGGAGCCGGCGTTCGTGAGCGCGCTGGAGGTGTTCGCGGCCAACGGGGTGCGCGTGCTCATCGACAGCCGAGACGGCTACACGCCCACCCCGGCGCTGTCGCGGGCGATCTTGGCGCACAACGCGGACGGCGGCGACCGGGCCGACGGCGTGGTCATCACGCCGTCGCACAATCCCCCACGTGATGGCGGTTTCAAGTACAACCCGCCCAACGGCGGGCCCGCCGACACCGACGTGACGCGCTGGATCCAGGACCGTGCCAACGAGTTGCTGGCGACCGGGCTGGGCGGCGTGAAGCGGGTGACGTACGCGAAGGCTCTCGCCGCGGAAACCACCGGCGCCTACGACTTCCTCGACGCCTACGTCAGCGCGCTGCCCTCGGTCGTGGACCTGGACGTGATCCGGTCATCGGGCCTGCGGATCGGCGCGGACCCGCTGGGCGGGGCCAGCGTCGCGTACTGGGGCGAGATCGCCGACCGCCACAAGCTGGCCATGACCGTGGTGAACCCCTTGGTGGACGCCACGTTCCGGTTCATGACGCTGGACTGGGACGGCAAGATCCGGATGGACTGCTCCTCCCCCAACGCGATGGCCTCGCTGATCAGCCGGCGGGCCGAGTTCGACCTGGCCACCGGCAACGACGCCGACGCCGACCGGCACGGCATCGTCACGCCGGACGCCGGGCTGCTCAACCCCAACCACTTCCTGGCCGTGGCCGTGGACTACCTGTACCGGCACCGGGACGGCTGGTCGGGCGACGCCGCCGTGGGCAAGACCCTGGTCAGCTCGTCCATGATCGACCGGGTGACCGCCAGCCTGGGCCGGCGGCTGGTCGAGGTGCCGGTGGGCTTCAAGTGGTTCGTGCCGGGGCTGCTCGACGGCAGCGTCGCCTTCGGCGGCGAGGAAAGCGCCGGGGCCTCGTTCCTGCGCCGCGACGGCAGCGTCTGGACCACCGACAAGGACGGGCTGCTGCTCTGCCTGCTAGCGGCCGAGATCAGCGCTAGCACTGACAGGACTCCTAGCCAGCGCTATGCCGAGCTGGTCGGCGAGTTCGGCGACCCCAGCTACGCCCGGGTCGACGCCCCGGCCACCCGGGAGGAGAAGGCCAAGCTGTCCAAGCTCTCCCCCGAGGACGTCACCGCCACCGAGCTGGCCGGCGAGCCCATCACCAGCCGCCTCACCGCCGCCGCCGGCAACGGCGCGGCCATCGGCGGCCTCAAGGTCACCACCGAGTCCGGCTGGTTCGCCGCCCGCCCCTCCGGCACCGAGGACGTCTACAAGATCTATGCCGAGAGCTTCCAGGGCCCCGAGCACCTGGCCCGCATCCAGCAGGAGGCCCGCGACGTCGTGTCGCAGGCCCTGGCCGGCTGAACCGGCGGGGTGCGGCCGGACCGGCCGCACCCCGCTCGGTGTCATCGGGCCCCGGAGGGGCGCTGCTTCTGCGAGCGGGCCGAGCTGGTGCAGACCTCGCCGACGTCGACCGTCTGGCCGCGGTCGGCGAAGACGTCGGCCACGCCGACCAGCTTGCCCTTGGGCGAGGTGCAGGTCAGCTGGTAGGCCTCCTTCGGGCCGTAGGTGGCGGGGGTCGGCGAGGCGAACGAGACGCTGCCGGTCCAGTCGTCCACGGTCGTGGGATCGGTCTGGTCGAAGTTGACCACCACCGCCTTGTAGTCCCCGGCCGGCGGGTCGAACAGCACGGCGTGCTCGGCCGTGGTGTTGCCGTTGGCCGACGAGGTCACCAGGTTGCCGGCGGCGTCGTAGACGAACAGGTCCCAGTCGGTGGTGGGCTTCGCCCAGTTGATGTCCACGCTGAACTTGCCGTTGTCGGCCTTGGGCGGGCCGTCGACGTGGAAGGTGAAGCTCTCCGCCGTGGGGTCGGCCGGGTAGTTCTGGTTGATCGGCGGCACGCCCGCCGGGTTGGTCACCACCAGCCCGGACTGGGCCGGGCCCTTCGGGTCACGCCCGTAGCGGCCGGCCACGTAGGGCCGGGTGGACGGGTTGACCGACCAGGCGAAGCGCCCGCCGGTGGCGGTGAGCGTGGAGTTGAGGTCGTCGGTGTAGTAGAGCGGCGGCGTGGTGGTGCCGTCGGCCTGGATCACCGGGGACGTCGGCGTCTGGAAAGTCTTGTGCAGCTTGAGTTGGTAGCCCTTCGGGGCCGAGCCGATCAGCGTGGCGTGCTGGGCCGGGTCGGCGGTGTTGCCGAGGAAGTCGAGGAACGCCTGGCGGTTGCCGCCCTTGCCGGCGCCGGCGGCCGGGGCGAGGCCCTCGTACTCGGCGACGACGTTGTCGGCGAACGGGCCGTGGAAGCCGTTGCCGCCGACCTCGATGGTGAAGCCCCAACCGCCGGTGGCCCAGTAGGTCCAGTCCTCGGTGGTGCCGCTCGTGTCGTAAAGCTGCCAGCTCGGCTCGCTGGTGTATCCGTTGCGGGAAGCCATCTTGTCGCCCAGCGCCCGGTACGCCGGCTCGTCCAGCGGCGGCCGGGTGTCGGCGACGCCCGGCACGCGCAGCACCAGCGCCGCCACCGTGTGCAGGGTCAACAGGTTGGTCACCTGACGGGCCGACACCAGCCAGCGCACGTTGCGCGTCTCCGGCTCCGAGAACGGGGCCGAGCCCCGGAAGGTGTCGCCGCCCCAGGCCAGCTCGGCCCCCGCGCCGCCCCAGAACCCGGCGTAGTTGCGGTTCGGGTCGGTGCCGCGCAGCCGCCCGGCCGGGTTGGCCTTGCACACGCCGGTCGCGTACTGCGCGGGCGAGTCGTTGACGTTGCAGTTCTTGCGCTTCATCTCGTAGTCGAACCGGCTGAAGTCGCCCTTGGGCTCGGCCTCGCGCGAGATCTCGAAGCCGTCCGGGTTGATGATCGGCACGATGATGTTGCGGGTGCGGCCGACCAGCCCGCGGACGGTGTTGTCGTGGTAGTAGCCGTTGATCAGCTCGTACGCCCATTCCATGGCGTGCTCGCCGGCCGGCCACTCGCGGGCGTGGTGCACGCCCATGGTGAAGTCGACGGGCTTGCCGTCGCTGATGTTCTTGACGTCGGTGGCGATCTCCAGGCCGACGACGTCGCGGCCCTCCCAGGTCGACTCGGGCATGGTGAACGCCGAGACCAGGGTCGGGTACTTGCGGGCCAGCTCCTTGATCTCGTACTCGTAGTCGTAGAGATGCCGGTAGGTGGTGCGCCCGGACGGCAACGCCGAGCTCGGGGTCGTGGCCGCGTAGGTCCGGTCGGTCGCGGCGTCCCGCACCGACTTCGCGCCCAGGTCGGCGTCGACCACCGTGGACTTGAAACCGGCGTCGGCCAACGTCTTGCGGTCCTGGTCGTCGTTCAGCACGACCTCGATGCCGGTCGCGTCGCCCTTCTCGGTGACGTCGAGTCCCAGCGAGTTCAGGCGGTTCTTGTCCGCCCGCGTCAGCGTCTCGACCCGAACGAGCTGCGCCGGCTGGCCGGTCGGCGTGCCCTGTGGGGTGATCGCCAGAAAGTCAACCCCCAACTGGACCGTGCGCGCCGAGCCGCCGTAGCGGCAGGCCTGCACGACCAGCTGTTGTCCCTTCTTCACAAAGCTTTCCGCCACCTCGCGGCTGCGCAGCGCCGCTGAGGCCGCGACGACGCCGCCGGTGGCCTTGTCGAACACCGCCAGGTCCCAGTCGCCCTCGGCGCCCGCGTCGGGCTTGAGCCGGGCCTGGACCAGACCGTCCACAGTGGACGTGAACTCGCGTTGATCGCTGGCCGGCGCCCCCTTGGGCAGCAGGGACGCGAAGCACGAGCGGGCCACCGACCTGTCGGCGTGCAACACGTTCGGCGCGGCGACCGCGGTGCCGGCCGGCAACGAGACGAACAGGCCGGCCACCACCGCGGCCGCGCCCAGCACCACCAGTTGTCTTCTGGGTAACTTCCCCACAGTCAACCCCTCCTTGACCGAGTCCGGGACCGTGACGAACCGGAATCGATCGACCGTAATGGAGGAATCGGGCGACGGTAACCCGCCGCAAGTCGGAGGAAACCCGGCCACCCTCGAGGGGAATGCGCCGGCCGACACAGCGGTTCGCAGTCAGTAACGACCGAGGAGGAGACCCGATGGATCTCGACGCCGCCAGGGACGTCATCCGCAGCCAGCACCGGGCGGTGCTGGCCACGACCCGGGCCGACGGCTCGACGCAGATGTCCCCGGTGACGGTGGACGTGGACGACGAGGGCTACGTGGTGATCAGCACCCGGGAGACCGCGTACAAGCTCAAGCACATCCAGCGCAGCCCGCGGGTGGCGGTGTGCGTGCTGCCGGACGACTTCTTCGGCCGCTGGATCCAGGTCGAGGGCACGGCATCGGTGGTCCATCTGCCCGACGCGATGGACGGCCTGGTGGCCTACTACCGCCGGGTCTCGGGCGAGCACCCGGACTGGGACGACTACCGGGCCGCGATGGTCCGCGACAAGCGCGTGCTGGTCCGCATCGCCCTCGACAAGGCCGGCCCCGACCGCAACGGCTGACGCCCCACCGAGCGCTTGGAAGGGGGCTTT
>NZ_JBIUAG010000052.1:0-56254 GCF_044547355.1 Kutzneria sp. NPDC052558
GTCAGAGGGCATCTGTGTGTCTAGGACACGGTCACACCATCAAGATTTTCGGTGGATCCAGGTTGAACGTGAGGAAGGGCCCCTTCATGACACCGAACGTTGTGAAGGGGTCCTTCCTGACGTTGAACGAGAGGATCGGTCCCTTGATCTTGGGGGGTGGGCGGGGGCGGGGGTGCGGATAATGGGGATGTGCCCAGAGCTGGTGACTCCGCCCTGATCATTCCCGTGCCTTCGGCCGCTCCTCTGCTGGCCCGGGTCGCCGAGGCCTTCCCGGCGGCGGTGCGGGAGGGCGACGTGGGGCACGTGACGATGCTCTATCCGTTCACCACGACGACTCCGGAAGAGCTGGCCGCCGTCGCCGCTGGCCTCGAGCCGATCGACGTGGTGCTGGATCGGGTGGTACGAGAACCGGGATTCGTGGCGTTGACGGCCGATGCCCTTGCGCCGCTGACGGCCCAGGTGCGGCGGCACTGGTCCGAGATCGTGCCGTACGGGGGCAAGTTCGGGCCCGCGCCGGAGGCGCATCTGACGTTGGCCATGGGGGTCACCGAACAAGAAGGCGACGCCATCGCGGGGATGGCGTCGCCCGTGCCGGCCCGGCTGGACCAGCTGTGGCTGCTGGCCTACACGGACACCTGGCAGATCACCGCCCGCTGCCCGTTCGGCGGCTGAGCTCAGGTGCCGGCGGTGCGGTAGGCGCGGATGCTCAGCGGCACGGTGATCGCGGCGATCACCGACAGCATGATCACGGCCGTTGTCATGGGGTGGGTCTCGGGGAAGCTTCCGTCCACAAAGGACACCGGTCCGCTCCAGAGTTCCCGGCAGGTGGCCACCACTGCCGAGATCGGGCTCCACTCGGCCAGCGTGCGCAGCCAGTCCGGCAGGCCGTCCAGCGGCACGAAGGCGTTGGACAGGAACGACCCGCCGACCAGGATCAGGCCGGCCAGCGCGCCGAGGGCCTCCGGGCTGCGGACCGTGAGGCCGAGCAGGACCCCGAGCCACAGCATCACGTACGCGAACGCCAACAGCACCGCGAAACCCGCGAGCACCGCCGCCGCCGAGGCGTGCGGACGCCAGCCCAGCAGCACCCCGACCGCCGTGGCGATGGCCATGCCGATGGCCGCCAGGACCAGGTCGGACACCGTGTGCGCCACCAGGATCGAGGCCCGGGCCGTCGGCAGCGACCGGAACCGGTCGATCAGGCCGTTGCGCAGGCTCGTCGCCGTGCCGATGGCGATGCCGCCGACACAGGCCAGCGCCACCTGCGCGCCGACGCCCGCCATCATGTAGTCGAGGTAATCCCCGTTGCCCCGCACGGTGATCACCTTGTTCAGCATGTAGCCGAGCACCAGCACCATGGTCACCGGGGTCAGGGTCACGCCCAGCACCCGGGTCGGGGTGCGGCGCAGGTGCAGGAAATGGCGATGGATCATCGCCGCGACGTCGCCGAGGGCGCCGGTCATCGGGTCTCCTATCGGTCACGCGGTCCGGGTCGGACCGGGCGGGCGGCCGAACAACGATGGCCGGTCAGGGAAAAAGGTGCTCACACCGTGCTCGGGGTCGAGCTGGGCTGGCCGGTGAGGTCGCGGAAGACGTCATCCAGGGACGGCCGGCGCAGGGCGAAGTCGTCGACGCGGACGGCGGCGGCGTCCAAGGCGGACGCGGCGGCGGCGACGGGGGCCATCCCTTCGGGCAGGCGGACCGAGACCACGCGGTAGTCCTCGCTGATCTGGGGCGGACCCTCGGCGCCGGCGGCGAGGGCGGCGACGGCGGCGGGAATGTCGCTGGGGGAAGCCAAGGACACCTCCAGCCATTCGCCGCCCACACGGCGCTTGAGCTCGTCGGCGGTGCCCTCGGCGATGACCTGGCCGTGGTCGATGACGGCGATGCGGTCGGCCAGCTGGTCGGCCTCCTCCAGATACTGCGTGGTCAGCAGCACGGTGACACCAAGGCCGACTTGCTGGCGGATCATCCGCCACAGGGTGGCCCGGCTGGTGGGGTCGAGGCCGGTGGTGGGCTCGTCCAGGAACAGCACGGGCGGCGAGACGACCAGGCAGGCGGCCAGGTCGAGACGCCGGCGCATGCCGCCGGAATAGGTCTTCACGAGCCGGTCGGCGGCGTAGCCGAGTTCGAACTCCTCCAGCAGCTCCACGGCTCGCCGGCGCGCGCCGGCCCGGCCCAGGCGCAGCAAAGTGCCCAGCAGCACCAGGTTCTCGCGCCCGGTGAGCTGCTCGTCCACGGCCGCGTACTGGCCGGCCAGCCCGATCCGGCCGCGCACCAGCCTGGGGTGCCGGACCACGTCGGCCCCGGCGACCACGGCCCGGCCGGCGTCCGGGCGCACCAGGGTGGCCAGGATCCGCACGGTCGTGGTCTTGCCGGCCCCGTTGGGCCCGAGCACCCCGAGCACGGTCCCGGCCGGCACCGCCAGGTCGATCCCGCGCAGCGCCTCGTGATTCCGATAGCTCTTGCGCAGCCCTTCGGCTTCGATCGCAGCGTCCACCAGTCCGCCCTACTCCGCCTCGACGAGTCCAGTTCTTCTCGACGCTTATGCAACCAAAAGCGGCGCTGGCCGAGAGCCAGCGAGACTGGCGGTACGCCAGTGAGGCGGGACATAGCGTTCTGCCGCCGGAGGAGAACTGTCCCCGCGGCACCGTCCGCTTTTTTACTCGCCGGTATCGGCGACCTGCTGAAGGGTGACACAGATGACCTGGGCGCCGACGGAGATTCGGCCGGGCGACATCGGCGCGGAGCCGAGCGTCGACGGTCTGCTCGACCACCTGCGTTCGAATGCCACTCTCGACAAGCAGCTGGTCGAGGCCAAGGCCCTTGTCTTCCGCGGTTTCCACGTCCCCGAGAACGGGCTGGCCGGCGTGTTGGATCTGGTGCTGCCGGACCGGTTGGCCTACGTGCACGGAAACACTCCGCGAACCAAGGTCGGCGAGAACGTCTACACGTCGACGGAATATCCCCCGGAGTTCACCATTTCGATGCACAACGAGATGTCGTACGCCCACCAGTGGCCGTCGCGCCTTTTCTTCTACTGCGCGGTCGCCCCGACCACGGGCGGCGCGACCCCGGTGGTGGACGGCACGGCGTGGCTGGCGGCGCTGGACGACGACGTGCGGGAGCGCTTCCTGCCGGGCGTGCGCTACACCCAGAACCTGCACAGCGGCGTCGGCTTCGGCAAGAGCTGGCAGGCCACCTTCGAGACCTCCGACCGGGACCAGGTCGAGGAGTTCCTGGCCGGCAACGAGGCGGACTGGGAGTGGAAGGCCGACGGCGGCCTGCGCATCACCCAACACCGCCGCGCGGTCACCGAGCACCCGGTCACCGGCGAGCTGGTCTGGTTCAACCAGGCCGACCAGTGGCACGTGGAGGCGCTGGACCGCGAGACGGCCGAGGCGATGCTGGAGATTCTGGCCGAGGACGAGATGCCGCAGACGGTCAGTTTCGCCGACGGCTCCCCCATTCCCGCCGCCGACGTCATCCAGGTCCGCGACCGGGGACTCGACGTGGCCGTGAACGTGGACTGGCACGCCGGCGACCTCATGCTCATCGACAATGTGGCGGTCGGCCACGGGCGGCGTCCATTCGGCGGCCCGCGCCGCGTTCTCGTCGCGATGTCGTGATTTCACCAGACTAGCCGTTGACCTAGCTGCCGCTCGATAGAGTCGATTCGGGTGGGCGAACTCTCCACCACGAATCGTGTGACCGTTAATTAGGGAGTCGTTCATGTCCGGTAAGGCGGTACCAACTTTCTCGGTTATTTCCGGCGCCCAGGTGAACGAGGCGCTGGGCGGGCACGAGAAGCAGGTGGTCGACCTGGTGGACGCCGCATACCGGGTGCACGGCCAGCGCGACACCGTGAACCCGCCGTCCTATTTCCTGACGTTCCCGGACCGGCCGACATCGCGCATCATCGCGCTGCCGGCCTCGCTGGGCGGGGACAACCGGGTGGACGGCCTCAAATGGATTTCCAGCTTCCCGGAGAACGTGGCCGCGGGGCTGCCGAGGGCCTCGGCGGTGCTGATCCTCAACGACCACGACACCGGCTACCCGTTCGCCTGCCTGGAGAGCTCCATCATCTCCGCCGCCCGCACGGCGGCCTCGGCGGCGCTGGCCGCGGACTGGCTGTCGCGGGAGCGGCCGGGCGGCCGGCCGCTGCGGGTGGGCTTCTTCGGCGTCGGCCTGATCGCCCGGTACATCCACACCTACCTGGCCGGCACCGGCTGGAGCTTCGACGAGATCGGCGTGCACGACCTGTCCCTCCAGCACGCCAACGGTTTCAAGGACTATCTCGACGCCAGCGACACCGGAGCCACCGTCACCATCCACGCCGAGGCCGAGGACCTGATCCGCGGCAGCGACCTGGTGGTGTTCGCGACCATCGCCGGCGCCCCGCACGTCACCGAGCTGGACTGGTTCTCGCACAACCCGTTGGTGCTGCACGTGTCGCTGCGCGACCTCGCCCCCGAGATCATCCTGGGCAGCGCCAACGTGCTCGACGACGTGGACCACTGCCTCAAGGCCAACACCTCGCCGCACCTGGCCGAGCAGCAGACCGGCAACCGCGACTTCATCGACGCCACCCTGTACGAGGTGATGACCGGCGCCAAGCGGGCGCCCACCGACCGGCCCGTCGTGTTCTCCCCGTTCGGGCTCGGCGTGCTTGACCTCGCCGTCGGCAAGTACGTCTACGACGAGGTCGTCCGCCAGGGCGCGCTCGCCGTGGTTGACGGCTTCTTCCACGAGCTGACGCGCTACGGCAAGCGCTGAGGGCTCGAGAACAGGAGTACGACGTGCCAATCATCTCTGCTCCACAGGACTTCCACGTCGACGATCTCTACGTCGACCTGGAGGGGCTGCTCGGCCGGTCGCTCTACCTCAAGTGCGAGGCGTTCAACTTCGCCGGCTCGGTCAAGCTCAAGGCGGCCTCCGAGATGGTGGCGGCGGCCGAGCGCAGCGGTTCGCTTGACCACAGCTCCGTGCTCGTCGAGTCGTCATCGGGCAATCTCGGCATCGCGCTGAGCATGATCGCGGCCAGCAAGGGCTACAAGTTCGTCTGTGTCACCGATTCCCGCTGCAACCTGGCCACCCGCCGGCTGATGGAGTCGCTGGGCAGCCAGGTGCACACGATCACCGAGCCGGATCCGGTCGGCGGCTTCCTCGGCGCGCGCATCTCCTACGTCAGCGGACTGTGCGCGTCGGACAGCCGCTACGTCTGGCTCAACCAGTACGCCAATCCCAACAACTGGCGGGCCCACTACCGCCGCACCGCGCCGGCCATCAGCCGCCGCTTCCCCGAGCTGGACGTGCTTTTCGTGGGCGCCGGCACCACCGGCACGCTGATGGGCTGCGCCCGCTGGTTCCGCGAGTTCGCCCCCAAGGTGCGCCTGGTGGCGGTGGACAGCATCGGCTCGGTGAGCTTCGGCGGCCCGCCGGCCCGGCGCATGATCCCGGGCCTTGGCACCAGCGTGCGCCCGGCCCAGCTGGACGAGTCCTTTGTGGACGACGTGGTGCACGTGGCCGAGCCGGACACCGTGCGGATGTGCCATCGCCTGGCCAACCGCGGCTTCCTGTTCGGCGGCTCGACCGGGACGGTGGCCAGCGGCGCGATCCGCTGGTTGCAGCTGCACGACCCCGGGCACGAGCTGACCTCGGTGGCGATCTCCCCCGACCTGGGCGAGCGCTATCTGGACACGGTCTACCAGGAGAACTGGCTGCGCGACATCTACGGCGACGACGTGCTCGCCGAGGAACGCTTCGAGCCGGTCGCATAAGCGATCCACCCCTGTCGAGGAGTTAGCTGACATGACTGGTTTGCCGCTGTCCGCGGCCCAGGCCGAGGTCTGGTACGCCCAGCAGCTCGACCCGGGCAACCCGATCTGGAACATCGCCGAGTACTACACGATCGACGGCGAGCTGGACGCCGTCCGGCTGGAACGGGCGCTGCGGCGGACCGTGGACGAGGCCGAGTGCCTGCGGGTCCGGTTCGACGACAGCGGCGACGAGCCTCGACAGGCCGTTTTCCCCTGCCCGGACTGGGAGTTCCCGGTCCTGGACCTGACCGCGGAGTCCGACCCGGAGGCGGCGGCGCTGGCGTGGATGCGCGCCGACGTCGGCGCCGCCGTCCCGGTGGACTCGCCTCGGCTGTTCACGTTCGCCCTGCTGAAGGTGGGCCCGCTGCGGGCGATGCTGTACCAGCGGGCCCACCACCTGCTGCTCGACGGCTACAGCGAGGCACTGGTGCTGCGCCGCGTGGCCGAGGTCTACAACGCCATGCTGAACGGGGAACCGTTCGAGGACAACGCGTTCAAGCCGGTGGCGACGCTCATCGAGGACGAGCTGACCTACCGTGACTCCAAGCATTTCGGCAAGGACCGTGACGGCTGGGCCGCCCGCTTCGCCGAAGGCGTGGAACTCCCCAGCATGTCGGGGAAGCCGGCGACGCCGGTGCGGGACTTCGTGCGCCGCAGCGCTTATCTGGACGCCGACACCGCCGCCCGGATGAAGGCGGTGGCCTGGGAGTCCCGGGCCGCATGGCCGGCGTACGTGATCGCCGCGACCGCCGCCTACGTGCAGCGGATCACCGGCGCCAGTGAGGCCGTGCTCTCGTTGCCGGTGACCGGTCGGACTTCGCCCACCACCAAGAAGATCCCGGGCATGCGGGCCAACGTGGTGCCGCTGGCCCTGGGCATCCGCCCGGAGCACAGTCGCGAGGAGCTGCTGGCCAATGCCTCCCGCGAGGTCGGCCTGGCCCTGAAGCACCAGCGGTTCCGCGGCCGCGAGATCCGGCCGTTGATGGGGCTGGCCCCCGATGACCGCCGGCCGTTCGGGCCGGAGCTGAACGTCGCGTCCTTTGTGGAGGAAATGCGCTTCGGCGACTGCACGGTCACCACCACGAACCTGTCCACTGCGCCGAGTGACGATCTCACGATCACCGTGCACGACACCGAGACCGGCGGTCTGGGCGTGCACTTCGACGCCAACACCGACCTGTACGCGATCGCCGAGCTGGAAGGCCACCTGGCCCGGTTCATGACCTTCCTCGACGCCTTCACCACGGCGCCGGCCGATCTGCCGCTGGCGCGGATCGACGTGCTGGAGCCGGCCGAGCACCAGCGGGTGGTCGAGGACTGGAACGCCTCCGACCGCGCGGGCGACTTCGAGGGCGTGGTCGAGCGGGTGCGGGCCGCGAACCCGGATTCCGTTGCCTTGTCTGATGATTCCGGCACGATCACCTACCGGGAGCTGGTGGCCCGGGCCAATGCCGTGGCCAAGCAGCTGCCGGCCGGCGAGCTCGTCGCGTTGCTGGGCAACCCCGGAATCCGTTTCGTGTCGGCGGTGCTCGGCGTGCTCGGTGCTGGATCCGCTTATGTGCCACTGGATCCGGCCGCACCGACCGCCCGCACCGCCGGCCTGATCGAGGACAGCGGTGCGAAGATCCTCATCGCCGGCGCGGAGTACGCCGACCTGGCCCGGGAAGTCGCCGGCGACGCCCAAGTTCTGTTCTTCGACGACGCCCAGGACGCGGATCTGGCTCCGCTCAAGGGATCCGACCACGACCTGGCGTACGTGATCTTCACCTCCGGTAGCACCGGCAAGCCCAAAGGCGCGATGGTCCACCGCAAGGGCATGGTCAACCACCTGCTGGCCAAGGTCGAGGACCTGGAGCTCACCAAGGATGACCTGCTCATCCAAAACGCGCCGCTGACCTTCGACATCTCGGTCTGGCAGATGCTGGCCGGCCTCATCGTCGGCGCGCACGTCAAGGTGGTCAACCGCAACACGGCGATGGACCCGGCGGAACTGTTCGGCCTCAAGGACGTCACCCTCCTGGAGGTCGTGCCGTCCCTGCTGCGCACGACCCTGGACTCCTGGGACGCCGGGGCCAAGATCCCCGAGCTCACGCTGCGCTGGCTGGTCGTCACCGGCGAAGCCCTGCCGCCGGACCTGTGCGTCCGCTGGCTGGAGCGGTTCCCGTCGATCCCGCTGATGAACGCCTACGGCCCAACAGAATGCTCCGACGACGTCACCCACGCCGTGATCCGCACCGCGGCCGAGGCCGACGGGCCGCGCACGCCGATCGGGCGGGTCGTCCGCAACACCCGGCTGTACGTGCTCAACGACCTGCTCCAGCCGGTTCCCGTTGGTGTGCCGGGAGAACTGTACGTGGGTGGCATCGGCGTCGGCCGGGGCTACCTCAACAACCCGGCCCGCACCGCCACCACGTTCGTGCCCAACCCCTTCCACGCCGGCCGCATGTACCGCACCGGCGACCGGGTCGTCTACCGACCCGACGGACAGCTGGAGTTCCTGGAACGCCGAGACTTCCAGGTCAAGATCCGCGGCCACCGCATCGAACTCGGTGAGATCGAGGCGGCGATCCGGTCCCTGGACGGCATCGCCGACGTCGCGGTCGCGGTCATCGGCCAGCGCCTGGTGGCCTACATCGTCGGCGCGGGCGAGACCGCCGCGGTCAAGGACCTGTTGCCGGACTACATGGTGCCCTCGGTCTACGTGCCCCTGGAGGCGCTGCCGCTGACTCCCAACGGCAAGGTCGACCGGAAAGCCCTGCCGGCCCCGGACTTCGCCGAGCTGACCCCGTCCCGGGCCGCCCGCACGCCCCGGCAGGAGATCCTCTGCGGCCTGTTCGCCGAGGTGCTGGGCCTGCCGGCGATCGGCGTCGACGACAGCTTCTTCGACCTGGGCGGCCATTCGCTGATCGCCACCCGGCTGATCGGCCGGATCCGGGCCGCGCTGGGCGTGGAGATGTCGCTGCGTCAACTGTTCGACGCGCCCACGGTGGCCGAGCTGGACGCGCAGCTGACCGACGGCGACGACGTCCGCCCGGCCCTGGTCACCGCCGAGCGCCCGGCGCTGGTCCCGCTTTCCTCGGGCCAGCAACGACTCTGGTTCCTCAACCGGCTGGAGGGCCCGAACGCCACGTACAACGTGCCGGGCGTGATCCACCTGACCGGCGAGCTGGACCGGGCCGCGCTGGACGCCGCCGTGCGGGACCTGATCGACCGGCACGAGGCCCTGCGCACGGTGTTCCCCGAGGTCGACTACACGCCGTACCAGGTGGTGAAGCCGGTCGACGAGGTGTACCCGGGTCTGTCCGTTGTGGACACCCGGGATCTCGACGCCGACATCGCCGCGTTCGTGGCGCGGCCGTTCGACGTCGAGCACGAGCCGCCGGTGCGGGCCCGCCTGTTCGCGGTGTCCGAGACCGAGCACGCGCTGGTGATCTCCATGCACCACATCGCCGGCGACGGCTGGTCGGCCGCCCCGCTCAAGCGCGACCTGGCCCGCGCCTACAACGCCCGCCGCGCCGGCCGTGCCCCGCAGGTGGCACCGCTCACCGTGCAGTACATCGACTACACGTTGTGGCAACAGGAACTTCTGGGCGACGAGTCGGACCCGAACAGCCGCGCGGCCCAGCAGGTCGAGTTCTGGCTGGACGAGCTCAAGGACCTGCCGGACGGCCCGCCCCTGCCGACCGACCGACCGCGCCCAGCCGTCGCCAGCCACCACGGCGCCGCGGTCAACGTCGAATACGACGCAGATCTGTTGCGCCGCATGGGAGAGCTGGCGCGGGAGACCGGCACCAGCGTGTTCATGATCGTGCAGGCCGGCCTGGCCACGCTGCTGCACCGGCTGGGCGGCGGCGAGGACATCCTGTTGGGCACGCCGATCGCCGGCCGCACCGACGAGGCCCTGGACGACCTGGTCGGCCTGTTCATCAACACCCTGCTGCTGCGCAGCGACCTGTCCGGCGAGCCGACCTTCCGCGAGCTGCTGGCCCGCACCCGCGACGGCAACCTCGGCGCGTACGCCAACCAGGACATGCCGTTCGAGCGGCTGGTCGACCTGGTGGCCCCGGTCCGCGACCTGGCCAAGGCCCCGCTGTTCCAGGTGGTCATGGCCTACCAGAACCACGACCCGGGCACGCTGGAGATGGACGGCCTGGCCGCCGAGTTCCGCCTGGCTACCACCGGCACCGCCAAGTTCGACCTCAACTTCGAGTTCACCGAGCGGCCCGACGGCATCGGCCTGCACCTGGAGTACGCCACCGACCTGTTCGACCGCGAGACGGCCGAGCGGATGGCCGCGATGCTGGGCCGGATCTTCAATGGTGTGGTCGCGGACGTGGACACCACGCTGGGCCGAATCGACCTGCTCGACGACGCCGAGCGGGCTCGGTTGCTCGACGCCTGGCGCACGGCCCGCACTTTTGTGCTGGACGAGCACATGCGGCCGGTGCCGACCGGTGTGCCGGGCGAGCTGCACATGGCCAGCCCGGCCGTGCCGGGCATCGACCCGGCGGCCATGGGTTTTGTGGTCAGCCCGCTGGTCGACGCCGACACCTGGCTGATCAAGACCGGCTCGCTGGTGCGCTGGACCAACGCCGGCGAGATCGAGCGCCTGGGCCTGGTGGAGAAGAAGGCCGCTCCGGTCATGGAGAAGGCTCCGGAGCCGGCCCCGGTGGTGGCGAAGCGGGAGCCGAGCACCGAGCGGGAACGCGTGCTGTGCCGGCTGTTCGCCGAGATCCTGGGCAAGGACGAGGTCGGCGTCGAGGACAACTTCTTCGAGTCCGGCGGCCAGTCGCTGAAGGCGACCCGCCTGGCCAGCCGCGTCCGGTCCGAGCTGAACATCGACGTCGTGGTCCGGGACGTGTTCGAGGCCCAGACCCCGGCCGCGCTGGCCGCCCGCATCGGCGACCGCGGCCGGACCCGGCTGGCGCTGACCGCCGGCGAGCGGCCCGAGCAGCTCCCGGTTTCCTTCGGCCAGCAGCGGATGTGGTTCCTCAACCGGCTGGAGGGCGAGTCCGCCACCTACAACGTGCCGGTCGCGCTGCGGCTCAAGGGCGAGCTCGACCGGGCGGCGCTGGCCGCCGCGGTGCGGGACGTCGCCGAGCGGCACGAGGTGCTGCGCACGGTGTTCACCGAGGTCGACGGCCAGCCGGTGCAGACCATCCGGGACGACGTGCCGCCGCTGGCGACCTGGCAGGTCACCGAGGCGGAGCTGCCGGAAGCCATGCGGGCAGCCATTTCCGTCGGCTTCGACCTGGCCGCCGAGCTGCCGCTGCGGGCCCACCTGTTCGGGCTGGGCGATCGGGAGCACGTGCTTCTCCTTGTCGCGCACCACATCGCCTGCGACGGCTGGTCGGCCCTGCCGCTGGCCCGCGACCTCGCCCGCGCCTACGCCGACCGCCGCGACGGCAACGCTCCACAGTGGACTCCGCTGCCGGTGCAGTACGCGGACTACGCACTGTGGCAACGGGAACTACTGGGCAGCGAGGACGACCCGAAGAGCCTGATCTCGGAGCAGCTGGCGTTCTGGAAGACCACGCTGGCCGACCTTCCCGACGAGCTGGCCCTGCCCACCGACCGGCAGCGGCCGGCGATCTCCAGCTACGAAGGCGACAGCCTCCGGTTCACGCTGAGCGCCGACCTGCACCGGCGGCTGGAGGCGTTGGCCAAGGACAACAACGCCACCCTCTACATGGTGTTGCAGGCCGGTTTGGCGTTGCTGTTCACCAAACTCGGCGCCGGCACGGACATCCCCCTGGGCAGCCCGGTCGCCGGCCGCACCGATGACGCCCTGGACGAGCTGGTCGGCTTCTTCCTGAACACGTTGGTGCTGCGCAACGACCTGTCCGGCGACCCGACCGTGGCCGAGCTGGTGGCCCGCACCCGGGACACCGACCTGGCCGCCTTCAACCACCAGGACCTGCCGTTCGAGCGGCTGGTCGAGGTGCTCAACCCGACCCGGTCCCGGTCGCGGCAGCCGCTGTTCCAGGTCGTGATGATCCTCCAGAACAACGCCACCGCCAGCGTGGAGCTGGCCGGCCTGGAGGCCTCCAGCGAGCTGATGGCCACCATGGCCGCCGATGTCGACCTGCACTTCGACTTCATCGAGGACGACAACGGCGGCGGCATCGACGTGCTGGTCAAGTACGCCACCGACTTGTTCGACGCTTCGACCGTGCAGCGGATGGGCCAACAACTGGACCGCGTGCTGACCGGCATGGCCGACGACGCCGGTGCGCGGCTGAGCGCCATCGACGTGCTCGGCGAGGACGAGCGCCGGCAGCTGATGGTGGACTGGAACGACACCGACCGCCCGGGCGGCTTCGCCGGTGTGGTGGAACGGATCCGCAGTGTGGCCGCGGCCAAGCCCGATGCCGTCGCCCTGTCCGACGACAACGGGTTGATCACCTACCGGGAACTGGTCGCCCGGGCCAACGCGGTGGCCAAGAAGCTGCCCGAGGGCGAGCTGGTGGCCCTGCTCGGCAATCCCGGAATCCAGTTCGTGTCGGCGGTTCTCGGCGTGCTCGGCGCCGGTTCCGCTTATGTGCCCTTGGACCCGACCGCGCCCGCGACCCGTACTGGGGGTCTGATCGCCGACAGCGGGGCCAAGGTGCTGATCGCCGGCCGTGAGCACGAAGCCCTGGCCCGGGAAGTCGCCGGAGACGCGCAGGTGCTGTTCTTCGACGACGCCCAGAACCCGGATCTGGCTCCGCTCAAGGGAACCGACCACGACCTGGCCTACGTGATCTTCACCTCCGGCAGCACCGGCAAGCCCAAGGGCGCGATGGTGAACCGCAAGGGCATGGTCAACCACCTGCTGGCCAAGGTCGAGGACCTGGAGCTCACCAAGGACGACCTGCTCATCCAAAACGCACCGCTGACCTTCGACATCTCGGTCTGGCAGATGCTGGCCGGCCTCATCGTCGGCGCACACGTCAAGGTCGTCAACCGTGACACCGCCATGGACCCGGCGAAGTTGTTCGGCCTCAACGGTGTCACGATCCTGGAGGTCGTGCCGTCCCTGCTGCGGGCGGCCATCGACTCCTGGGACGCCGGGGCGGCCGTCCCGGAACTGGCCTTGCGCTGGCTGGTCGTCACCGGCGAGGCCCTGCCGGCCGACCTGACCGGCCGCTGGCTGGAGCGGTTCCCGTCGATCCCGCTGATAAACGCCTACGGCCCAACAGAATGCTCCGACGACGTCACCCACGCCGTCATCCGCCAGCCGCAGGCCCGCGTGGCCATCGGCAAGGCGGTCCGCAACACCAAGCTGTACGTGCTCAACGACATCCTGCAACCGGTGCCCGTCGGTGTCCCCGGCGAGCTGTACGTCGGCGGTGTCGGCGTCGGCCGTGGCTACCTGCACGACCCGGCCCGCACAGCGATCACCTTTGTCCCCAACCCGTTCGACGGCGGCCGCATGTACCGCACCGGCGACCGCGTGGTCTACCGACCCGACGGGCAGCTGGAGTTCCTGGAGCGTAGGGACTTCCAGGTCAAGATCCGCGGCCACCGCATCGAACTCGGCGAGATCGAAGCGACGCTGCGTTCTCTGTACGGCGTGACCGACGTGGTCGTCACAGCCAACCAGCAGCGGCTGGTCGGCTATGTGGTCGGCGACGTCGACCCGGCGGCGGTACGGGCCGACGCGGCGACGCTGCTGCCGGACTACATGGTGCCGGCGGTGTTCATGGTGCTGGACGCGCTGCCGCTGACCGCCAACGGCAAGGTGGATCGGAAAGCCTTGCCGGCGCCGGACTTCTCCGCCGCGCCGACCGGCCGCGCGCCGCGTGACCCACGGGAAGAGGTGCTGTGCGGCCTGTTCGGCGAGGTGCTGGGCGTCGAGACGGTGAGCATCGACGACAGCTTCTTCGACCTGGGCGGCCACTCCCTGCTGGCCACCCGCCTGATCAGCCGCATCCGCAGCACTCTCGGCACCGAACTGTCCATTCGGGACATGTTCGACACGCCCACGGTGGCCGGCCTGGCCGAGCGCCTCGGCGACGGCGGCCGGGAGCGGCCGGCGCTGGCGCCCATGCCGCGGCCGGAGATCATCCCGTTGTCCAGCGGCCAGCAGCGCCTGTGGTTCCAGAACCGCCTGGAAGGCCAGGCTGCCACCTACAACATCCCGGTCCTGCTGCGGCTGACCGGTGAGCTGGAGCGGGCGGCCCTGCACCAGGCATTGGCCGACGTGGTCGCCCGGCACGAGAGCCTGCGCACGATCTTCCCCGCTACCAATGACGAGCCATACCAGCAGATCCTGACCGACGCCCGCCCCACACTGTCGGTCTCGGCCACCGATCCGTCCACTGTGGACAAGGCGATCGCCGAGGCCGTGACCAAGGGCTTCGACCTGGCCACCGAGCTGCCCATCCGCGCCGAGCTGTTCATCATCGGCCCGGACGAGCACGTGCTGGTGCTGATCACCCACCACATCGCCAGCGACGGCTGGTCGATGGCTCCGCTGGCCCGCGATGTCGCCCAGGCCTACGCGGCCCGCCGCGACGGCCTGGCCCCCGAGTGGGAGCCGCTGCCGGTCCAGTACGTGGACTACGCCCTGTGGCAGCAGGAACTCCTCGGCCGCGAGGACGACCCGAACAGCCTCGCCGCGACTCAGCTGGCGTTCTGGAAGCACGCCCTGGCCGACCTGCCGGAGCAGCTGGAGCTGCCGACCGACCGGCCCCGGCCGGCGGTCGCCAGCTACCGCGGCGAGACCGTCCGCTTCGAGCTGGACGCGCGGCTGCGCCAGGCCCTGGCCGAGCTGGCCCGGGAGACCGGCACGAGCCTGTTCATGGTGCTCCAGGCCGGGTTGGCGGCCCTGCTGAACGGACTCGGCGCGGGCACGGACATTCCGCTCGGCACCCCGGTCGCCGGCCGCACCGACGACGCGCTCGACGACCTGGTCGGCATGTTCATCAACACCCTGGTGCTGCGCACCGACCTGGCCGGCAACCCGACCTTCCGGGAGCTGCTCGGCCGGGTCCGGGACGCCGACCTGGCCGCCTACGCCCACCAGGACCTGCCGTTCGAGCGGCTGGTCGAGGTGCTCAACCCGGTTCGCTCCAGCTCCGTCCCGCCGCTGTTCCAGGTGATGATGGTGCTACAGAACAACGCCGAGGCGGCCGGCGAGCTGGCCGGTCTGGCGGCGACACCGGAGCCGGTCGGCACCGGGACGGTCAAGTACGACTTCCGGTTCGAGTTCGTCGAGGAAGGCGACGTGCTGCGGGTCGCCATCGACTACAGCACCGACCTCTACGACGAGGAGTCGGTGCAGGTCATCGGCCAGCGGCTGACCCGGGTGCTCCAGCGGATCGCCGCCGGGCCGGACACCCGTCTGTCCGAAATGGACATTCTCGACGCCGACGAGCGCCGGGCCATCCTGGTCGACCTCAACGACACCGCCCGTGCCGTCGAGCCGATCGCCATGCCGCAGCGGTTCGAGCGGGCGGTCACCGAGAACCCGGACGCGATCGCGCTGGTGTTCGAGGATGAGGACCTCTGCTACGCCGAGCTCAACGAGCGGGCCAACCGGCTGGCGCACCTGCTGATCGACCGGGGCGTCGGGGCCGGCCAGGTGGTCGGGCTGATCATGCCGCGGTCCACCGAGCTGATCGTCTCGCTGCTGGCGGTGGCCAAGACCGGCGCCGCGTACCTGCCGATCGACCCCGAGTATCCGGCCGATCGTATCCAGTATGTGATCGACGACGCCCGGCCGGCGATCACCCTGACGCCGGAGTTCCTGGCCGACCCCAAGGTCCGCTGCGAGCTGGCCGAACGCTCGGACGCCAACCCCGGAATCCGGATCGACCAACGGGATCCTGTATACATTATCTACACCTCGGGCTCCACCGGCCGTCCCAAGGGCGTGGTCGTCGAACACCGCTCAGTGACCGACTACCTGGCCTGGACCACCACGGCCTACGACGCGGTCACCGGCACCGCCCTGGTGCACTCCCCCGTGTCCTTCGACCTCACGGTCACCGCGCTGATCACGCCGCTGGTCTCCGGCGGCAAGGTGGTGCTGTCCGGCCTGGAGGACCCGACCGCCCCGGCGGTGCTGGCCAACCCGGCCACCTTCATGAAGGCCACCCCCAGCCATCTGCCGCTGCTGGCCAACCTGCCGCCGCAGTTCGCCCCCAGCAGGGAACTCCTGCTCGGCGGCGAGGCGCTGACCGGCGAGGCGCTGGCCGAGTTCCGGGCCGCCCACCCGGACGTGACCGTGTATAACGTATACGGTCCGACCGAGGCCACGGTGAACTGCTCGGAGTACCGGATCGAGCCGGGCACGGCCGTGCCGGCCGGCCCGGTGCCGATCGGCAGGCCACAGGCCAACGCCCGGCTGCTGGTGCTGGACGCGTTGCTGCGGCCGGTGCCGGCGGGCGTGGTCGGCGAGCTCTACCTGGCCGGCGACGGCCTGGCCCGGGGCTACCTGGGGCAGCCGGCGCTGACCGCGCAGCGGTTCGTGGCCGACCCGTACGGACCGGCCGGGGCCCGCATGTACCGCTCCGGCGACCTGGCCCGCTGGCGGGCCGACGGCAACCTGGAGTACGTGGGCCGGGCCGACGGCCAGGTCAAGCTGCGGGGCTTCCGCATCGAGCTCGGCGAGATCGAGTCGGTGCTGACCGCCCGGGACGACGTGGCCCGCTCGGTGGTGATCGTGCGGGAGCAGAGCCTGATCGCCTACGTGGTGCCGGCCGGCGACGCGCTGGACACCGCCGCCCTGCGGGATCACCTGGCCACCGTGCTGCCGGACTACATGGTGCCCAACGCCTTCGTGCCGCTGGCCGCGCTTCCGTTGACCACCAACGGAAAGCTCGATCGGGCGGCGCTGCCGGACCCGGCGTACACGGCCGGCTCGACCAAGGCCATGAGCACGCCGCAGGAGGAGATCCTCGGCGGCCTGTTCGCCGAGGTGCTCGGGCTGGACAGCGTCGGCGCGGACGACAGCTTCTTCGACCTGGGCGGGCATTCCCTGCTCGCGGCCCGGCTCATCGGCCGGGTGAAGAAGGTGCTCGGCGTGACGCTGACCATCCGCGACATGTTCGAAGCCCCGACGGTCGGCGGCCTGGCCGCCCGGCTCGGCGCCAACGGCTCGCTCGGCGCGTTCGAGGTGCTGCTTCCGTTGCGGGTCAAGGGCAGCCGCAAGCCGATCTTCTGCGTGCACCCCTCCGGCTGCATCGGCTGGTCCTACATCGGGTTGACGTCGCACCTCGGCCAGGAGTTCCCGGTCTACACCCTCCAGGCCCGCGGCCTGCTCGACCCGGACGGAATCCCCGGCAGCATCGGGGAAATGGCCGCGGACTACCTGGCACAGGTGCGCAAGGTCCAGCCGGAGGGCCCGTACCACCTGCTGGGCTGGTCGTTCGGCGGCCTGGTGGCGCACGAGATGGCCCGCCAGCTCCAGGAGGCCGGCGGCACCGTTGCCCTGCTGGCCAGTCTGGACAGCCACCCCGTGCCGGAGGCCGGCGAGCTGCCCAGCGACACCGAGCTGCTGGGCGCGATCCTCGCCTTCTTCGGGCACGAGCCCGGCGAAGCCCCGACCGCGGCCGAGGTGCTGGAGATCTTCAAGCGGGACAACAATCCCCTGGCCGGGCTGACCGAGGCCCAGCTGATGAACGTGGTCGCCGCCTGGCGGGCCAACGTGACGCTTCAGGTCGAGCACCGGCCGGGCCGGTTCCGGGGCCGGATGCTGCACTTCGTGGCCGGGCAGGAGAGCGACCCGGCCGACTGGTCGCCGTTCGCCGACGAGGTCGGCGTGCAGACGGTCGACTGCCAACACCAGGACATGCTGCGGCCCGAGCCGCTGGCTGACATCACCCGAGTTCTCGTCCAGGAAATGGGGACAGGTCGTGACTGACAAACTGTTCTGCTTCCCGTACGCCGGCGGCGGCGCGTCCTTCTACCGGGCGTGGGCGCCGAGCAGCGACCTCGGCTTCGAACTGCACCCCGTGCAGCTGCCGGGCCGCGAGGAGCTGTTCCTCGAGCAGCTGTACCGGGACATCGACAAGGCCGCCGACGAGCTGGCCGGCAAGATCGCCCGGTCGCTGCTGCCGACCGACACGGTGTCGCTGTTCGGCCACAGCTTCGGCGCGGTGCTGGCCTTCGAGGTGGCCCGCCGGCTGGTCGACTTCGTGCCGGTGCGCCACCTGGTGGCCTCCGGCTCGGCCGGCCCGACGGTGCCGCTGGCCCGCGAGGCCGCCGACCTGAACGACGACCAGTTCGTCGCCCGGGTCGAGCAGCTGGCCGGCTACACCCACCCGGCGCTGGCCGACCGGGACCTGCGCGACATCGTGCTGCCGGCGCTGCGGGCCGATGTCGAGCTGCACGAGGGGTACCTGGCCCGCGACCTGACGCCTATCCCGGTGCCGATCACCGTGGTGCGCGGGGCGGCCGACCACATCGTGTCCCGTGTGGACAGTGAGCGGTGGGAGCTGGCCACCGTGGACCACTGCGAGGTGGTCGACCTGCCCGGCGGGCACATGTACCTGGTCGACGACCCCGAGTCGCTGTTCGACCTGTTGCGCCGCATCTCTTCCGTGCCGGTCGGTCGAGGGGTCTGAGATGGAACTGCGTTCCGTGCTGGTCGGCGCCGACGGTGTCGACCAGGCCTCGATCGCCGAACGGCTGCGCGAAGGCCGGCTGTTCGTCGAGGACGTGCCGCGGGCCAGCGCCGACGCCGACGAGTCGACCCGCCGCGTGCTGGCCCGGCCGCTCGACGGCTCGACCTCGGTCCGGGCCGTGCTGCTGCGGTTCACCGACGGCGTCCAGCGCCTGGCCGTGACGGCGGCGACCACCGGCCCTTGCTTGCGGGCCTTGGCTTCCTGGCTGGTCGGCGCCGGCGAGGAGCCGATCCTGCTGACCCCGCCGGGCGGCGAGTTCGCCGGCGAGCTGGGCTGGGCGCGGGTCGGCGACCCGGCCGGTACCACTGCGGCCGGCGTCGCCTTCCGCACGCAGGACCGGACGGCCCCGGCTGGTTCGGCGGCACGGCTGGCGGCCGCCACTGCGGTGGTGCTCAACCGGTACACCGGAGTCGAAGCGCCGCAGGTGGGTTCGGTGCTGATCACCGTGGACGACGAGTCCACTGTGGACCAGCTCAAGACCGGCGACACCGTGGACGTGGTGCCGGCGGTCGCGGTCGAGCCGACCGACGACGTGCCGGTGCTGGCCGAACACGTGCACGCCCAGGTGCCACCGGTGGTGCTGCGCCTGGCCAACGACCACCTCACCGCCAGCTACCGGACCGACCTGGTCGACCCGGCGGCGGTTGACTGGCTGCTGTGCTCCGTGCGCAACGTCTTGGCGGCGCCGGAAAGCAAGGTCGGCGAGGTCGACCTGCTGGCCGGCCGCGACCTGGCTTCCGTGGGTGAGCCCGAGGAACTGGCCGACACCGACCGCACGATCCACGGCATGATCGCCGAGCGGGCCGCGGCCCGACCCGACGCCATCGCCGTGACCTGCGGGGCGGAATCCCTTACCTACGGCCAGTTGGACGAGGCAGCCAATCGTGTTGCCGCCGGCCTGGCCAAGCGGGGTGTGGTCGTCGGCTCCCGGGTCGGCGTGGCCAGGGCCCGTGGTGTCGACCTGATCGTCGCCCTGCTGGGCGTGTTGAAGGCCGGCGCGGCCTACATCCCGCTGGACCCGAACTACCCGGCCAAACGCCTGGACTACATGGCCGAGGACGCCGGGCTGGTCACGGTCGTGCGGGACGAGGACTTCGAGGAGGCGCCGGCGGCCGCGTTGCCCGACACCTCCCCCGACGACGCCGCGTACGTGATCTACACCTCCGGCTCCACCGGCAAGCCCAAGGGCGTCGTGGTCGACCACCGCAACGTGGCCGCACTGCTGTCGTCCACAAAGGACTTCGCCTTCGGCGGCGAGGATGTGTGGACCTTCTTCCATTCGTACGCCTTCGACTTCTCGGTGTGGGAGATCTGGGGCTGCCTGGCCACCGGCGGCTGCCTGGTCGTCGTGACGGCCGAGCAGACCCGTGATCCCAAGCAGTTCCACGACCTTCTCGTGGACGAGCGGGTCACCGTGCTCAACCAGACCCCGTCGGCGTTCGCCCAGCTGCTGTCGGCCGACCAGGAGAGCGACCGGCGATTGTCGGTGCGGCTGCTGGTGTTCGGCGGCGAGCAGCTGGACTCCCGGATGCTGCTGCGCTGGCTGGACCGCAACCCGGAAAGCCGCTGTCAAGCCGTGAACATGTACGGCATCACCGAAACCACCGTGCACTGCACGTGGTTCACGGTGACAAGGGAGGCGGCCCTGGCCGGCAGCAAGTCGGTTGGCGTGGCGATTCCCGGCTGGACGCTGCGCGTGCTGGACCTCAAGGGCCGGCGGGTGCCGCCGGGCGTGGCCGGTGAGATCGTGGTCAGCGGAGCCGGCGTGACCCGGGGCTATCTGGGCCGCCCGGAGTTGACCGACCAGCGTTTCCCGCTTCAGGACAACGGTTCTAGGCGTTACCGCAGTGGTGATCGTGGCAGGCTGTTGGTGACGGGGGAGCTGGAGCACCACGGCCGGCTGGACAGTCAGGTCAAGGTGCGCGGCCACCGGATCGAGCTCGGCGAGATCAAGGCCGAGCTGCTGTCCGATCCGACGGTCCTGGCCGCCGCCGTCGTGATCAACAAGCGCGGCGGGGCCGGCGACGTGCACCTGGACGCCTACCTGGTGGGCCCGGACGCCGACCCGGCCGCGGTGCGGGAGCGGCTGACCGGCCTGCTGCCCGCGTACATGGTGCCGTCCACGTTCACCAAGGTCGAAGAGCTTCCCTTGACCAGCAATGGAAAGCTGGACGTGGACCGGCTGCCCGAGCCGATGTCGGCGACCACGGCGACGGCGGCGGACACGGCGGACACCGGCGAGGTCGGCCGGATCTGGGAGCAGCTGCTGGGCGCCCGGGTCGGACCGGACGACAACCTGTTCATGATCGGCGGCAATTCCCTGATGGCGGCCCGCATCGCCGCCGAGATCCGGCAGCGTCGGCTCGGCGAGGTGTCGGTGGCCACCATCTACCACAACCCAACCATCCGGCTGTTGTCCGGAGTTCTGGCCGAGAGGAAGACAGCATGAGTGGCCGGCTGGGCGGCAAACTGGCGGTGATCACGGGCGCCGCGCGCGGCATCGGCCGCGCCACGGCGACCGAGTTCGCCGCCGAGGGCGCCGACCTCGTGCTGCTGGACGTGGCCGGCGACATCGACGGCGTGCCCTACCCGCTGGGCACGCGGAGCCAGCTGGACACCACCGCGCGCCTGTGCGGCAAGTTCGGCGGCAGCGTGACGGCGGTGTCGCTGGACATCCGGGATTCCGCCAGGGTCAAGGAAGTTCTGGCGGAAAGCTTGGATCAGCATGGCAGGATCGACGTGCTGGTCAACAACGCCGGCCTGGTCTCTCCTTCGGGCAAGCCGGTGCACGAGATCGACGACGACGAGTGGCAGGTGATGCTCGACGTCGACCTGACGGGACAGTTCCGCATGATGCGGGCGGTGTTGCCGTCGATGCTGCGCCGCGGCGCCGGCAGCGTCGTCAACATCGCCTCCACCGCCGGGCTGGTCGGCTACCGGCACTTCGCCGGGTACGTGTCGGCCAAGCACGGTCTGATCGGCCTGACCCGGGCCGCGTCGCTGGACTACGCGCCCAAGGGCATACGGATCAACGCCGTGTGCCCGGGTTCCGTCTACGACGACCCCGACCTGGAGGGCGTGATGATGGCGGAGATCGCGCGCTGCCTCGACCTTCCGGTCGGCGACAGCGAGCGGGCCTTCGTGGCCGGTCAGCCGACCAACCGGCTCGTGCGGGCGCACGACGTCGCGCGGGCGGTGCTGTGGCTGGCCAGCGACGAGTCCAGGGACGTGACCGGATCGGTGGTCGCCGTCGACGGCGGCTTCACCGTCCGCTGAGACATCGGGAGCGTGAACCCCATGAGCACCAACCCCTTCGACGACGAGACCGGGACCTTCCTGGTGGTGGTTGACGAGGAGGGCCGGCACAGCCTGTGGCCCGAGTTCGCGGCCGTGCCGGACGGCTGGCGCCCGGTGCACGGCCCGAGCTCGCGCGAGGCCGCCCTGCGCTTCGTCACCGAGAACTGGACCGACATGCGTCCCCTCTCGCTCGTCGACCAGCACGCCTGAACCCGATTTTCCCTTCCGCAGCAACGAGTTCGAGGAGCACGACATGACCGCGACCACCGACGAGCGCACCGCCAAGATCAAGGAGATCGTCTGCGAGATCCTGGAGATCGAGGAGGACGAGATCACCGACACCAGCCTGTTCATCGAGGACCACGAGGCCGACTCGCTGCGCGCCATCGAGATCCTGGCCTCCCTGGAGAAGGCCTTCGGCATCGTCATCGAGCAGTCCGAGCTGCCGCGCATGGCCAACCTCAACGGCGTGTACGAGGTCACCGCCGAGGCCGCCGGCTGGTAGTCGCACCCATCATCGCGAAGGACGGGCGAATCCCATGAACAGGGTTGTACTCACCGGGTTTGGGGTGGTCTCCAGCATCGGCGTGGGGGCCGAGGAGTTCGCGGCCGGGCTGCGGGCCGGCCGCAGCGGCGCACGGCCGATCTCGCTGTTCGACACCACGGGCTTCGAGCACGCCAACGGCTGCGAGGTCGTGGGATTCGACCCGTCCCCATGGCTGCGCGTGTTCGAGCCGTCGATGGTCGGCCGGGCCAGCCAGTTCTCCATCGCAGCGGCCCGGATGGCCGTGGCCGACGCCGGTCTGGACGAGGCCGAGCTGGCCCACAAGCGGGGCCTGGTCACCGTCGGCACCACCGACGGCGAGGCCTTCGACCTCGACTGGCTGGTGGAGACCGAAGTCAACGAGGGCCCGGAGAAGATGGACGCCGCGGCCAGCCGGCGGGTGCCCGCGCACCTGCTGTCGATGGCCATCGCCCGGGAACTGAAGCTGGCCAACGTCAGCGCGTACACCATCGCCACCGCCTGCTCGGCCGGCAACTACTCGATCGGCGACGGCTTCGACGCGGTCCGCTCGGGCGAGGTCGAGTTCGCCCTGTGCGGCGGCGCGGACGCCATGTGCCGCAAGACCTTCGCCGGCTTCTACCGGCTGGGCACGATCGCGCCGGAGTTCTGCCAGCCGTTCGACGCCGACCGCCTGGGCATCCTGACCGGCGAGGGCGCGGGCGTGCTGGTGCTGGAGAGCCTGGAGTCGGCGCGGGCCCGCGGGGCCCGCATCTACGCCGAGATCCTGGGCTACGGCCTCAACTGCGACGCCTACCACCAGGTCGCGCCCAACCAGTCCAGCATCGCCCGCTGCATGCAGCTGGCGCTGGACGACGCCGGCGTCAAGCCGCACGAGGTCGACCTGATCTCGGCGCACGGCACCGGCACCAAGGCCAACGACATCACCGAGACCGCGGCCATCCGCGAGGTCTACGGGGACCAGCCGCCCCGCACCATCTCGGTGAAGTCCATGCTGGGCCACACCATGGGGGCGGCCAGCGCCCTGGGCACCATCGCCTGCGCGCTGGCCATCACCCACGGCTTCGCCCCGCCCACCATCAACCACAACTCCACCGACCCCGAGTGCCCGATCGACTGCGTGCCCAACGAGTCCGTGCCGGCCGACCTGAACGTGGTGCAGAACAACGGCCTGGCCTTCGGCGGCAACAACGCCAGTGTGATCCTCGGCAAGTTCGTTGAGGGAGAGACCCGATGAGCGCGCCCGTGCGTCCCGTGATCACCGCCTGGTCCGCGGTGTCCCCGTTCGGCATCGGCCGCCAGTCCTATGTGGACGGTGTCAGCGCGGGCCTGTCCACCTCGGCCGCGCTGGACAAGCAGCAATGGGCCGGGCCCGACGAGCAGGCCCACCTGGTGCCGAACTTCACCATCAAGGAGGTGTTGGGGCGCAAGGGAACCCGGTCGATGGACCGGGTGACCGGGCTGGCCGTCAGCACCATCGGCCAGGTGCTGCACGACGGCGAGGGCAACCGGGTGGTGCAGACCGGGGCCGACTCGGCGCTGGTGCTGGGCACCACCATGGGCAGCGTGCAGTCGGTCATGGACTTCACCCGCGACTCGTTCACCGGCGAGCTGCCCTTCCACGTGGACCCGGCCCGCATGCCGAACTCGGTGATGAACTGCGCCGCCGGCCAGTGCGCCATCTGGCACCAACTGAAGGGCCCCAACACCACGCTGGCCGGCGGCGGCACCGCCGGGCTGCTGGCCATGGACTACGCCCGCCGGCTGCTCAACCACAACCGGGCCCGCAAGGTTCTCGTCGGCGCGGCCGAGGAGTACTCCCCGGCCCGGGCCTGGCTGCACCGGCACGGCGGCGGGAACACCGTGCTGGGCGAGGGATGCGCGGTGCTGCTGGTCGAGCCGCTGGGCGAGATCGGCGAGGGCCGCGAGCCGCTGGCCGAGGTGCTGGCCATTCAGTCCCGCTGCTACCTGGAGGGCGACCCGCGCGCGGCGCTGGAGGCCTCGGTGCGCAGTGCCTTGAGCAGCGCCGAGATCCAGCCCGGCGAGGTGTGGGCCGCGGTCGGCTCCGCCGCCGGCGTCAAGGGCGAGCACGAGCGGGCGACCCTGCGCCAGATCTTCGGTGACTCCACTGTGGACCGTGTGCCGGCCGCCGAGCTGGGCGACACCGGCGCCGCGTCCTCGGCGTTGCAGATCGCCACCGTGCTCAGCGTGGCCGAGCGCGACCCGGAAGCCGCCGGCAAGCTGGCCCTGGTCTCCGCGGTCGACCCGCACGGCACCGTCGCCTGCGCCCTGCTCCGCCTGGCGGGCTGAGGGATGACTGTGGTGAGCCCGGTCATCGGCGCGGTGAAGCCGTTGTCCGACAATGAGGTCACGTTCACGGTCAGCCCCGACGAACCGGTGTTCGCCGGCCACTACCCGGGATTTCCCCTCTTCCCGGGCATGTGCGTGGTGGAATCGGTGCACCGCGGCGCTTTGCTGACCGCCCCGGCCGAGGCCGGCGAGCTGACCATGGCGGCCATGGAGTCGGTTCGCTTCGTGGCGCCGGTGTTTCCCGGCGACCGGCTGACCATCACCGTGAACTGGACCAAGGATCGCGACCAGTGGCGCTGCGCGGCCCGGGCCACCGTGGCCGGGCGCGACGCGGCCGTGGTCAAGCTGCGCTACCGGAGCGGGGGCAACAAGTGACGGCCGTGCACACCGACGTGCGGGAGATCCTCCCCCACCGCTACCCCATGCTGCTGGTGGACCACGTGCTCGACGTGTCCCCCGGCGAGTGGGTGACGGCGGTGAAGTCGGTCAGCCGCAACGAACCCTGGTACCGCGACGGCGTCGACGGGCCGTACCCCGAGGTGCTGCTGGTCGAATCCTGGGCCCAGGCCGCCGGAATCGTGCTCGGCGTGCGCAAGCCCAATCCGGATGTGTTGTCCGGCCAGGTGATGCTGTTCGGGTCGCTGGCCGACATCGAGTTCCACCGGCCCGTGCTGCCCGGCGACGTGCTGGAGCACCGGGTCCGGGTGTCCCGCGCGGTCGGCGAGACCGTGATCTTCGAGGGCGAGTGCGTCGTGCGCGGCGAACTCGTGTTCACCGTGTCCAGGATGGTGGTGGCCTACCGGCCCGCCGAACAGCTGCGCGCAGCGGAAGGCGAGAAGCAGACATGACCACGGAATCCAGGGTCGCCCTGGTGAGCGGCGGCTCCCGGGGCATCGGACGGGCCTGCGTGCTGCGCCTGGCGGCTGACGGCCACGACATCGGCTTCTGCTACCACTCCAACGCCGACGCGGCCCGGGTGGTGGAGAAGGAAGTCCTCGACCTGGGCGTGCGGGTCGTCTCGCGCAAGGTCGACGTCAGCGACGGCGCGGCGGTGCGGGACTGGGTCGCCAGCGTGAACGAGGAGCTCGGCCCGATCGACGTGGCCGTCACCTCGGCCGGCATCACCCGCGACAACCCGTTGGTGCTCATGACCGACGACGAGTGGCACGGCGTGCTCGACACCAACCTCGACGGCGTGTACCACGTCTGCCGGGCCGTCGTGTTCGACATGATGAAGCGCAAGTCCGGCAGCCTGGTCAACATCTCCTCGGTGTCCGGGGTGTACGGCAATCCCACGCAGAGCAACTACTCCGCGTCCAAGGCCGGCATCATCGGCTTCACCAAGGCCCTGGCCAAGGAGGTCGGCCGCTACGGCATCCGGGCCAACGTGGTCGCGCCCGGCCTGATCGAGACCGACATGACCGCCCAGCTGGCCGACCCGGCCCGCAAGAAGATGCTCCAGTCGGTGCCGCTCAAGCGGTTGGGCACCGCCGACGAGGTCGCCGACCTGACCTCGTTCCTGGCCTCCGAGCGCGCCGGCTACGTCACCGGCGCGGTGTTCCAGATCGACGGCGGCCTGACGGTCTAGCCGTGCTGATCCGGCGCCGGCAGCCTCCCCAAGATCAACGCTCCTTTCCTCACGTTCAACGTCAGGAAGGGCCCCTTCATCACGTTCAACGTCAGGAAGGGCCCCTTCATCACGTTCAACGTCAGTATGGGGCCCTTCATGACATTCCCCCGGTTCCACATCAGGGAGTTCCCATGCCCAAGCCCAAGCGGCTGAAGTGGTACTTCTCGCTGCGCAGCCCGTACTCCTGGTTCGCCTACCGCGACCTGCTCGCCCACAACCCGGACGTGCTGGACGCCGTGGAGTGGTTCCCGGTGTGGGAGCCGGACGAGTGGACCTCGCGCCTGCTGGCCGAGGAGGGCATCGACGCGTTGCCCTACACCGACATGTCCAAGGCCAAGGGCCTCTACATCCTCCAGGACACCCGCCGGCTGGCCCGCGCCCGCGGCCTGGCCATGACCTGGCCTGTGGACCGCAAGCCGGTGTGGGAGGTCTCCCACCTGGGCTACCTGGTGGCCACGGATGCCGGCAAGGGCAAGGAGTTCCTGGCCGCGACCTACCGGGCCCGCTGGGAGCACGGCTTCGACATCTCCGACCCGGCGGTGATCGCCGACGTCGCCCGCGAGATCGGGCTGGACCCGGTCCGGGTCTCGACCGCGCACGAGGACCCGGTGATGCGGGCCCGCGGCATCGAAGCGCTTCGCCTGGTCTACAAGGACGGCGTGTTCGGCGTGCCGATGTTCATGCACGGCCAGGACAAGTTCTGGGGCACCGACCGGCTGCTGGACTTCGTGGCCGCCTTCCGCGGCGCCGGCGTGGCCCAGCCGGCCCCGATCGAGGCGCCGGTGCTGATCACCGTCGGCGCCGACACCGGCCACGCCGGCGGCTGCGGCTGAGCCACCGGCGCGAAAGCCGTCAGGCCGACGGCTGCGGCTGGGACTGCGCGGACCGGATCTCGGGCCGGTCGATCACGCGCAGCCAGGAACCGTCGGCCTGGCGGCGCACAACCTGCACCCGGCCGCCGGTGTTGTCCGACGGGACGGTGGAGGTCAGGGCCAGGTCGCCGTGGTACACGGTCGGCATGGCCCTTTCCTCCGTGAAGGTGCCGCCGCCGGCCACCAGCTGGGCCATCACCTCGCGGATGGCGTCGCGGCCGACCGTCTCCTGGCCGGGCGGGAAGGCAAGCACGGCGTCCGGCTCGTACAGGGCGGCCAGGCCGTCGACGTCGCGGTTGTTGGCCAGTTCCACGAACAGGCGGGACAGGTCCTCTGGGGTCTTCGCGGTTGTCATGCGCTTAGCCTGCTGCTTGGTCTGTGATAAGTCCAAGACATAGTTCTGCTCGTTGCTAGAATCAGTGGTTATGGAGCTTCGTCAGCTGGAGTACTTCGTCGCGGTCGCCGAGGACGCCAACTTCACCCGCGCGGCGGCCCGGCTCAACGTCGCCCAGCCGGGGGTGAGCGCGCAGATC
This sequence comes from Kutzneria sp. NPDC052558, assembly GCF_044547355.1. Lineage (NCBI taxonomy): Bacteria > Bacillati > Actinomycetota > Actinomycetes > Pseudonocardiales > Pseudonocardiaceae > Kutzneria > Kutzneria sp. NPDC052558. The sequence continues at coordinate 27,599 of NZ_JBIUAG010000052.1, forward strand.
AAGCAGCTGGAACGGGAATTCGGCCTGCCGCTGCTGGACCGCTCGGGCCGGACCGTGACGCTGACCGAAGCGGGGCGGGCGGTGCTGCCGTTCGCCCGGGCCGCTTTGGGGGCCGTGGCCGGCAGCAAACAGGTCGTGGATGAGCTGACCGGGTTGGTGCGGGGAGCCGTGGCCATCGGCACGATCACGTCGTGTCCGGCGGTGGCCATCGCGGACATGATCGACGGCTTCCACCGGGCCCATCCGGCCATCGAGATCACCTTGTCCCAGGACAACTCCGACCGGCTGGTCGATTTGGTCCGTGGTGGCGGGCTGGATCTGGCGGTGATCGCGTTGAGCTCGTCGACGTCCTATCCGGGCGTGGCGCTGAAGGTGTTCGTGGATGAGCGCATGGTGGCCGTGGTCGGGGACGGGGATCCGTTCGCTGGTTCGGATTCGTTGCCCATCAAGGCGTTCCGGGATCGGTCGTTGATCAGCATGCCGGTCGGGACCGGCATCCGGTCCTGTGTGGACGAAGCGTGCGCGCGGGCCGGCTTCGCGCCGCGGGTCGCGTTCGAGGCCAACGACCCGAACATGGTGCTCCAGCTGGCCCGCCGCGGCCTCGGCGTGGCCTTCCTGCCCACGTCGATGGCCGCCGGGCCCGGACTGCACGCCATCACCGTCGCCAGTCCGGCCCTGCGGGGCCAACTGGCGCTGGCGTGGCGTGCCGATGGTCCGGTCAGCCCGGCGGCCACCGCGTTGATCGATCACGGCATCGCGGCCCTCAGCAACTGACCAGGAGAGTGGTCAACGCCGAGCAGGTGACGGCGCCGCTGTCGTTGGCGGCGTTGCCATCCGTGGGCGTGCTGGCGGTCCGGGCGGCGGTCACCGACATCTTGCCGGAGATCGTCAACAGACCGACCGTCAGCGTGAGGGACTTGCTGGTCGATGCTCCGCTGGCAAGGGCGCCCAGCTGACAGGTCGCCGTGCGGGCGGTGGCGTTCACCGTGCAGCCGGGGGCCGACGGCGAGACAAAACCGTTGGGGTAGCTGAACTTCAGCGTGGAGGAGGACGAGGCGCCGGGGCCGTTGTCGGTGACGGTGGCGGTGAAGGTCACCTCGTGCACCAGCAGGCCGGACGGGCTGGCGGCCAGCTTCACCGCGAGGTCCGCGCTGCGGTTGCCGATCGCCACCTCGTAGGGCTGGGTGGCCGGCGCGGTCGGGATCACGGTGCTGACGGTGTTGCTGGCCGTGCTCAGCACGCTGACGCCGGTGGCGAAGTAGTTGCCGACGTAAAGACTCTGGCCGTCCGGCGTGGCCGCGATGCCGCCGAGCACTGCGCCCTGGACCGGGATCGTGTGCGTGACCGTGCCGTGGTCCAGCACCGAGACCGTGCCGTCGGCGTTGGTCACGTACAGCAGGCCCTGGGAGTAGGCCAGTTCCTGCGGGCTGCTGGTAAGCGGGGTGACGCCGGTCTGCTGGCCGGTGGCCGTGGCGAAGCGGGTGACCGTGTTGTTGAAGATGTCCACCGCCGCCAGCTCGGCGCTGTCCGGCGAGATCGCCAGCGCGCTCGGCCTCGGCGTGGCGATCGTGGAGACGACGGCGCTGGTCGCCGTGTCGATCTTGTAGATGGTGTCGGCGCCCGTGGCGGCCACGAAGACGTACTTGCCGTCCGGCGTGAGGACCGTGACCCCGGCCGCCACCGAACCCAGCTGGACCGCGGTGGTCACGGTGTTGGTGGCCGTGTCGATCACGTCCAGGGCGTTGGTGCCGTCGTTGCTGACGTAGGCCTTGCGGCCGTCCGGCGAGACCGCCACGAAGTTCGGCGCCCCCGCCACCGGGATCGTGCTGGTCACGGTGCTGGTGGCGGCATCGATGACGGAAACCGCCGCGCCGCCGTGATCGGCCACGTACACCCGGCTGCCGTCCGGAGTCACGGCCACGCCCCGGGGGCTCGCCCCCACCGGCACCGTCGCCGTGATCGTGTTCGTGGCCGTGTCGATCACGAACACCTGGTTCTGCCGGCTGTCGGTGACGTAGGCGTTGTAGCCGCCACCGCCCGCGGCAGCCGCCGGTGCGGCCAGGCCGAGGCCCGCGAGGACAACCGTGGTCCCCGCCGCGACGAGTCTTCGGATCCCCTTGCCGGCACCGCTCATCGGTCACTCCCGTCGACGTCGACGGCCGGCGGGGGCCCGCCGGCACACCGGGATTAGCGCGGTTGAGGCTGAAAGGGTTACATCCCGTTTCGCCCCTTCGGGTGAGGCCGGCCACCACCCTCCCTGTCACATTCCCGGGCCGGCGCGCGATAGGTCTGCTACTGCTCTGCTTTCGCGCACCCCGAGCCAGGAGTCCGCCGATGCCGAATCCGGGAGTCGCCGTGCAGGTCGTGACGGCGATCGAGTCCGTGTACGGCCTGCGCTTCCCCATCGGCATGCGGGCGTGGGACGGCAGCCGCGCCGGGGCCCCGGACGGTCCCGTAGCCGTGCTGCGCACGCCTCGGGCCGTGCGCCACCTGCTGCTGCGACCCGGGCGGTCCGGCCTGGTCAAGGCCTACGTGACCGGGCACCTCGACATCGACGGCGACTTCGCCGTCGGGCTCCGGCACTGCCGCGAACTCGTCGCCCACGTCCGGGCCCAGGGCCCGCCACGGCCCGCCCACTGGCCCCGGCTCATCGGGCTGCTGGCCCGCACCGGCGTCGGCGGCCGCCAACTGCCGGTCGACACCGAACGGCCCGCCACCGACTTCCCACCGTCCATATTGGACGACACGTTGGCAAGGTCCTGCGGCTACTGGACCTCCGACGGTCCCGAATACCACCTTTCCGACGCCCAGCACGACAAACTCGACCTCGTGTGCCGGAAACTGGGACTAGGGCCGGGAATGCGCCTGCTCGACGTCGGCTGCGGCTGGGGATCCCTGGTGTTGCACGCCGCCGCCGACTACGGCGTCACCGCCACCGGCATCACCGTGTCCGAGAGCCAATGCGAATTCGTCCGCGCCCGGGCCCTCGAGCGTGGGCTTGGTGATTCCGTCACCGTGCGGCGGGTCGACCCCCGTGAAGTCGACGGCTCGTTCGACGCCGTCGCCTCCATCGAGACCGGCGAACACGTCAGCGACCACGACTATCCCGCCTACTGCACCACCCTCCGCCGGCTCCTGCGCCCCGGCGGACAGTTGCTCATGCAGCAGACCTCCGGCGGCGGCATGTTCACCGGCTCGTACATGAAACCCGCCATGGCCACCCGGCCCGTCGAACGCACCCTCAGCCAACTCCGCGACGCCGGCCTGGAGATCAAGGACGTCATGTCCATGCGGGAGCACTACGTCCGCACCATCGACGCCTGGCGCCACGCCCTCGACCTCAACTGGGACGACGTCGTCACCCGCGTCGGCGCCCCCCGCGCCCGCATCTGGCGACTACAACTGGCCGACAACGCCTTGGCCTTCGCCGACAACACCATGAACGTGCATCAGATTCTGGCTGTGCGGCGGTAGGTTCTGTCTAGGTCTGGTCGACGCACAGGCAGAAGGGATGGCCGGCCGGGTCGAACAGCACGCGGACGTTGTTTTGCGGCTGGAACTCTGCTTCCGTAGCCCCCAAGGCTTTCGCTTCGGCGACTGCCTCGTCCAGGTCGCCGACCTGGAAGTCGAAATGCATCATCGGGCGCTGGTGGTTGTCGACCGGGGGCCACACCGGCGGTTGGTAGCCGTCTGCTTGCTGGAACACGAAGAACGGGCCTTGCGGCGAGGCGGCGAGGATGGCCGTGCCGGGCTCCTCGTGAACGACAGGCAACCCTAGGAGCTCGGCGTAGAACCTGGCCAGGTCGGCGGGGCTCGGGGCCTCGATCGTCGTTCCCCACCACATGCCGTTGGTACGAGATCTCATGCGGGAGATCCTGCCTGATGAGTGTCGGATTGTCTTGGGGAACGGCGGATGTGGTGGGGCGGGGGTGGGTTGGTTGGGGTTGGTTGGGGGGTTGGTTGGGGCTTTGGGGTTGGGCTTTGGGTGGGGTGTGGTGCGGTCGGGTGGCGGCCCACCCGTTGCCGTTTGGGTGGTTGGCGTTTGGTCCCCTCCCGCCTCCGCGCCACGGACCTCATCCCTGGCACGGTCCTGCGCATCCTTCGCTGCCGAAGCCAGTCGTCTGTACTGCCAAGCAATTCGGCCGCCGATCGGCCACTCCCCCAAACGCCGCCAGGCCAGACTCATCTCACCGTCAAGCCCATCCCCACTGGATCCAGCCCCTTCGTAGCCGTTCCCGCTCTGGCGGGTTGCCGCGAGTCAGGTGGGGGGTGGGGGTCGTGGCGCGGTGACAGGGAGGTGGGGGTGCGGTTTACAGAGGGCTTGGGACGTGGGAGGGGGGTGGCTTTGGTTGTTTGCTTGCCGTTTGGGGGGGGTGGGGTGCGGTGTGAGGGGTGGGGTGCGGCGAGTCAGGTGGGGGGTGGGGGTCGTGGCGCGGTGGCAGGTGGGTGGGGGTGCGGTTTACAGAGGGCTGGGGACGTGGGAGGGGGGCGGCTTTGGTTGTTTGCTTGCCGTTTGGGGGTGGGCGCGTTGCTAGGTTGGAAAGCGCTTTCCTGAAGGAATCTTCAGGGTGGACACGATCGGGTATTCCTTGTCTGGTAAGGGGATTTGTCTCTGGCGAGTGGTAAGATGGGGGTATGTCAGCGAACCCGGAATTGCCAGTCGACGCCGAGAGGTGGCGGCTGAGTGATGGGGCGTTGCGGGAGCACGGAAAGCGGTTGGAGGAGCGGCGTAAGGCCGACTATCTGGGGCAGGTCGAGGACGTGCGGGAGTTGTGGAACCGCACCAGCGGGACCAAGGACGATCGGGCGGCGTTGGTGGCGGATCTGGCCCTGGGGTGGGACATCACGCGGGGTGAGGCGCGGGAGCTGGTTCGGCACGCGGAGCTGTTCCAGCGGGATGCGGTTCGTGAGGTGGCGCAGGATGCGTTGCTGAGCAGGCAGCATCTGGTCGTCATGGACAAGACGTTGACCGAGGCGCCCGAACCCGACCGGGATCGTGTTGAGGCGGCGTTGGTGGAGCACGTGGTGACGCTTGACCTCGGCCAGTTCAAGGACGCCGCCAAGAGGATCCTGATGCTACTCGATCAGGACGGCAAGGCACCGGATGATCGGGAGCTGGCGCGGCCGAAGCGGACGTTGACCATTCGCAAGCGCCGCAACGGCGGGGACATCGACGGGTTCCTTGACCTGGAGAGCCTGGCGTTGTTGGAGGCGATGATCAGTCCGTTGGCCAAGCCGAAATCGGCTGAGGACCCGCGCACGACTGCGGAGCGGCAGGGTGATGCCCTGGTGGAGATCCTCGAGCTGGCGGCCGGCTGCAAGGACCTGCCCGAGGAGGGCGGGGAGAAGCCGCACATCGCGCTCACCATGCCACTCAAGGACTTTCAGGAGCAGCGGGGCACCGCCGACCTGGAGGGCATGGGGCCGCTCAACGCGGCCTCGGTGCGCAGGATCGCGTGCGACAGCAGGATCCTGAGGGTGGTGCTGGGGGCCAAGTCCGAAGTGCTGGACATTGGACGCGCGTCCCGGACGATACCGAATGCGATACGGAGAGCGTTGATCATTCGAGACAAGGGGTGCGCGTTTCCGGGATGTGGAAGGAAACCCCGGCAATGCCACGCGCATCACGTGATGGAATGGGCTGACGGAGGGCCGACCAGCCTGGACAATCTGGTGTTGCTGTGCAGCGCCTGTCACCGGCTGATTCATCATAGCGACTGGACGGTGGAGATCAACGACGGGCTGCCGGAGTTCAGCAACGTGGCTGGGTGAGGGACCAGTGGACGGGGAGAGCCACAGGGCGGGGCTCGGCGGAGCCGGAGAGGATGCGCAGCGAATCGGGAGGCACGGCCAGGCGGACGGAGGGAAAGCGGAGGGCTATGCGTTCCAGGGCAACGGAAAGGCCCATCACGGCCAGCTGGGAGCCGGAGCAGAAGCGGTCGCCTGCGCCGAAGGCCAGGTGGCGGTTGTGCTCGCGGTCGGGGCGGAAGGAGTCGGGGGCCGGGAAGTGCGCGGGATCGCGGTTGGCGGGGCCGGTGGCGGCGAGGACGATCTCGCCCTGCGCTATCGAGGCGTTGCCGACCTGGAGGTCGACCAGGGCGCAGCGGGAGCGGAGGGTGCCGCCCAGCGGAGCGAAGCGGAGCAGCTCGTCGATCAGGCGGCGAACGTCCACACGGGACGAAGGCCACATGGCGAAGTCGTGGTGGGTCAAGACAGTCAAGGAGGCGTTGGCGATGCCGGCGACCACGGTCTCGTAGCCAGTGGCCAGGACGGTGGCGGCTAGAGGGACGGGATCGGTGGCGGTGGCGGCGAGAGCGGAGAGCAGGTCGAGGTGAGCGGGGCGGGACGAGAGGAGGCCACCGAGATAGTCGAGGAGGTCGAACTGGGCCTGCTCCACAACCTCGGCGGGGAACTGGTTCACGGAGAGGACAATCGAGGAAAGCTCGGCGCAGCGGGGCCAATCGGAGGGAGGAAGGCCCAGCCAGGTGCCGATGGCCCACATGGCCAGCGGGGACGCGTAGGAGGAGACCAGGTCGCTGGAAAGGGGAACGGCGGCCAGCAAGGAGTCGGCGTAGGCGGTGAAGCCGGCCAGGAGGGAGCGGCTGGGGCACAGGCGCATGGCGGCCAAGAGCTCACTGCGTAGGGCACGGTGCTCGGGGCCGTCGGTGGTGAAGAGGAGACCGGGGAGCAGGCGGCCGGAGCGGGTGGAGTTCCGACAGGCGGTGAGCGGGGCCTTGCCGAGGCGGGGATCGGACAGGACCTGCCGCACATCGGCATAGCTGGTGGCCAACCAGGCGGGATGGCCGGTTGGCGTGAGGATCCGCTTCACGCGACGGACCAGCCATGGCGGGCAAGCCAACGGACGCCGGAGTCGACGGCGCGGCGGGCGTCCACTTCGACCAGCACGACAGGAACTCCGTTCGGTCCCAAGGCGAGAGGCTCGGTGAGGACGCGGCCGCCGAAGGCCAGCGCGGCGGGCACGGTGCGAGCCAGGCAGGTGACGACCAGGCGGGTGCTGCCGCTGTGACGGAGCCACCAGCGGCAGGCGGCATGCACAACGGCATGGAGAACGCCGCAGGAGCGGAGCTCGGGAACCACCAGGGCACGGCCGACAACGGCGAAACGGCCGGGAGTGAGAACCGAGCGGACACCGGTGAAATCGTCATGCAGGTCACCGTCGTGCTCGGTGTTGGCGGTCAGCCGGAGACAACCGACCGGTTGATCGTCCACAGTGCACAGAAGCTGCACCGCGTTCTCGTCGTATCCGTCCCACAGCGGGACACCCAGACCCGTGAGCGTGTCACGGTAGTGCTGGTCCCTGATCCGGACCACCTGTTGCCTACGGGGAAGGCTGTTGGCGATTCGCACGTCCAGCGCCCGCTCCGGACCGCCGTAGTGGCCGATCACGGGGTCGAGCCGGTCGAACGCACGCGTCGCGGCCGCGAACAGGTCGTGGTCGCGAGGCGCGATCACTTCACATAGTCCGGCAGGACGCGCGGCGGCCAGGTGGCGACGCTCAGGATGCCCAACGCATAGGCCTTCGCGACCAACGCGGGACGGTTGGGGGCCTTGAGCTTCCGCAACATGGCGCTCACGTGGTACTCCACACCCTGCCGGCTCAGGTACAGCTGCGAAGCCATCTGCACGGTGGACACGCCGGCGGCCACGCCCTCCAAGATCCGGGCGTCCACATCGGTCAGCACCTTGCTGTGGTCGACCACAACCCGCCCGGACTTGGCCGGATTGCTGGGAATGATCAGCACCAGGGTGGTGGCGGCGACCCGGCTGTTGGCCCGCACCGACACGGCGGTGAGGTTGCCGGCCACGACGGTGCCATCGGGGCGCATGGCGACCACGTGCTCGCTGAACCGCCCCCGCTTGCCCTCGGCCAGCTTGGCGAACTGGCGGCGCAAGCCGGCCCGGACGCCGGGGTGCAGCAGGTCCGTGAAGTCCCGGCCGGTCACCTCGGGGGCGGACCGGTCGAGCAGGTGGAACAGGTCGGCGTTGGCCTCCAGCACCCGATACGTCGCATCGAGGGAGGCGATGCACACTCCCGACCGTTCGAATAACGATCTGAAAAGGTCATCGGACTGGTCGGCGACCATTCGACGGTCGGCGAGTTCGGTGACCACACTCAGTGGCCTGCTGTAGGACTCGGACACGATGACCCCCGGTGCGTTGGCGTCGGCGACGGGACAGGCAATCTGATTTCGAGTACGAGACAATCGTATTAAGGCGTTTCACGACCCGTCTACGGCGTGGGGACTCGCGGGCACTAACACTGTGGTCGTCGATCACTGTTGGTTCGGTGGCGTGGTCGGGGTTCGGTGGGTGCGGTTCGGTCCCCCAGCCCCGCTCTGACAACGTTGTCACCCCTCCTGCACCCGCATCGCGGCCACCAACCCCGATCGCCCGGGCACAGCCAGCTTGCGGTAGGAGTTGGTCAGGTGCTTCTCCACCGCCCGAGAGGAAACGCCCAGCTCATCGGCTATCTCCCCGTTGGTCCGGCCGGCGGCGGCGAGCGTGGCGACCCTGCGTTCGGTCTTGGTCAGCTCGGTCCGAGCGCCGTTGGCACGGGTCGGCACGGCCGTTGGCACGGTCAGCCAAGGGGTGGCGGCGACCGAACCGGCCTGCCGGAGGTAGGCCTCGCCCTCGGCGCCGCCGAGCCGGGCCCCGAGGGCGGACTGGGCCCGCGCCAGTTCCAGCCGGTTGGCGCCGTCGGTCAGCACGGTGACCGCGCCGCGCAGCCGCTGCACGCCCTCGGCCCCCTCGGTGATGGCGCCCCACACCCGCAGCGACCGGCCCATGGCGCTGGCCGACCCCCAGTCCCGGGCCAGGTCGTGCTCGGTCCGCAGCAGCTCGACGGCCTCGGCCCGGTCCCCCAGCTGGTGCTGGAGGCCGGCGGCCCAGCCGCGCCACGGCACGATCGCCGGGTTGCGCCAGCCGATCCGGTCGGTCCGCCGACCCAGCTCGTAAAGGTAATCCAGCGCCGTAGAGACGCGGCCGGCGCGGGCGGCGAGCCAGGCCCGCACGGCCTGCAACGGCCACAGGCTGGGCAGCGCCTCGCCGGGTTCGGTGCACTTGGCCAGCAGCCGCTCGGCCAGCTCGACGGAGTCGGTCTCGATCGCCGCCATGGCCAGCGCCCGGGTCGGTGTGGCCACGGTGCGCAGCCAGTCGGCGTCGGCCAGCGCGAGCCCCTCCGCCGCCGCGGCCTGGGCCTCGACCAGCAGGCCGGCCCGCACGAGCAGGGTCGCCCGGTGGGTGGCGATGATCGCCTGCGGCACGGTCGCGTTCTGCCGCCGGGCCTGGCTCAGGGCCAGGTCCAGCCACGGCCGGGCCACATCGTCGCAGTCGCCGGCCAGCAGGGTGGTGATGATCAGCGGCACGGCGGCGTGGGTGTGGCTGGCCACCGCCGGCTCGTGCTCGATGATCAGCCGGGCCAGCGGCACCGCCTCGGCGGCCGGCAGCTCGCCGCTGAGCGTGCCGGCGTGCACAAGCACGGCCAGCAGCTCCCGCTCGCCCCGGGAGTCCAGAGGCAGGTGTCCGCCCAGCTCACGCAGCCTTTCCACGGCCATCGCCAGCCGCGTCGGGTCGTCGTTCTGGGTGCAGCGCAGCCGGGCCTCCAGCGACAGCGCCAGCTCCCGGTCGGTGCCCTCCAGGTCGTCCGGGTCGCCCAGCTCGGCCGCGACCTGCTCGATCACCTCCAGCACAGGCGAGGAGGCGACGCCGAGTAGGGGCGGGGCCAGCCGGGAGACGGCCAGGGCGCGTTCCCGGGTCGACGCGAGCATCGGAACGGCCTGGGAAATGTGTCGAACGGCCGCGACGGGATCGAAGCGGCATTCCGCGGTGGCCAGATCGACCAGCAACATCGCACGATCGGGGCCATCGGACGAACAATCGAGCAATGCCCGGCGTAAATAGCGGGTGGCCACTTCGGGAGCGCCTCGTGACAACGCGGTGTCGGCGGCCGCCCTGAGCACGGAAGTGGTCCAATTGTCCTGGTCAGCGCCAATCACGAGCAGATGCGCGGCGACCTGTTCGGCCGGATAGCCGCCGGCGTGCAGCAGGGCCGCGGCCCGCCGGTGCAGCCGCTCCGCGTCGTCGGCCCGCATGAGCTGCTCGACGGCGTCCTGCACGGCCAGGTGCAGGAACTTCGGCACCGGCGTGGTCTGGGCCAGCAGCCCCATCCGGTCCAGCACCCGGGCCGCCTCCGCGCAGCCGATGGGGTCCAGTTCGGACAGCTGGCCCAGCAGCTCGGCGTCGGCCTGCTCGCTCAGCACGGCCATGGCCTTGGCGAAGGCCTGGATGCCGGGCGGCTGGCCGGCCATGCAGGTGGTCAGCCGCTCGCGCAGCTGGGACGGCAGCAGCGAGCGGGCCACATCGGCGTCGGCGGCGATCGGCCGGTAGCCGGAGACGGCCATGCCCAGCAGCACCGACATGAGGAACATCGGGTTGCCGTCGGACACTTCGTGGCAGGCCTGGACGAACTCCTCCTCGCCGGGCTCGCCGAACTCCTCGGCCACCATCAGCCGGGTGCTGGCCAGCGACAGCGGGCCGGGCCGCAGCGTGGTGCGGGCCCCGTTGGCCACGGCCCGCACCAGCGGGCGCTCCGACAGCGGATCGCCCTCCCGCACGGTGACGACCACAGTGGCGCGCACGCCGCCGAGCCGCTTGGCCAGATAACCCAGCCACCGCAAGGAAGGCTGGTCGCCCCACTGGAGATCGTCGACGACAAGCAGCACCGGACGCCGCGCGCTCATGGCGGTCAGCAGCATGAGCAGGCCGTGCAGCACGGTGTGCCGGACGCCGCCGTCGGGCCGGCCGTCGTCCCAGCGCAGGTGTTCCCACTCCGGCGTCTCGTCCGGGCCGGCGAGGTCGTCGAACACCAGGCGGGCCGGTTCGGCCGGCCCGGCCAGCCACTGCTCCCGCTGCCCCGGCTCGACGCCGGCCAGCACCGGTTCCATCAGCTGGCGCACCAGCCCGAAGGCGAAGTCCTGCTCCAGCAACGCCCCGTTGGCCCGCATCACCCGGGCGCCCTGTAGGCCGGCGAGGCTGGGCAGGCCGCCCAGCAGCGCGGTCTTGCCCACGCCCAGCGGCCCGGTGATCACCAGCAGCGAGCCGTGGCCGTCGGCGGCCTCCTGCAACGCCTCGGCCACCAGGCCGAACTCGGTCTCCCGCTCGCACAGCACGGCGGTCAGTCCTTCCTCAGCTGTTCGACTCGGGCCACCACGCTCGGGACCCCCCACGCTTCGGCCAGCCGCAGCTCGGCCGCCAACAAGTTCTCCGCCGGCCCGGTCCGCCCGAGCGCGCGCAGCGCGATCACCGCCGGGCCGCGCCACGACAGCAGGGCCGGGTTGTCGGCCTGCCGGGTCTGCAACTGCCGGCCGCACTCCAGCATCATGGCGGCGGCCTGCTCGTGATCGCCGTTGGCCAGCCGCAGCTGGCCGTGGGCGTAGAGCAGGTGCGGCCACATCATGCCGTCGGGCAGCCCGGTCGGGGCCGGGTGATCACGGGCGATCCGTTGCGCCGCTTCGAGTTCACCGTGTCCGAGACACATCAGCACCTGGGCCGCGACCAGGCTCGGCGACACGCGCCGGTGCCAGCGGTCCAGCGGCAGCAGCTCCAGCGCGGTGGCCAGGGCCTGCTCGGCGGCGTCCCGGTCGAACCGCCGCGAGGCCAGGTCGGCGCCGCAGGTCCAGGCGAACGCCGCGAGCACACGGTCGGTCGGCAGCCGCAGATCGCCGAGCACTGCTCGCAATCCGGCGTCGGCCTCGTCCAGCTCGTCGGCGACGGCCAGCGCCCACGCCGCCATGGTGCGGGGGCCGACCGGGCCGTCGGCGCCGATCGCCTTGCGGGCCAACGCCTTGCAGCGTTCGATGTCCCGGCCGGCGCAGGCCAGCCGCCAGGCCACGACCCCGGCCTGGGACGGGTCTTCCGGCCGTTCGGCCAGCCGGGGTGGGCCGTCCAGGCTGATCGGCAGCGCGTTGTCGAGCTCGGACAACCAGTGCAGCGCCACGAGCTGGTCGACGTGCTCCCGGTCGGCCTTGTGCCCGCGGTAGGCGTCGGCCGTGGTCCGCCGCACCAGCATGCCGGCCCCGCGCGCGTACAGCAGGTCGGCGGCGCGCACCCGCAGCGGACCGATCTCCGGACCGCCGTCGGCGACGACCACCTGGCTGAGGTGCCGGTCGGCCGCGTCCGGGCTCTCCAGCAGCTCGATCTCGCCCAGTTCCAGCCGAACCTTGGCCCGGGCCAACGGATCCCCGCTCTCCCGGGTGGCGCGGGAGAGCAGCTTGACCGCGGTCGCGGCGTCGCCGGCCAGGTTGTGCCAGGCGGCGGCGCGGCGCAGCACCTCCACCGCCCACGTTTCGCCGATGGACTTGGTGCCCAACAGGATCGCCGCCACGCCGGTGTCCGGCGCGGCGCTGAGGTGACCGAGCCGGGCGGCGTGGGCGTGCATGGATTCCCGTTGCGCCACCGGCATTCCGGCCAGCAGCCGGTCCGCCGACACCCACTCGGCCAGCCGGGGCCGGTCCTCTCCGGTGATCAGGCCGGCGTTGCGCAGCAGGGCCCGGGCCCTCGGCGCGGACCACGAGTGCAGGCCGGTGACCGTGCAGACCAGGTCGAAGTCGAGGATCCCGGCGCAGATGGCGATGGCCCGCAGCAGCAGCACGAGTTCGGTTGGCAGGCCGTCCATGGTGCGGGAGACCAGGTCGCTGGTCGCCTCGGCGACGGCGTCGAGCAGCCGCGGCACGGACTCGTCGGTCGGCGGGATCCGTTGCGAGCCAAGGCGTCCGAGCACCGCTCGGAGCACGGCCGGGTTGCCGCGGACGGCTCTGACCGCCTCCTGCGCGAACCGATCGCCCAACCCGGGGAGTTTCCGGGCCAGCGCGGCATGCACGGCCGCCGGCTCCAGCGGGACCAGGCGCAGTCGATACGTGACCGGGACGGCGAGTTCGATCCCGCTGCGCACGGTCAGCAGCAGCACCAGCCGGGTGCCGGTCATCCGCCGGGCCACACCTTGCAGCCACCGCACCGAATCCGCGTCCGCCCACTGCGCGTCGTCCACGATCGCCAGCAGCGGCTGCTGCCGGGTCGCCGTGAGGAATCCCCGGATCAGCCGGTCCAGTCCGGCCCCTGCGCCCAGGTCGTTCCACTGTGGACTGTCGGGCGGCAGCAGCGGAGCCATCAGCTGGGCCACCACGCCCAGCGGCGTCTCGGCCTCGGTCGCCGCGCCGGTGGCCTGCACGACCCGGATGTCGGACTCGGCGGCGATCGCGGCGGCGCAGCCGGCCAGGGCGGTGCGGCCCAGGCCCGGCGCGCCCTCGACGACCACCACCGCCGGCCGGCCGTCGGCCGCCTCGGCCAGCGCGGCCCGCAACCGGTCCACCTCGATCTCCCGGTCGGCGAGGATGTCCGCGAAGGCAGGGACGCGGGGCGACATGGCCGCCGGCTTACCGCTCGGCTCGCAGGATCGCGGTCAGCTCGGCGCGCCCGGACACGCCGAGCTTGCGGTACGAGCTGGTGAGGTGGACCTCGACGGTGCGCAGCGACACGAACAGCGTCTCGGCGATGGCCCGGTTGCTCAGCCCGTCGGCGGCCATCGCGGTGACCCGCCGCTCGCTGCCGGTCAGCGCGTCCACCGGCGAGTCGCTGGGGTTGCGCACGCGGCCGCCGGCCTGCACCACCAGCCGGCCGATCGCCGCCACCTCGACCCGTTCTCCGCTGCGGTTGGCCACGTCCATGGCCGCGCGCAGCACCTGCCGGGCCTGCTTGACGTCGCCGGCGCGCAGCAGCGCCTGCCCGAGCCGGTGCCCGGCGCGGATCCGGTCGGGGATCGCGCCGCAGTCCTCCAGCCGCTCCACGGCCGCGGTCAGCGGGGCCACCGCGTCCTTCGGGTCCTCGGCCACCAGCCCAGTCACCAGCGCGACCAGCCCGGCCGCCTTGGGAATGGGCCAGCGCTTGACGTCCTCGCTCATCCGCGCGGCCAGCGCGGCGGCCTCGTCGCGGCGGCCCAGCTCGACCAGGACGTCCACCGCCTCCGGCCACCACAGCACGTACATCGGGTTGGTGATGCCGGCCTCGGCCATGCTGCGCTCGCAACGCCGAAGCATCTCCAGCGTGCCGGGCAGATCGCCGAGCTGCCGCAGCACCTTGGCCTGGACGAGCGCGTAGTTGTACCACTCCCAGCCGAACTCCTCGTAGCGCGGCCGAACCACCAGGCCCAGCAGCTCGGCCGCCCGCTCCGGCTCGCCGACGTCGGCGAACACGCCGGCCTGGGCGATCAGCGGCAACGTCAGCAGCAGGCCCGGCAGCTCCTGGCCGGCGACGTCGGCCGCGGTCTGCGCGTCGGCGGCGGCCTCGGCCAGCTCGCCGCGCCGGCGCTGCATGACGGCCCGGAAACCCAGCGCCATCACGTGCATCACCGGCTCGGCCCGCCGCCGGGTCTCGGTCAGCGTGCGCTCCAGGCCGGCCAGCGCCGAGTCGACGTCGCCGGCGAGCTCGAAGGCCAGCGAGGCGCCGAGCAGCGTCATGCCGTCCACCGGGATGTCGCGCGCGTCCATCACCCGACGGGCCCGCCGCAGCACCGTCTCCACCGAGCCGCCCTCGAACGCCGACAGCATGGCCATCAGGGACAACGCCAGCATCTCCGAGCCGCTGTGGCCGGGCGGATCGGCCATGGCCCGGGCCCGCGCGGTGGCCAGCGGCAGCGTCGAGCACTCATCGGTGGCCGCCATCAGCAGCGCCGACTCGGCCAGCGTGCGCAGTTCCTGGTCGGCCGGGCCGGGTTCGGGGCCGATCACGGCGTCGAGCTGGTCGATCACCTCGACCAGCAGGTCCACCGCCTCGTGCGAGGAGTACACCGGCTGCGCGGCCCGGGCGAACAGGGCGGCCAGCGGCGTGCGGGCGCGGGGGTCGGTGATCCGGCCCAGCACCTCGCGCAGGGTGGCCAGCGCGCCGGCCGGATCGATCTGCGCCATCAGCCCGGCCAGGTCGATCTGCATCCGGGTGCGGGTGTCGGCGTCCGGCCACTTCGAGTCCAGGGCCCGTTGCAGGTAGTTCATGGCGGCCTCGGCCGAGCCGCGCCGGCCGGCGCTGGCGGCGGCGTCCCAGAGCACCGACTGCATCCACGGCTCGTCCACCGGCGTGAGCAGCAGGTGGCCGGCGACGGCCTCGGCCGGCTCGCCCTCGTCGCTGAGCAGCCGGGCCGCCCGGGCGCGGGTGGCGTGCAGCTCCTCCGCGGAGATCCCGGCCAGGATGGTGGTGCGGACCTGGTCGTGCACGAAGCCGGTGTGGTCGGCGTCCAGCACGTCGCAGCGGGACAGCGCGCTCAGGGCCGGGGCCACGGCGCGCACCGGAACCTGGCCCAGCGCGGCGAGCCGGTGGGGCGGGCTGGTGCCGATCAGCGCGGCGGCGCGGGCGACGGCGGTGACGTGTTCGGGCTGATTGGACAGCGCGGTGAGGACGGAGGCGGTGAGCACGTCCCGCCCCAACTCCTGGACCAGCTCCACGCTCTGGGCGTCCGGCTGCACACCCTGGCGGCGCAGCTCGCCGAGCAATCGGTCCAGCAGCAACGGGTTGCCGCCGCTGACGTCGCCGCACCGGGCGGCGAACGCGGGCGCGGGCGCCTCGTCCAGGCCGGCGGCGATCAGATCGACCACGTCGTCCGGGCCGAGCGGGGCGACCTCGAGCGTCGAGCAGCACTCGTGGGTGGACAGTCCGGCCAGCAGCTCGCCGCCGGCCAGGCCGGTGCGCTGGGCGATCACCACCAGCAGCCGCAGGTTGTCCGCGCGGCGCAACAGGAAGTCCAGCCAGCGCAGGGAGGAGTTGTCGGCCCAGTGCGCGTCGTCGACGATCAGCACGAGCGGCTGCTCGCCGGACAGGCCGACCACCAGCCAGTAGAGACCGTGCAGGACCGCGTAGCCGCCGGCCGGCTGGTCGCCGTCGTCGCCCGGGATCAGCGCGGCACGGGCCCAGCGGGCCGCGCCCTGCAACAGATCCTCGTCGATACCGTCGAACAGTTCCCGCACGGCAACGTAACCGGAGCCGCTGCCGACCTCGGTGCAGCCGGCGCGCAGCACCCGCATGCCCTGCGCGGCGAAGCGCTGTTCGGCGGCCCGCAGCAGCTGGGTCTTGCCGATGCCGGATGGGCCGCGCAGCAGCACGGCCTGGCCGCGGCCCTGCACGGCGAGCTCGGCCCTGCGCTCCAGGTGGCCCAGTTCCTCGGTCCTGCCCAGCAGGACGCGGCCGAGCACGGGCGTGCCGGCTTTGTCCACTGTGGACAGATCCGGCCCCGTGCCGGCGGGGACGAGCCCACGATCCGGTTTCAGGGCAGACCGCCTTCCCTAGCTGGTCCGACTGGTGCGACCAATGCTTACAGGGAGGCCACCATCGGATGGGGAAAGAGGCCGCAGGGCTGCCCTTACGATCCTCAAATCACGGCCTTCTGACTTCAATGCACGAGCATCGACCGAGGTGGCGGCGGACGTCCCACGCGATTCGCGACGACCCCCATTGCATCGCCGCCGACGGGTTCACAGTTAACTGTTGGTCAATGATCCCACGTCGAGCCCACCCCGAGGCCCACACGCACACGGACCGGGTTGTCGCGCTCCAACAACGGAAATTCTGAGTGGATCACCAGTAAACGTCCCGGAACGGTTCCCCGATCAAATGCCGGCGGGTGAAATTCCGCCGGCATTTGACCTGGTGACGATCTTGACGGGCCGGATACGTCAAATCATCGTGAGAAAGCGCTCATCATTGCCGGGCGCCGGTCAGGTGATCCAATGCCAGCTGGGACAGGCGGACGAACCCGTATCCCCTGGCCCCGACCGCGTCGGGGTCGAAGGCCGGGTCGGCGGCCCGCAGCTGCGCCACCGTCTCCCGGCGCGACAGCGTCGGCAGCAGGATCTCGTCCACCTTGGCCTCCCGCAACGCCTCCTGCACCTCGGGGTCGGCGCGGTAGGCCGCGGCGCGTTCCTTGAGCAGTAGGTAGGTTCGCATGTTGGCGGCGGCGCTGGCCCACACGCCGGTGATGTCCTCGGTGCGCAACGGCTTGTAGTCGAAGTGCCGGGGACCGCTGTATCCGGCCTGCTCCAACAGATCCACCAGGAAGAAGGCCGACAGCAGGTCGCCGTGGCCGAAGATCAGGTCCTGGTCGTAGCGGGGTCCGCGCTGGCCGTTGAGGTCGATGTGGAACAGCTTGTCCTGCCACAGGGCCTGCGAGACGCCGTGCACGAAGTTCAGCCCGGCCATCTGCTCGTGGCCCACCTCCGGGTTCACCCCGACCAGGTCGCCGTGCTCCAGCGTGGCGATGAAGCCCAGGGCGTGGCCGATCGTGGGCAGCAGGATGTCGCCGCGGGGCTCGTTCGGCTTGGGCTCGATGGCGAACCGGATGCCATAGCCCTGGTCGATCACGTACTGCGTCAGGACGTTCATCGCCTCGCGGTAGCGGTCCAGCGCCGCGCGGACGTCCTTGGCCGCGTCGGTCTCCGAGCCCTCGCGGCCGCCCCACAGCACATACGTCGACGCGCCCAACTCCGCCGCCAGGTCAACGTTGCGCAACACCTTGCGCAGCGCGAACCTCCGCACCGAACGGTCGTTGCTGGTGAAGCCGCCGTCCTTGAACACGGGATGGGTGAACAGGTTCGTGGTCACCATCGGCACGACCAGACCGGCTTGCGCGACCGCCTTGCGGAAGCGGGCCACCCGCTCCTCGCGGACGGTGTCGTCGGAGCCGAACGGGATCAGGTCGTCGTCGTGGAAGGACACGCCCCACGCGCCCAGCTCGGCCAGCCGCTCCACCGACTCGACGGGGTCCAGCGCCGGCCGGGTCGGCTCGCCGAAGGGATCGTTGGCCCGCCACCCCACCGTCCACAGCCCGAAGCTGAATCTGTCCGCAGGAGTCGGATCCACGTCGACCTCCATCTGGCTTAGTTAGTCGGCCGAACTTACGCATCGCCGCTTCGGGCAGTCAATGGGCGTCGGATTGCCCCGGGGTGAACGCGGGTACCTGGACAGCGTGACTACAGGCGAACACTGCGGCCAGCCGCCGGTCGCCGGCCGATATGCCCTGGTCAGAACCCTGGGCACGGGCGGAATGGGCACCGTGTGGCTGGCTCGGGACCTGCTGCTGGGCCGGGACGTGGCGGTGAAGGACGTCACCGGGCAGGGCGAACGGGTGCTGCACGAGGCCCGGGCGGCGGCACGCGTGGTGCATCCGAACGTCGTCACGGTTTACGACGTTGTGGCGCACGACGATCGGCAGTGGATCGTCATGCAGCACGTCGAGTCGCGAACCTTGGCCGAGGTCATCACGGTCGACGGCGCGCTGCCACCCCAGCGCGTCGCCGAGATAGGTCTGGACCTGTTGGCCGGGTTGCTGGCCGCGCACGCCAGCGGGGTGCTGCACCGGGACGTCAAGCCCGGCAACGTGTTGCTCGACGGCCAGGGCCGGGCCTTCCTCGCCGACTTCGGCATCGCCAGCGCCGAGGGCGACACCTCCAGCGGGGTTCTGGTCGGCGCGCCGGGATTCATGGCGCCGGAGCGTATCCAGGGGCTGGCCGCCGGGCCCGAGTCGGATTTCTGGTCGCTGGGCGTCACTTTGTACGCCGCCGTCGAGGGTGCGGTGCCGTTCGACCGCGGCGAGGCGCTGGCCACGATGACCTCGGTGCTGACCGATCCGCTGCCGCCGCCGGTGCGGGCCGGGCCGCTGGGGCCGCTGCTGATCCGGTTGCTGGACAAGGATCCGGCGGCACGGCCGACGGCGGAGGAGATCTACGCGGCGCTGTCGGGGGCGGCCGTCGTGCAGGCGACCGTGCCGGTGACGGCCCCGACGCCACTGGTGCAGGCGGTGGCGGCGCGACGGCGGCGGCGTGCGCCGATGGCGGTGGGGGCGGTCGGATTGGCGGCGGCGATCGGCGCCCTGTTGTTCGTGCTCCGGCCCGCGCCGCCGGTGGTCCCGGCGCAGACGCCGGCCGCTCCCCCGATCGCGGCGACGACCAGCCATGACGCCGATCCCATCGCGCCCGTGCAGGTGAAGACGACCACGCGGAAGCCGACCTCGACCCCCACCAGCACCACGACCACCACCGTCACCACGACCACCACAACCACCGCGCCGCCGACAACTACGACAACAACCAGCACTGCGCCACCCGCGAGCACCACTGTCACCACCACGGACCAGACTTCCGTGTTGCCCACAAGTTGATGTTGCCGGGAGGCACAGGTGAAGTGGTACGCGGACCGGCCGGGACGGTTCCTGCGTCAAATAATCGCCGACCTGGTCGTGCTGGCCTGGGTCGGCGGCTGGATCTGGCTCGGCTTCCAGGTGCACGACACGGTGCAGCAGTTACGCGGCCCGGGCGACCGGCTGGTCAGCGCCGGCAGCGGGCTACGCGACGTGTTCACCTCGGCGGCGGCCAGCGCCGGCAAGGTGCCGCTGGTCGGCGGGCAGCTCGCCAACGCGCTCGGGGCCGGGGTGCAGGCCGGGGCGACCCTGGCCAACGCCGGCAACGGGGAGATCGACACCGCCGAGAGCCTGGCGCTGTGGGTGCCGGTCGCCCTCGTGCTCGGGCCGGTGCTGTTCGCGTTGGCCATCTGGCTGCCGCTGCGCGTCCGGTACGCCCGCGCCGCCGCCGCGGCCCAGCGCCTCGCCCGTCTCGACGGCGGGGAGGACCTCCTGGCCCTGCGCGCGCTGACCCGCCTGCCGCTGCGGTCGCTGGCCCGGGTCAGCCGCGACCCCGCCGGGGACTGGCGTCACGGTCGTCACAAGGTGATCCGCGAGCTGGCCGCGCTGGAACAAAACGCCCTCGGATTGCGCTCTCCCCACTGACAGTCTTTCGAGGTGGAGGAGTTGTGGTGCGCGTCGACATCTGGTCCGACATCGTCTGCCCGTGGTGCTACATCGGGCGGCGGCGCTTCGAGCGGGCGCTGGCCGGATTCGAGCACCGGGACCAGATCGAGGTCGTGCACCACTCCTTCCAGCTCGACCCCTCCTTTCCGGCCGGGCAGACCGAGCTCACCGTCGACATGCTCGCCGGCAAGTACGGCATGAGCGTGGACGAGGCCGCCGCGATGGAGGCCCGGATGGAGGCGACCGCCGCCGGCGAGGGGCTGGAGTACCACATGGCCGGGCTGCGGATCGGCAACACCACCGACGCGCACCGCGTCGTGCACCTGGCCCACGAACGCGGCCTCCAGGACGCCATGGTCGAGGCCCTGTTCAAGGCGCACTTCACCGCGCAGCGCTCCGTCTTCACCCACGAGTCGCTGGTCGAGATCGCGACCGAGGTGGGCCTGGCCGCCGACGAGGTCCGGGCCGTGCTGGCCTCCGACGCCTACGCCGACGATGTCGCCGAGGACGCCGCCACCGCGTCCCGTCTCGGCGCGAACGGCGTCCCCTTCTTCGTGATCGACATGCGCTACGGCGTCTCCGGCGCGCAGCCGACCGAGCTGTTCACCCAGGCCCTCACCGAGGCCTGGCAGTCCGCCGATCTCACCCGAAGTTGAGCCCCGCCATGCGTAGCGCCAACCGCCCCAACCCGCAACGCCCGCCCGCCGGCCGTCCCTGGCCTCGCCGCCCCGAGGCCCGGACCGTCACCACGCGTTAGAGCCTTTCCCGGGCATTGCCCAGGCCATTGCCGACCAACCTTCAACTCGTAGGTTCAACGATAGTGTTCAATGGCATGGCATTCGAGATCGACACCCCGTCCAGCCTGGCCACCGCTGTCGACGAACTGCTGCCGGCGACGCCGACCCTGCTCGGCCTCGGCGAGCCGACCCATGGCATCAAGGAGTTTCTGTTGCTCCGCAACGAACTCGTGGCCCTGCGACGATGGCGGGCGATCGCCCTGGAGACCGATTTCTTCGCGGCCGCCAGGGTCGACGACTACGTGAACGGGGGCCTGGCCGACCTCGACTCCATGCTGGACAAGGGTTTCAGCCACGGCTTCGGCACCATCCCGGGCAACCGCGAGCTCCTCGAATGGCTGCGCGCCCACAACGCCGACCAGGCGCCCGAGGACCGGATCCGCTTCCACGGCTTCGACGCCCCAACGGAATTCGCCGCCGCGCCGAGCCCCCGGTCGTTCCTGATCGCCGTCGACACCTACCTGAACGCGGGGTCAGCGGCCGAGATCACCGCGCTGGCCGGCGACGACGGCGACTGGTCGAATCCGGCCGCCATGTACGACCCGACCAAGTCCATCGGCAACTCCGACCAGGCCCGCGCCCTCCGCGTCATCGCCGAGGACCTGGCCGACGCGGCTTCCGTGGACCCGGAGGCCCACGACCTCGCCCGCACCGCCCTGGGGCTGCTGCGCTACCACGCGGCGATGGCCACCGAGGCCCCCGACCGCATCGGAAACCTCAGCCGTGTGCGCTCCGAGATGATGGCCGACAACCTGCTCGCGATCATCGCCCGCGAGCGCGGCCCCGTCCTGGCCTTCGCCCACAACCACCATCTGCAACGCACGAACGCCAGCGCCGGCGCGCGCGTGGCCGCCGTCCTCGGCCCGCAGTACGTCGTGATCACGAGCGACGCCAACCCGCAGAGCGAACCGGGCACGCTCCAGCACACTCTCGCCTCGGCGACCACCCGCCGCGCCCTGTTCCGGACCGAGGAACTCCGCGGCGAAACCCGAGCCGGCGACCCGATCCTGCCCGGTCACCTGCCGCTCACCCCCGACGACCTCACCGGCGCCGACGCCGTCGTCTTCATCGCCGACACCGACGGGAAACGCCATCAGTACTGGTGAGACGGCCACCGCCCGGTCCACCCGCAGGCCTCCTCCAGCTGGGCGCTGACGGAGATCAACGTCGCCTCGTCCGCCGGCCGCCCGATCAGCATCACGCCAACCGGTAGCCCGCCCGGCGACCAGTGCACCGGGAGCGACACCGCCGGCTGACCCGTCACGTTCTGCACCGGCGTGAAGGCGACGAACTGCATCGTGCGGTCGAACTCCTCCTCCGGGTCGCCCCCGTCGGTGAACCAGCCGAGCGGGCGCGGCAGCAGGGGCAGGGTGGGGCACAGCACGACGTCGTACGCCGCGGTCCGGTCGATGATCGCCCGTCCGGTGCCCTGCAACGCCGCCAGCAGCGACAACGCCTCCGCGCCGGTGAATCCGGCCCCGCGCTCCCGCAGCATCCGCGTGACCGGCCGCAGCAACTTCTCCTTGGCCCCCGACACCGGCGCGGCGGCGGCCAGCAGCGTCGTCACCCGCGTGAACAGCTGCGCGAACTCCGGGCCGGCCGGCGGTTTGATCTCCTCCACCACATGCCCGGCCTCGACCAGCAGCTCGGTCGCCACGTCCACGGCCCGCACGCACTCCGGATCCACCTCGACCCGGTTCGCCGGCACGGTGAACCGCCCGATCCGCAACTGTCCGGGCGCGCGGTCGGCCGCCGCCAGGAACGACCCGGCCGGCCCGGTGATCGGCACCAGGCCGCCGGGTCGGCCGGCCACCAAGGCGTCCAGCCCGGCCGCCGAGTCCCGCACGGTCCGGGTCAGCACGCCGCGGACGAACAGCCGGCTGGAGTCGGGCGGCAGCGGACCGTCGGACACGCGCCCCCACGACGGCTTCAGCCCCACCAGACCGCAGGCGCTGGCCGGGATCCGGATCGAGCCGCCGCCGTCGCTGGCCTGCGCGATCGGCACCAGCCCGGCGGCCACCGCCGCCCCCGCCCCGCCGCTGGAGCCGCCGGCCGAGTAGGCCAGGTCCCACGGCGTCCGCGTCTCCGGGCCGAAATCGGTCTCCGTGTGGGCGGTCAGGCCGAATTCGGAGGTCGTGGTCTTGCCCAGGCTGATCAGCCCGGCCTCCCGCAGCGCCTTCACCACGTCGGCGTCCAGCGGCGAGCGGAAACCCAGGTGGGCCCGCGACCCGAACGTCGTCGGGGCGTCCCGGGTGATGGTGAGGTCCTTCATCGCCGTCGGCACGCCGAACAGCGGCGGCAACTCGGACCGGTCGCCGTCCAACAGGGTCTGCTCGGCCCCCTTGGCCTGCTGCCGGGCGTTGTCGGGGTCGACCGTCACGAACGCGTGCAGACGGCCGTCCATGGCCTCGATCCGGGCCAGGTGGTGATCGACCAGCTCGACCGGGCCCACCTCGCCCGACCGCACCGCGGCGGCCTGGTCGAGCGCCGACAGCTCGTGCAACTCGGTCACACCGCGCTCCCGTCTAGGCTTTCCCCATGAGCATCCTGGATCTTCAGCTGACCACACTGGGCGGCGAGCCGACCACCCTCGGCGCGCTCGGTGACAAGGCGCTACTCGTGGTGAACGTGGCGTCCAAGTGCGGCCTCACCCCGCAGTACGCCGGCCTGGAGCGCCTGCACGAGCAGTACGCGGACCGCGGCTTCGCCGTCGTGGGCATTCCGTGCAACCAGTTCATGGGCCAGGAGCCCGGCACCGCCGAGGAGATCCAGACCTTCTGCTCCACCACGTACGGCGTGACGTTCCCGATGATGGCCAAGGTCGACGTGAACGGGGACGAGCGGCACCCGCTCTACACCGAGCTGACCCAGACCGCCGACGCCGAGGGCGCGGCCGGCGACGTGCAGTGGAACTTCGAGAAGTTCCTGGTCGCGCCGGGCGGCAAGGTGGTCGGCCGGTTCCGGCCGCGGACCGAGCCCGAGGACGCCGGGCTGGTCGCGGCCGTCGAATCCGTGCTGCCGGCCTGAGCCGGACCGGACTCAGCTCTCCGGCTTGGCCGCGCCGATCTTGTCGATCTTGTTGATGTAGAGCTGGGTTCCCTTCCACTGCAATCCGACGCCGACCGGCTGCACCGTCTTGCTGCCGTCCTTGCCGACGATGTGCTCGTTGGCGCGGATGTAGTAGTCGCCGGGCTGCGCGTCGGTCAGCGTCACCGTCTTGGCCTTGCTCATCTCCGACAGGAACTGGTCGAGACCGCTCTGGAAGTCGGGGCTGAAGTAGGCGTCCGTGGCGTTCTTGGCGTTGCCGGGCAGCTGCGCGTAGAAGTCGGTGACCGTCTGGAGCTGCACCTCCGGGCTGGGGTCCCCGCCCACCGACAGCGGCGGCCGGTTGATGACCGTGCCGGCCGCGGTGGAGCTGGTGGAGCTGGTGCCGCCGGCGCCCGGTGTGGCGCCGGCGCCGCCGGAGCTGTCGGGCGTGTTGCCGCTGCCGCGGTTGGTAACGAGGATCACGCCGATGATCACCGCCACGACCACCGCCGCGGCGATGCCGATCATCGCGCCGCGGTTGGGGCCGGCCGCCTTCTGCTGCGGCGGGTTCGGCCGGACGGGCGGCATCGCGGTGGTCGAGGTGGACCGCATAGGCGCGCCGTGGGGACGCTGCGGCTCCACCCGGGTCGCCATCGGGGCCGGCCGGTGCGCGGCGGTGGCCACCGTCGGCATGTGCGAGGGCATCGGCATCGGGGGCGCGGCCTGGCCGGAGGCGACGGCGCCCAGGGTGTCCCGGCAGCGCACCATGCTGACCCGCTCGGTCGGCTCCGGCGACAGCAGCGACAGCAGCGGCTGCGTGAGCGGTCCCGCCTGGCGCGGCGGATCGATCTGGCCGGAGGCGACCTTGTGCAGCAGTGCCAACGGGTTGTCGGACAGGCCGAACGGCGGGATGCCCTCGACGGCGGCGTAAAGCGTTGCCCCCAGGGAGAAAACGTCCGAGGACGGGGTCGGGTCGTGGCCCTTGGCGATCTCCGGCGCGAGATAGGCCGGCGTGCCGGCCAGCATGCCGGTCGCGGTCACCGTGGAGTCGCCCTGGGCCCGTGAGATGCCGAAGTCGGTGATCTTCACGGTGCCGTCCTCGCCGAGCAACACGTTGCCGGGCTTGACATCCCGGTGCACGATGCCGGCCGCGTGGGCGGCGGCCAGCGCCGAGGCCACGTGCATGCCGATGCGCGCCGCCTCCTGTGGCGCGAGCGTGCCCTGCTCCTCCAGCAGCTGCGACAGGCTGACCGAGGGCACGTACTCCATCACCAGCCACGGCATGCCGTCGCCCTCGTCGACGACGTCGAACACCGCCACCGCGTTGGGATGCTGAAGGCGCGCGGCGATCCGGCCCTCGCGCATCGCGCGGCGGCGGGCCTCCTCGGACTCGGCCTCGGACTGTCCCGGCTGCAGCAACAACTGCTTCACCGCGACGGTCCGGTACAGCAGCTCGTCGTGCGCCTGCCACACGACGCCCATAGCGCCGCTGCCGATCCGTCGGCCCAAGCGGTAACGGCCCGCGACTACCCGGCCATCGACGGTCACGCCATCTCCTCGTTCATGGTTTCGCACGCCAGCGCTTGCGGCGTCGCGACTGCTGCCCGCCGCCCATGTAACCAGCCACGCGCGCCACGCGGTTGGGCCACCACGGCAGACCGCCGTAGACAATACCCAGCCCCGCGCGAATGGAGGCATTGACACGGTGCGAAACCGCCATCACCGTCGTCGTCTACTCAGGCACCGATCCCGGCGGGGGGATGATCATATGAGACACGCGCGCGCCTCCGGCCCGGCCGTCCTGGCCGCCCTGCTGCTGGCTGCCGCCTGCGGGACGCCGGGAGCCCAGCCGGGGCCGACCACGACGCTGACCGTGTGGCTGATGAAGGAGAGCGCGCCGGACAACGTCATCCGCGAGCTCAACCAGCAGTTCCACACCCTGCACCCCGACGTTCAGGTGCGGCTGACCACGCTCGAGTGGCCGGGGCGGGACGCGAAGTGGCAAGCCGGGATGGCCTCGGCCACGCCGCCGGACGTGCTGGAGATGGGCAACAGCGACGTGCTGGCCTACGCCAGCACCGGCAAGCTGACCGACCTGACCACGCAGGACTTCGAGAACTCCGACAGCTGGCTGACCGGCCTGCGCGACGCCGGCAGCTACGAAGGCCGCCTTTACGGCGTGCCGTACTACGGCGGCGACCGCGTCGTCATCTACCGCAAGGATCTGTGGCAACAGGCCGGCCTTGGCGCACCGCCCAGCACGTTGGCCCAGCTGGAGGCGGACGCGGCCAAGCTGATCGCCGCCAACCCGGCCACGGACTTCTCCGCCCTCTACTTCCCCGGTCGCTATCAGTACGCCGCCCTGCCCTTCGTGCTCGACGCCGGCGGAACCGTCGCCACCCAGCAGAACGGCAGGTGGGCCGGCGCCTTGTCGTCGCCCAAGTCGCAGGCCGGGTTGCGCACCTGGGCGGACTTCGTGGCGAAGGTCTCCCGGGCGCCGGCCGACAAGGACGAGACCAGCGACGTGGACGCCCTGGGCAGCGGGCGGGCGGCGATGATCATCGACCAGGGCACCACCGCCGGGGCCGTGGCCAAGAAGTACCCGACCCTGGGCGAGCAGCTCGGCGTGTTCCCCATGCCCGGCGCCACCGGGCCGATGCCGGTGTTCCTGGGCGGCTCCAACCTGGTCGTGCCCAAGGCCAGCCAGCAGGCCGACCTGGCCGCGCAGTGGATCCGGCTGCTCACCGGCACCCAGTACGAGGGGCTGCTCGGGCAGAGCGGCCTGGTGCCCAACAGCACCGGCCTGTCCGCCCTGGTCAGCGGGGTCACCGCGGTCGAGCTGGCGGCGGCCGGCAAGAGCTGGTTCACGCCCCTGTCGACCCGCTGGTCGGCCGTGGACAACGCCAACGTGATCCAGGACATGCTCCAGTCCATCGCCGCCGGCAAGGCCACCGTCGCCGAGGCCACCACCGCCGCCGACCGCAAGATCACCGACCTGCTCAACACCCCCGGCTGACCCCCGCTCAACGTCACACCGAACTTGGTGAATCCGTTTCATCAGTTCGCTGTGACTGTGGGCGGGACTCGCGAGATCTCTCACGGAGTGCGGTCAGGTGATTGCCTGGGGTCATGATCAATATCACTGTCCATTGTTTCTTCGGGCATTTACGCGGCGGAACCATTGCATCCATCGGGCGTTGCGAATGGTCCCTTCACCCCGCCGGGGTTTCGCCCATTCGCCGGGCGATCCGGCCACCGGCCATCACCTCGGTGTGGGCGATCCAGGCCCGGTCGAGCGGCCGTTGGGCTCCGCCCACCGCGCGTAGACGTACGCAGGCAAGTTGACGACGGCCTGCACCGAGGCGCGTCCGACTAGTGGCGATTGACCCGATGAATGGGTCCACGCAGTCAACCGACCCGGCCTCCCCTGCTCGATCCTCGGCAGCCAGCGCCGCGCCGCCCGTCGCGGCCAGAAGTCCCATCTGGTGAGCGGGTTATCCGAGTCTCGCCTGGCGCGTGCTCCCCACGGCGAGACAGAGTCGTCCGCCGTCCAGCTCAAGGCATCCGCCCCGCGCACGTCACGATTAGGTCGGATGTTTTCCGGGTCCTGTCCGGTACTGTCGAACCGCCCGCCACAACGACGTGTCGAGTGGAGCTGCCCTGTGACGACAAGATCCCTGCTCGTGGCCATGGCGGCCGCGACAACCCTGGCCACAACCGCGGTTCCGGCCGCCGCCGTGGACTCCCCCGCCCGGCTGGCCACGTGGGGCCCGAGCATGACCATCGGTGGCCCCAACTTCAGCAACCAGACCCTTCGGATGGTGGTGCACAGCAGCATCGCCGGCAGTTCGCCCCGGGTCACGCTGTCCAATCTGCGCGGCACCACACCGCTCGCCGTCGGCGCGGTCGACGTGGCCGTGCAGGGCGCCATGGCCACCGCCGTGGCCGGCAGCCATCACACCGTCACCTTCGCCCGGTCGCGGACGCTGACCATCGCCGCCGGCGGCGAGGCCGTGAGCGATCCCGTCCCGATGTCGGTGGCGGCCGGGCAGAACCTGCTCGTCAGCGTCTTCCTGCCCAAGGCCACCAGCTCCGCCACCTGGCACTTCGACGCCTTCGACACCAGCTACCTTTCCCTGCCCGGCGACCACACCCGGGACGACGGCGACGGAAACTACGTGGCCGCGAGGACTTCCTGGTTCTACCTGTCCGGTGTCGACCTCGTCCCCGCCACCGCCCGCGGCGCCGTCGTCGCCTTCGGCGACTCCATCACCGACGGCTACAACACCCCGGTCGGGGCCAACCAGCGCTGGCCTGACGACCTCGCCCACCGCCTCGCCGGCTCTCGCTCCGTCGTCGACGCCGGTCTCGGCGGCAACCGGGTGCTCACCGACGTGCCCAACATCTGGCAGGGCGTCAGCGCCCTCAAGCGCTTCGCCCACGACGCCCTCGGCCAAGCCGGGGTCCAGACCGTGATCCTGTTGGAGGGCATCAACGATCTGCACGCCGGCATCAACACCGCCGGCGGCCCGCTCACCGCCCAGGACCTGATCGCCGGCTACCAGCAGCTCATCGCCCAGGCCCACCAGGCCGGCGTGAAGATCATCGGCGGCACCGTCATGCCCGACAACGAACCCACCGACCGCGAGGCCATGCGCCAGGCCGTCAACACCTGGATCCGCACCAGCGGCGCCTTCGACGGCGTCGTCGACTTCGACCACGCCATGGCCGACCCGGCCAACCGCCACAGCCTGCTGCCCGCCTACGACTCCGGCGACCACCTGCACCCCAACGCCACCGGCATGCAAGCCATGGCCAACGCCGTCGACCTGACTCTGATCAGCTGACCCATGTCATGAAGGGGCCCTTCCTGACGTTGAACAGTACTTTGTCACTTTGTCAGGGAGTGTGGTTTGATCTTGTGCTGTGGATCTTGGTCAGGTGGAGTCGCTCAATGACGAGTTGACCCGGTTT